>JBDKLR010000132.1:0-9326 GCA_039795515.1 Pseudomonadota bacterium | reverse complement strand
TCGAACAAGCGCGCCACGAACAGCAAACCGCCCAACAGCGCCAGCGAGATGCCAAATTGCGTGGCCACGTGGTGCGGCCAATACATGTACAGGGGCAGGGCCACAAAAGCCAATGGCAGGGCAGGCAGCCCCAAGCGCATCAAGGACAGGCCGCTGGGGGTGGCGGCGGGGTCGCTCATGCGGTTTTTTGCAAGGTGAACTGCAGCACGTCGGTGTTGTGCTCAGCGAATGCCGCTTCGCAATACGCCAAATAAAACAACCAAGTGCGCTCGAATGCTTTGTCAAAACCCAAGGCAGGCAACTCTGACCGGACTTGCAAAAAGTTTTCGCGCCAGCGCCGCAAGGTTTCGGCGTAGTCCAAACCAAAAGCAAACTGGTCCACCACTTGCAGGCCAGCGGCTTGGGCTTGTGCAACGAAAGCACTGGTGCTGGGCAAAAAGCCACCGGGGAAGATGTACTGTTGGATGAAGTCGGTGCCCAAGGCGTAACGCTCGTAAAGCGCGTCGTCGATCACGATGCTTTGGATGCAAGCGCGACCGCCTGGTTTCAACAAGCGCGCGATGGTTTGGAAATAGGTGGGCCAATATTCGCGACCCACAGCCTCGATCATCTCGATCGAGCAAATGGCGTCGTACGGGCCGTCGTTGGTGTCGCGGTAGTCTTGCAAGCGCAGATCGGCATGCATGTTGTGGGCGTGCAAGCGCTCGGTGGCATAGGCCAGTTGCGAGGGGCTCAAAGTGATGCCCGTCACTTGTGCACCAAATTCATGGGTGGCGATTTCAGCCAGGCCGCCCCAGCCACAACCGATTTCCAACACGCGTTGTTGCCCCCCTGCTTGCACCCCGGCCATGCGCAGCGCACGCCGCACCTTGGCCTGTTGGGCGCTCACCAGGTCTTGATCGGTGTTGCCCTCGAACCAAGCCGACGAATAAGTCATGGTCGGGTCCAGCCAGAGGCTGTAAAACGCATTGCCCAGGTCGTAATGCGCATGGATGTTTTTGCTGCTGTTTTTCTTGGTGTTGCGCCGCATCCAATGCCGAATTTGGTAGGCCAAGCGACCCCACCAGGTGCCAAAAATCATGTCGTCCATGGGACGGCGGTTGACCACCAACAAGCGCAGCAAGGCGGTGAGGTCGGGCGTTTCCCAGTCTCCTGCGATGAAGGACTCGGCAAAGCCAATATCGCCGGATCGCAAAGCAGCACCAAACACCTGCCAGTTGTGCAACACCATGCTCGCTTGTGGCCCGCTGGTGTGGCCAAAGAAATGCGTGCGACCGTCGGGCAGTTGCAATTGCAAGCCACCGGTGCTCAAGGCTTGCAACATGGACAGGGCGCGTTTGGCCGCAGCCGGGGTCTGAGCCCCCAAGTCGAGCAAGTTCAGTTTGGAAGAAGGGGTCATGGTCATGAGGCGTCAGGTGTCAGTGGCTGCCACGGGTGGCGAAATCATCGGGGGGTGCAGGCTTGGTGACCAAGGGCACGCGCTTGAGCCAGAGTTGCAGCGCTTGCCAGTGGATGCGAAGAATCACGCCCAAACTGTGCATCGGATGGGACCACAAGGCGCGGCGCAGCGTGCTTGCCGTGAGGGGCTGTAATCGACCGCTGACGCTGGTGTTGATCAGAGGACCTTCTTCGTCACTGTGGTCGATGCGCACCACGGTGCGAGGGCCTTGTGCATCCTCGGTGCGCATGAAGCGAAAGCTGTAACGCCCCAGCACCTGGCAAAAAGGGGACACGTATAACACCTTGTCGGCGCGCAGGTCCTCGCCGTAGCGCGGCGCGGGCAACACATAGCAATGGCGTTCACCAAAGGTGTTGTTCACTTCGGCGACGATGGCCGCCAAGCTGTTGTCGCGGCGGTGGCAATACCAAAAGCTCACAGGTTTGAACACATAGCCCAGCACCCGTGCATAGGTGTGCAGCCAGACCTCGCCTTGGGCATCGTCGATGCCTTGGGCTTGTAACAGTTCATCCAACCAAGCCAGTGCGCCGCCTTGCGCCGGACCGCGACCATCGCCGTGGTCTTGGTCATGAAAAGACACCAAGCCTGCTCGGTTCAAAGGCAGTGCACCGCCGCCGTTCAACGCCATTTGGCGCATGGGCAACATCAAAAACCAGGTGTTGTAGGCAAAGGCATGCCGTTGGGGGCGCAACCGTGTGTGGCGCACCTGGCCCACGCCAATCAGCGGTGTTGACGCGTTGGCGTGGAGTGCATTCATGCGGCTTGTTGTTGGTGAATCAGGGTCAAGATGCCATTGGCGGCGGCACGGCCTGCTTTCAAGCCGTCTTCATGAAAGCCATAGCCCATCCAGGCGCCTGCAAACCAAGTGTGCTGTACACCTTGCAGTCGGTTGATTTGTCGCTGCGCGTGGATCGCATCCAGGTTAAACACCGGGTGGTCATAGTCGAAGCTGTCAATGACCTTGGCGGGATCGATGGTCACCGCGGGGTTGAGCGACACAAACACGTTTTGTTGAAAGGGCAGGGGTTGCAGTTTGTTCAGCCAGTAGTGCAAACACACATGGGCATTTTCGCTGTGGTCCTCGGTGCGCTGGTAATTCCAAGCGGCCCAAGCCAAGCGCTTTTGAGGCATGACCGACGCATCGGTGTGCAGCACCGCGTGGTTGGCTTGGAAGCGTATGGCCGAAAGCAGTGCTTGTTCTTGCTCGCTGGGTTGCTCCAACAAACGCAAGGCCTGATCCGCGTGCGTGGCCAACACCACTTGGTCAAATTGTTCCACGCCTTGGGCGGTGCGCAGTTGCACACCGCGTTGGTTTCTGGCTATGCCCAACACGGGTGTGTGCAAGCGCTTGTCGGCAATCCCATGGGTGATGGCTTGCACATAATGTTTAGCACCGCCTTGCACCGTGAACCACTGCGGTCGGTTGTTCACTTGCAACAGCCCGTGGTTGTCACAAAAGCGCACCATGGTGGCCGCCGGGAACTCGAGCATTTGCGAGGTCGGGCAACTCCAAATACAGCCCAACATGGGAAGCAAATAGGCGTCGCGGAAGGTGTTGCCAAAGCCGTGCTGGTCCAAAAACGCTTGCAGGGGTTGCATCAAGGCGCCATCGTTGTGGGCGCTGGCCAATCGGGTGGCGAGTTGGTTGAACCGCAGGATGTCGCGCAGCAATTTCCAAAACCCGGGCCGCAACACATTGCTGCGCTGGGCAAACACGCTGTTGAGGTTGGCACCGTTCCACTCCAGACGTCGACGGCTGCGGCCCCAGTGCGATTGCACCGAGAACGACATGTCCGAGGGGGCGGTTTGCACTTGCAGGTCTTTGAACAGCTGGATCAAACCCGGGTAAGTGCGTTCGTTGTAAACCAAGAAGCCGGTGTCGACGCCGAAGTTGGTGTCGCCCTGTGGGCCCGGCAAGGTGATGTCCACCGTGTGGGTGTGGCCGCCGAAATAGCCGCCTGCTTCAAACAAGCTGATGTCGGCCATGCCTTTCAGGTGGTGGGCTGCCGACAAGCCGGCAATGCCCGAACCCACAATCGCAACCCGCATGTTCAACTCAGTGGACCTTGGTGGCGAGTTGCTTTTCAACTTCGGCCAGGAAGTTTTTGCCCAAAGGATCGGCGGCGCTGTTGAAGCTCTTCACCTGTTTGCCGTCACGGCTGATCATGTATTTGTAAAAGTTCCACTTGGGCGCGGTGTCGGTGATTTGCGTGAGTTGTTTGAACAGCGGAGAAGCCTCGCTACCGCGCACAGTGGTTTTGGTGAACATGGGGAATTTCACGCCGTAGGTGTTCTCACAAAAGTCGGCGATCTTTTGGTTGTTCTCAGGCTCTTGCGAAAAATCGTTGGAGGGGAAACCCAACACCACCAAGCCTTGGGCTTTGTAGCGGGCATGCAGTTCTTCCAAACTTTTGTACTGGGGTGTGAAACCGCAAAAGCTCGCGGTGTTGACCACCACCACCACCTGACCCGCGTATTGACAAAGGTTCTGCGGTTTTTCGTCTTGCAAACGCTCCACCGTGTGTTGCAGCACCGCTGGACAGGCGGCTGGCTTGGCTGTTTGTGCCAGCGCAGGCTGACAAACAACGCCGACAAGCCAGACTGACAGGGCGGCCAAAGAGCGGATATAGAAGAGGATATTCAGGGTTTTCATGGACGTGATCATCCGTTAATTTAGAGATATTGTCTATGACACGACAAATTCCCATGGTTTTTCAATGACAATCAAGGCATGAACACACGTTCCTACAACCAAGCCATGAACTTGTCGATCGCCGCTGTGGAGCGTGACACGGGCATTGGCAAAGACACTTTGCGGGTCTGGGAGCGTCGCTACGGCTTTCCACAACCAGGGCGCGACGAGTTTGACGAGCGCAGTTACCCGCTCGAACAGGTCGAAAAACTGCGCCTGATCAAACGCTTGCTCGACCAAGGTTTCAGACCGGGGCGCATCGTCGCCCTGTCGGTCGAAGAATTGCAACGCATGAGCTACAGCGAGGTGGCCTCGCCCCAAAGCATGAGCACTTTGGGGGACCAACAAGGCACCGATTTGCGCACCTACATGGAGCGTTTGCAACAACACGACCTCGATGGTTTGCGTCGCAGCCTGCACCAGGCCGTGGCCAATTTGGGGGTCAGCCGTTTCGTCACCGAGTTGGTCGCCCCACTCAACACCATGATCGGCGACGCCTGGATGCGCGGCGAACTCGAGGTGTTCGAGGAACACCTCTACACCGAGTGCGTCACCGGTGCTTTGCACCAAGCCATTCACCAAGTCAGCAGCACCGCGCAAAGCGCGGCCCCGGCGGTGTTGCTCACCACTTTTCCGCAAGAGCAGCACGCCCTGGGTCTGCTCATGGCCGAGTGCATGTTGGCCTTGCAAGGCTGTCGTTGTTACTCCTTGGGTGTGCAAACCCCGTTGCACGACATCGCGCGTGCAGCCGAAGCCCACAAGGTGGATGTGGTGGCCCTGAGCTTCAGCGTCAGTTTGAACCCCAACCAGGTGGTGGACGGCCTGAACGATTTGCGCCACAAATTGCCCGAGCGCGTGGAAATTTGGGCAGGCGGCGGCAATCCCGTGCTGCAACGCCGCCCCCCCGCCAATGTGGTGGTGGTCCGCACCTTGGACAACATCACCGAGCAAGTGCAGCGCTGGCGCGACGCCAACCTCACCAACTCCTGAAACCGCAGGTGCATGTCTGAACTCCGCCTGAGCGCCAAACTCTGCCCGCGCGCGCAAGCCGTCCAAGCCGTCGAGGCCTTGCGTCAACATGGGCCGGTGGTGTTCACCAATGGGGTGTTCGATGTGCTGCATCGGGGCCACGCCACTTACCTGGACCAAGCGCGCCAACTTGGCGCGAGCCTGGTGGTCGGTTTGAACAGCGATGCATCGGCCAAGCGATTGGGCAAAGGCCCAGATCGCCCCCTGAACAACGAAGCCGATCGTGCTGTTTTGTTGGCCGCATTGGCCTCGGTCAGCTTGGTCACATGGTTCGAGGAAGACACGCCCTTGGCTTTGATTGAGCAACTCAAGCCCGATGTGTTGGTCAAGGGCGGTGATTACGACATGGACAAGCTCGCCGAAACCCAAGTGGTGCGCGCTTATGGCGGGCGTGCGTTGGCGATTCCTTTTGTCGACGGCTACTCGACCACCGCCTTGGTCAAGCGAATACAGCAGACCACAAAGCCTTGATGGCCGTGCTTTGCACCGCCAACGACGACGCATCCACCCGACCCACTTGCTCGTCCAAACGCGCTTGATGCTGCAAATGCCTTAATTCGCGGTAAGCATTGGCCGCCTCAAGACCGACCCCCGCTGGCAACAATCCTTCGTCTTCCGCGCGCAGCAGCAAAGCGATGTTGCCGGCGTTGTCGAGCAAGGCGGGGTGTTGACCGGCGTGCGCCAACACCAGATGTTGCACCGCGAACTCGAGGTCGATCATGCCGCCTGGGCTGTGCTTGAAATCGAATTGACCCGCAGGCACCGGGTGTGCAGCGCGCATCTTTTCGCGCATGGCGCTGATGTCCAAAGACAAGCTGGCGCGATCGCGTGGGGCTGACAACACCTGGCGGCGCACCGTTTCAAAGGGTTCGCGCAATGTGTCGTCGCCCACACAAAAACGCGCACGGCTCATCGCCTGGTGTTCCCAGACCCAGGCGCTGTTGCTGCCGCGCTGGGTTTGGTATTGGGCAAACGCGTCCAGGCTGCTGACCAGCAAGCCCGAGCTGCCATTGGGCCGCAGCGCCGTGTCAATTTCATACAAATCGTCTTCGCCGGTTTTCAGGGTCAACCACTGGATCAGCTTGCGTGCAAATTGGGCGTAGATCTCGTTCGCTTGCGGGTGTTCGTCTTGGAAGATGAACACGATGTCCAAATCGCTGCCGTAGCCCAACTCCTTGCCGCCCCACTTGCCATAGCCAATGATGGCGAAACAGGGCAGGTCGCGGTGGCGGTTTTTCAGGCGCGACCACACCCAACGCGCTGCCACTTCGACCACGGTGTCTGCCAATGCACTCAGGTCATCGGCCACTTGCTCCACGCTCAATCGGCCTTCCAAATCGCGGGCCAAGGTGAGGAACAACTCGGCATGGTGGGCGCGGCGCAAAACGTTCAGCAAGCTCTCTTCATCGTCACCCACGCTCGCTTGCAAAGCGCTGCGTCGCGCTTCCATGTTGTGGCGCAACAGCAGCGGGTCAAAGCGTTCGTTCAACATGCTGCTGTCGGCCAACTCGTCAATCACCCCTGGGTGTTTCAGCAAATAGCGTGCGGGCCAACGGGCGGCCCCCAACAAGCGCAGCAATTGGGCATGCACCTGGGGTCGCTCGAGCAACAAGGCCAGGTAGGTTTCGCGCCGCAGCAGCGGTTCCATCCAATCGCTCCAGCGCACGGCGGCCAATTCGCTGACCTGCCCTTGGGTCAGCCACTGTTGGGTGCGCTGCACCAAACGCAGCAAACGCAACCGGGCGTCGTCGCGCAGCGCCCGCACCCGAGGCAGATCCGGCCAGGCGGCGATCCGCGATCGAAACGCGGGGCTCAAGCTGTCCAACAACACCTCGAAATCGCTGGGTGCAGGCGTGCCTGTGGACGCTTGTTGGGTGTCATCGTCTTGGCGCAACAAGCGCTCGAACTCTTGTGCCACCCGTTCGCGGTGCTGGGCCAGTTGTGTTTGGAAAGCGTCCAAGGTCAAACCCAAGCTGTCGGCAATCCATTGCAAGTCCATCGCGTCGGTGGGCAGCACATGGGTTTGTTGGTCGTCCAGGTACTGGATGCGGTGTTCCACTTGTCGCAAAAACACATAGGCCAGATGCAAGTGCTGCGCCGTGTCCGCAGGCATGAGCCGCGCCTGTACCAAGGCTTGCAGGGCGGCCAAGGTGGGCCGCATGCGCAGTTCAGGAAACTGCCCGCCCCGCACCACTTGCAACAGTTGCACCGTGAATTCAATTTCGCGAATGCCACCACGCCCCAGTTTCACGTCATTGGCACGCTCCGGGCGCAAGGCGCTTTGGCGTTGCGACTGGGCGCGGATTTGCTGGTGCAGCACCCGCAACGCCTCGAACACGTTGTAGTCCAGGTAACGCCGAAACACAAACGGCACCACGATGTCGCGCAAAGCGCTGACCTGGTCGATGCAGGCCGCAGGTGCCACGACCCGCGATTTGAGCCAAGCCAATCGCTCCCACTCGCGACCTTGCACTTGGAAATATTCCTCGAGCGCGGCCAACGACACCACACTGGGGCCCGATTCGCCATTCGGCCTCAGTGCCAAATCCATGCGAAACACAAAACCATGCTCGGTGGTTTCACCGATCAATTGGTAAATCTGTTTGACCATGCGGTCAAAGAACACCTGGTTGCTGACCACGCCGCTGCCATCGGCCAACCCGCAGGTGTCGCCGTCCTCGTCGTACACATAGATCAGGTCGATGTCGCTGGACACATTGAGTTCTGCAGCGCCCAGCTTGCCCATGCCAACCACCCACAGTTGGGCGGTGTCACCGGTGGAGGTTTGCGGCAGCCCATGTCTTGCGGCCACGCGGGAGCGGGCTTCTGTCAGGGCCAAATCCAAGCTGAATTCGGCCAACCAGGTCATGGTTTGGGTGACCACGGACAAGGACGCATGCTGTTCGCAATCGAGCACCACCAATCGCTCCATCAGCAATTGCCGCAGCACCCGCAATGCATCGCCCAGCTGGGGCCAATGGGTTTGCAGCTGTTGCAAACAAATGGCCATGTGTTCAGGGGTGGATGTGCCGGGCGGCAGCAGGGGCAAATACTGTGCGTAGCGTCGCCTCAGTCGTTGCACCAAGCGAACGCTGTCGGCCAGGTTGGGTAAGGGTAGATTCATGGGTCAGAAGGTGCTCACTGAGGGTGGTTTGCCTGTGATAATTGAAACAGCTTCAACCTTGAAACCACCATGACTGAAACCCCTGCACCAGCTCCAAGCACGCCTGTCGGCTTGCGCTGGTTCGTCAGGTTCAGCCAATGGGTGTGGTGGCTGGTGCTGGGTTTTTGGGCGGTGTTGTTGCTGGCCACCATCGCCATGCATGTTTTGATTGTGCCGCGAATCATCGACTGGCGGCCCCAAATCGAGCAAATGGCGTCACAGGCCTGGGGCGTCAAGATCACCATCGGCGAACTCGAATCGGTTTCCGATGGCTGGGTCCCTTCATTCGAGTTGCGCGACTTTGTCATCCGCAACCAGCAAGACGTCGAGGTGTTGCGACTGCCCCAATTGCGTGCCACTTTGTCCCCTGCTTCTTTGCTGCGCATGTCATTGGATCGCATCGAATTGGACCAACCCGAGATCGAGTTGCGACGCAGCGCCGATGGTCGGTGGCGTTTGGCGGGTTTGGACCTGTCTGGCACCGAGTCGTCGGGCATGGCCGATTGGTTGCTGCGTCAACCCGACATCCATGTTCACCATGGACGTCTGCGTTGGGTCGATGAAGGCGTCAGCACAGCGCCATTGAACTTCACCGAGGTCGATCTGTGGTTGCGCAATGGCCTGCGCAGCCATCAATGGCGTGTCGACGCCAACCCACCGCAAAGCGTGGGGCAACGCATCAGCGTGCAAGGCCAATTCACCCGCGACTTGTTTGACAACCATGCCTCTGACTTGTCAACCTGGCGCGGCCAGTTGTTTGCTCAGACAGCGCAAATCGATTTGAGTCCATTCGCAACCTACTTGCAGCAAGCGGGATGGCAACTGCAAAGTGCGCAGGGTTGGGTGCGGCTTTGGGCCGATGTGGATCATGGCTTGCTGCGCCGACCCACAGTCGATCTGTCTTTGTCCAACATTCAATTGAAATCGGCGGACAAGCCCGAACCATTGTCTGTGGACCAATTGGCAGGACGGTTTCATTGGCA
>JBDKLR010000131.1:0-15415 GCA_039795515.1 Pseudomonadota bacterium | reverse complement strand
CATGTTGCTCGCCCAAAAAGCCTATGGGGAAGGCGCACTGGCGCTGGGCTTGTATTGCGCTCGACTGGTCGATGATTTGCACACTGGCGATGAAGCCCAACAACACCAAGCGCAATGGTTGCTCGAGGTGTTGACCCCGATTGTGAAAAGCTGGCCCAGTGAATGGTGTTTGGAGGCCAACAGCTTGGCCATTCAAATTCATGGTGGTTATGGCTACACCCGAGACTTCGCCGTGGAGCAGTACTGGCGCGACAACCGCTTGAACATGATCCACGAGGGCACGCATGGCATTCAAGCCATGGACTTGCTTGGTCGCAAGGTCTTGCTCGAAAAAGGCAAGGGTTTGAAGATCTTGGGTGAGCGCATGCAAGCCACCATGGCCCAAGCCCATGATGCGACCACCCAAGCCCATGCACAAGCTTTGCAACACGCTTGGCAAGAGGTGGTGGAAACCAGCCACTTGGCTTGGCAGGGTGACAACCCCAACCTCAGCTTGGCCAATGCCGTGCCCTTCATGCAAGCCTTTGGTCACACGGTATTGGCTTGGACTTGGTTGGATGTGGCCTTGTCCAGTACCGGCCACGATGCAGCCGACCTGGGACGTCGCCAAGCTTGTCAATTTTTCTACCACTACGAACTGCCCAAAATCGGCGCTTGGCTCCAGGTGGTGCGTACGCGAGACGCCACTTGTGTCAACATGCCCGAAGACGCCTTTTGATTGTTTGAAAGCCCCCCATGACCCGCAATGTGAAACAACTGTTCGATCTCTCTGGCAAAACCGCCCTGGTGACAGGGGGCTCACGTGGACTGGGTTTGCAAATGGCGTTTGCATTGGGTGAAGCAGGCGCCAAGATCATGTTGAGTGCACGCAAAGCTCAGGAATTGGAACAAGCAGTGGCCGAACTCCAAGCCGCAGGCATCGATGCCCATTGGATCGCGGCCAACTGTGCAGACCCCGCCGACTTGCAACAGCTCGGTGCGCAAACATTGAAGCAGTTTGGCCATGTCGATGTCTTGCTCAACAACGCAGGTGCGGCCTGGGGTGCGCCCGCCGAGGACCACCCGCTGGAAGCCTGGGACAAGGTGATGAACCTGAACGTGCGGGGCTATTTCATCCTCAGCCAATACATCGGCAAGCACAGCATGATTCCCAGACGCCGTGGCAGCATCATCAACGTGGCCTCGATCACCGGCTTGGGCGGCAATCCCACAGGCATCAACACCATCGCCTACAACACCTCCAAAGCCGCCGTCATCAATTTCTCCTGCGCGCTGGCCGGGGAATGGGGCGTTCACAACATCCGCGTCAACTCGATCTGCCCCGGTTTCTTTCCCAGCAAGATGACCGCAGGCACCTTTGAAACCTATGGCGAAGACGCCTTGAAATCCCGCGCGCCCTTGGGCCGCCTGGGTGACGACGAAGACCTCAAAGGCATCACCTTGCTTTACGCATCGGATGCGGGCAAACACATCACCGGCCAATGGTTGGCCGTGGACGGCGGCGTGAGCTGCATCACCAGCGGATAAAACAGGAGACACACATGCCCCAAAACCCCCAAATCCATTTGGTCAGTCGCCCCAGTGGCGAACCCACAGCCGACAACTTCAAACTGGTCACGCTGGACACGCCTCCTTTGCAAGACAACGAGGTGCTGGTGAAACACCATTACCTGAGCCTGGACCCTTATATGCGTGGTCGCATGAACGACACCAAGAGTTACACCGATCCCCAACCGCTCAACAGCGTCATGATCGGCGGCACGGTCGGTGAGGTGGTGGAGAGCAAGAGTCCCAAGTTTGCAGTGGGTGACAAAGTGGTCGGCATGGGCGGCTGGCAAACCTACAGCGTGGTCAGTGCCGAAGCCACTGGCATGCTGCGCAAGGTGGACACCACCCATGTGCCGATCAGCCACTACCTCGGTGCTGTTGGCATGCCTGGCGTGACCGCTTGGCATGGCTTGGTGCGCATCATCAACCCCCAAGCTGGCCAAACACTCACGGTCAGCGCGGCCAGTGGGGCGGTTGGCAGTGCATTTGGGGCCTTGGCCAAAGCGCGCGGTTGCCGTGTGGTGGGCATCGCCGGCGGCAAAGACAAATGCGATTACGTGGTGAAAGAATTGGGCTTTGATGCGTGCATCGACTACAAAGAACACAGCGACTACCTGTCCTTGTCCAAAGCCTTGAAGTCGGCTTGCCCCAACGGCATTGACGGTCATTTTGAAAACGTCGGAGGCATGGTGCTCGATGCCGTGATGTTGCGCATGAACCAGTTTGGCAGCATCGCAGTGTGCGGCATGATCGCGGGCTACAACGGCCAACCCATCCCCATGGCCAACCCTTCCTTGATTTTGGTCAATCGCATGAAAGTACAGGGCTTCATCGTGAGCGAGCATCCTGCAGACTGGCCAGAGGCTTTGAAAGAACTGGGCACCTTGGTCGGCAGCGGTCAATTCCGTCCCCGTGAAACCGTGGCAGAAGGTTTGGCGAACGCGCCACAGGCGTTTTTTGGTTTGCTCAAAGGCCGTAACTTTGGCAAACAAGTGGTGAAAATTTGATGATCCTCCACCATTACCCGGCTTCACCTTTTGCCGAAAAAATCCGCGCTGTGCTGGGGTTCAAGCAACTTGATTGGCAAAGTGTGACCATTCCCTCGGTCATGCCCAAGCCCGATCTGATGCCTCTCACCGGTGGTTACCGCAAAACCCCGGTGATGCAAATTGGCGCGGACATTTACTGCGACACCTCGCTGATTTGCGATGTCTTGGAACACCTGGCACCCGCGCCCTCGCTCTACAACCATGCGCCCAAGGGATTGGTCCGCAGCTTGGCGCAATGGGCCGACACCTTGTTGTTTCCTGTGGCCATGGCCTACAACTTTCAACCCGCAGGGGCCGCCCATGTGATGGCCAGCTTCACCCCTGAAACCGTCAAAGCATTCGCGGCAGATCGCCAAGCCATGCGAGGGGGCGGTGCGCGCATGCACCACGCCGATGCCACCGCCATGTACAAAAGCCTTTTGCGTCGCATCTCCAGCATGCTGGAAGGGCAAGCGTTTTTGCTGGGTGACGCACCTTGCTTGGCCGACTTTTCGGTCTACCACTCCTTGTGGTTCACCCAGGTGCAAGTGCCCATGTTGGCTGGCATTTTGGACGCCACACCAGCGGTGCAGGCCTGGGTCGACCGCATCGCGGCGATGGGACACGGTCAATCCACCAGCATCAGCGCTGAGCAGGCCTTGCAAGCTGCCAAGGGGGCCACACCCCTGTCGGTCGAGGGCGAATTCTTCCAAGACGAACATGGATTTGAATTGGGCAGCCCTGTCACCGTGGCGGCCGAGAGTTTTGGCACGGAACCCACCCCTGGCGAGTTGGTGGCAGCCACCCGCACACGTTATGTGTTGCGCCGCCACGATGAGCGTGTGGGCACAGTCCATGTGCATTTCCCTCGATTGGGTTTTGTGATGAAAAAGGCAACGTCATGATTTCGAATTTCAAAGGCAAAACCGCTGTGCTGACCGGTGGTGCTTCAGGTTTTGGTCTAGAATGTGCGCGCATTGGTGCCGCCTTGGGCATGAATCTGGTCTTGGTCGATGTGCAAAAAGACGCCCTCAAGCAGGCCCATGACGACATGAAAGCCTTGGGCGCCACCGTGATGGCCAAGCGCGTGGACGTGTCCAATGCCGACGACATGCAAGAACTGGCCACAGCGGTGTTCGAACGTTTTGGGGCCCCGCATTTTGTGTTCAACAACGCTGGTGTGGGCGCGGCAGGTTTGGTTTGGGAAAACACCGTCAAAGACTGGGAATGGCTGCTGGGTGTCAACCTCTGGGGCGTGGTGCATGGCGTTCGCTTGTTCACGCCCATGATGTTGGATGCCGCCAAACAAGATGCCCACTACCAAGGTCACATCGTCAACACCGCCAGCATGGCGGGTTTGCTGACGCCACCCAACATGGGTATTTACAACGTGACCAAACACGCCGTGGTATCTCTCACCGAGACCCTCTACCAAGATTTGAAACTGGTGAGCGATCAGGTGAGCGCCAGTGTGTTGTGCCCCTACTTTGTGCCCACTGGTATCAACCAAAGCGAGCGCAACCGTCCCGATGGTTTGAAATCGGATGCACCCACCCAAAGCCAACTCATCGGCCAAGCCATGATGGAAAAAGCGGTCAACAGCGGCAAAGTGAGTGCCGCCCAGGTGGCTCAGATGGTGTTTGACGCCATGCAGGCCGACCAGTTCTATATATACAGCCACCCCAAAGCCTTGGGCAATGCCCAAAGCCGCTTTGACGCCATCGTGCGTGGGCACAACCCGCCCGATCCGTTTGCCGAACGCCCCGACATTGGCTTGCAACTGAGACAAGCGTTGCGGGGTTTAGTGCATGTTGACGATTGAAGGCCAGCTCGCTCAAGAGCTGAACGTACGCCCTGAGCAGGTGAGAAGTGCGGTGGAATTGCTCGACGGTGGTGCCACGGTGCCTTTCATTGCGCGTTACCGCAAAGAGGCAACGGGCAACTTGGACGATATTCAGCTGCGCGAACTCGAAGCGCGTTTGGCCTATTTGCGTGAGATGCAGTCGCGCCGCGAGACCATCATCCAAAGCATCATCGAGCAAGGCAAGCTGACCCCCGAACTTCACCAATCCTTGTTGCAAGCGGCCACCAAACAAGCCTTGGAAGACCTGTACCTGCCCTACAAACCCAAGCGCCGCACCAAGGGCATGATCGCGCGCGAGGCGGGCTTGGAGCCGCTGGCGGATATATTGTGGGCAAACCCCAGTCTGGATCCAACCGAGCAGTCGCAGGCGTATTTATTGAAAGCCGATGCGATCGAAGGGGCCGACTTCTCCACCACACAAGCGGTGCTCGATGGCGTGCGTGACTTGCTGTCCGAACGCTGGGCCGAGGATGCAGGGTTGTTGCTTTTGCTGCGCGAATGGTTGTGGACAGAGGCCTGTTTGCAAAGCCAACTGGCCAAAGGGCAAGATGAGCACAACCCTGAAGTGGCCAAATTTCGCGACTATTTGGACTATGAAGAGCCCTTGTCCAAAGTGCCTTCCCACCGGGCCTTGGCGGTGTTTCGCGGACGCACATTGAACTTGCTCGAGGTCAAGCTCAAAGTCCCTGAAACCGATGTGCCTGCTGAAAGCAAGGCCAAGCCCGAATCTTTGGCCATCGGACGGATGGCAGGCCATTTGAAATGGCGTCATCAAGGCAGACCCGCTGACGACTTTCTGCGCAAGTGCGTGGACTGGACCTGGAAGGTCAAGCTCAGCCTGACATGCGAACGTGACCTGTTGACCCGCTTGCGTGAGTCGGCTGAAAAAGTGGCCATCAAGGTGTTTGCTGACAATTTGCGTGATTTGTTGTTGGCCGCACCGGCTGGTCCACGGGTGGTGATGGGTTTGGACCCCGGCATTCGCACGGGCGTGAAAGTGGCGGTGGTCGATGCGACCAGCAAATTGTTGGCCACCCACACCGTTTACCCGCACGAACCCCGCAAAGACTGGGAAGGTGCCTTGCACACCTTGGTGCAGTTGTGCCTGACCCATGGTGTCAACTTGATCGCCATCGGCAATGGCACGGCCAGCCGTGAAACCGACAAACTCGCCGCCGAACTCATCGCTCGCTTGGCCAAACACCCCGATGCACCCACGGTGCAAAAAGTGGTGGTGAGTGAAGCGGGCGCATCTGTCTATAGTGCCAGTGAACTCGCCAGTCAAGAGATGCCCGATGTGGATGTGTCTTTGCGCGGCGCGGCCAGCATCGCCAGACGTCTGCAAGATCCACTGGCCGAGTTGGTCAAGATCGACCCCAAGTCGATCGGCGTTGGACAGTACCAGCACGATGTGAATCCATTTGAATTGACCCGCAGCTTGGATGCCGTGGTGCAAGACTGTGTCAACGCGGTTGGTGTCGACCTCAACACGGCCAGCGTGCCGCTGTTGAGCCAGGTGTCGGGCTTGTCCAAACACATGGCGCAATCGGTGGTGCGTTGGCGTGACAGCCATGGCGCGTTTGCCAACCGTCAGCAGCTTTTGCAGGTGTCGGGGCTGGGACCGAAAACATTCGAGCAATGCGCGGGTTTTTTGCGCATCAGAGGCGGCGACAACCCGCTGGACATGACCAGCGTGCACCCCGAAAGTTATCCCGTGGTGCAAAACATTCTGGCGCAAACCGGTCAACCGATTGAAAACCTGATGGGCCGCGCTGACATGCTGGCCAGTTTGCGTCCCGAGTTGTTTGCCAATGCGCAAGTGGGTGTCATCACGGTGCGCGACATCTTGAAGGAAATGGAAAAACCCGGGCGCGATCCGCGGCCTGCGTTTGCCGTTGCGCGTTTCAACGATGGCGTGGAAACCGTGGCCGATCTCAAGCCCGGCATGGTGTTGGAAGGCACGGTCAGCAATGTGGCCGCGTTTGGTGCTTTTGTCGATCTGGGTGTGCACCAAGACGGTTTGATCCATGTCAGCCAACTCAGCCATCAATTCATCAGCGATGCACGCGAGGTGGTCAAGACCGGCGACATTGTCAAAGTCAAGGTGCTGGAAGTGGACTTGCAGCGCCAGCGCATCAGCCTCACCATGAAGCTCGACGCATCCCCAACACCGCGTGACAACGCCACCCGTGACAAACGTTCGGACAAGAAACGCCCATACGCTCCGCCACCAAGCGCAGCGACAGGCTCGGCGATGGCCTCGGCATTTGCCAAGTTGCAGGGATTGAAGAAAAACGGATGAAAGCCCTCAAGATCTACGCCGGTCCCAAAGCCTTGGCGCACATGACCCAAAACGGTTTGCTGCCCCAGCACATCAGCGTGGTGCCCGGTGCGGCAGGTGGGCCCAAGGGGTTGATCTTGGGACCGATGGACCGCTATTTGTTTGGCCAATGGTTGCCACGCAGCACCCAACCCCTCGATTTGGTGGGTGCTTCCATTGGCGCCTGGCGCATGGCCACCGCTTGTTTGAACAACCCGGTGGGCGAACTGCAAGCGCTTGAAGACGCCTACATCCACCAGCATTACGAGCTCCAACCCGGTCAAACCAGGCCCACCCCCAAGCAGGTCAGCGACGATTTCAAAGCCAATTTGCAGGGTTTTTACAGCGGTCGCATCCATCAGGTGCTGCAGCACCCGCGCTATCGTTTGCACGTGGTGACCTCGCATGGACGCGGCATCTTGCACCGAGACGGCAGTCTGCGCACCCCCTTGGGTTATGCGGGCGCCTATTTGAGCAACCTGGTGCATCGCCGCGCCATGGGTGTTTGGCTAGAACGGGTGGTGTTTTCCAGTCCTTTCATGGGCGTGCCTCAGCCCCTGCCTTTTTCAGCCAAAGACTACAAGACTCGCCATTTCGCCCTGACAGAAAACAATTTTTTGGCAGCGGTGCAAGCCAGTTGCGCCATCCCTTTCGTGTTGGAGCCTGTGCATGACATCCCCGAAGCGCCCCGCGGTGCTTACTGGGACGGTGGCATCACCGACTACCACTTGCACCTGGATTACCGCGCCGCCAGGGGGCTCACGCTGTACCCGCATTTTCAAAAATCGGTGGTCCCAGGCTGGCTGGACAAAGCCTTGAAATGGCGTCACCACAGCACTTCTTTTTTGGACTCAACGATTGTGTTGGCGCCCAACCCCGATTGGGTGAAGACCTTGCCGCATGGCAAATTGCCTGATCGCAGCGACTTTGTCACCTACGGCCAAGACCTGGCAGCGCGGGTGTCGGTGTGGCAACAAGCGGTGAGGGAAGCAGACCGCTTGTCAGATGAATTGGCGCAGTGGTTGATGCGCCCCGACATGCATCTGGTCGAGCCCCTATAAGTCTTTGACCATGTTCACATGGTCCATGCCCGCTTCTTGGTAGACCTCACCTTGACTGACAAAACCTTGTCGCTTGTAGAAGTTTTCAGCACTGCACTGGGCGTGTAAGAGCACTTGCCGGTCCCCCCGTTCACGGGCCGTATGCATCAATCCCTGCAACACCTGGGCACCCAAAGCCTGACCGCGCATCTGACGCATCACCGCCATGCGACCGATTTGCGCGACACCCTTTTGGGAGGGCAACAATCGACCAGTTGCGACGGCCATGCCCAATCGGTTGGTCAACACCGCATGCACAGAGACCGCATCCATCTCGTCCCATTCCATGTCTTGCGGCACGCCTTGCTCATGGACGAACACCTCGGTGCGCAAAGGCGCGGCCAAGTCCTTGAGCTGGTCCCACGAGCCCCGTTGCAAAAGCGTCATGGCTTCGCCTTGCTCGAAGCCCAACATGGTGTCACGCAAGACCTGCGGCACAGGCATGGAGGTTTTGGTCTGCGGATTGGCCCAGACATACACCAACTCGCCTTTGACCAACAGTTGTGGGCCGCGAAACACACCGGCTTCAAACTGGATGGACGAGTTGCCCACACGGGCGCAGCGCAAACCCACATGCAACAAATCGTCATACTCGGCCGATACCTTGTATTCAAGCCCTGACTTGACCACGTACAAATCGCCCTCCAATGCACGCATGGTGTCTTGGTAGGGCAGGGCGATGGCACGCCAATAGTCACCCATGGCCGTGTCCAAATACATCAGGTAGTGGCCATTGAACACAATTTGCTGCAGGTCCACCTCGACCCACCGCACACGCAAGGGATGGAAAAAACGAAAATCAGAGCGATTCATAAACAAGCTGCTGGGGCGTTAAAGTCGACGCATCCTACAACGCCTTTCGAGACCCCAAGCCATGTCCAGCTTCATCTACCTCACCCAAATTCACCTGGCATCAGGCGCTTTGAAACACTTGGTCGACGAATGCCAGAAAAACGGCATCACCAAGCCCCTGATCGTGACGGACGCGGGTATCAAGGCGGCGGGTCTGTTGGACAAAGCGCTGGCTGCCTTGGGTGGCATGTCCTCGGCGGTTTTTGATGCCACGCCCTCCAACCCCACTGAAACCGCGGTACGCGCGGCCACGGCGGTCTGCCAGTCCGAAGCCTGTGATGGATTGATTGCTTTCGGCGGTGGTTCGTCCATCGACTGCGCCAAGGGCGTCTCGATTGCCGCCACCCATCCGGGACCATTGACCACCTACGCCACCATCGAAGGTGGCTCTGGACGAATCACCGCCAAGGTGCTGCCACTCATCGCGGTGCCCACCACCGCTGGCACGGGTAGCGAGGTGGCGCGCGGCGCCATCATCATCGTCGACGACGGCCGCAAACTGGGTTTTCATTCCTGGCACCTGATGCCCAAGGCCGCCATCCTTGATCCCGATCTGACGCTGGGTCTGCCACCGCTGATGACCGCCGCCACCGGCATGGACGCGATGGCCCATTGCATGGAAACCTTCATGTCCCTGGCCTTCAATCCACCAGCCGATGGCATCGCATTGGATGGACTGCAGCGTGGTTGGGCGCACATCGCCCAAGCCACTCAGAATGGTCAAGACGCCAACGCCCGTTTGCAAATGATGAGTGCCTCCATGCAAGGCGCGCTTGCTTTTCAAAAAGGCTTGGGCTGCGTGCATTCGCTCAGCCACAGTCTGGGTGGCCTCAATCCCCGCTTGCACCACGGCACGTTGAACGCGGTTTTTTTGCCAGCCGTCATCGCTTTCAATGCACCCGTTTTGAAAGCCTCACGCCGCCTGGAACGCATGGCCGAGGCCATGGGGTTGCCTCCCAGTGAGGACACCGTCACCGCGTTGGGTCAGGCCATTCGGGCGATGAACCAGCACTTGGGATTGCCCAGTGGCTTGGCGGCCATGGGCGTGGAGGAGGCGCATTTTGACGCCATCATCCAAGGTGCTTTGGCCGATCATTCGCACAAAACCAACCCCCGAGAAGCCTCGGCAGAGGACTACAGGACCATGTTGCGCGCGGCGATGTGATGGGGTCGGGAAAGCGATCCCAAGCTGGACGCTTCAGATGTCATCTTTCAAAGCGTAGGGCAAGGGATGCCCAGTCAACAGGGCGCCATCCAGCGTCGCCAAGCCCACCGCTGTGGCATGGGCTTGCATGTCCAGCGCACTGGTTTGCAAACACACCAAAGCCCAATGCCCTTGCGTCGGGTGATCGACCGCTTGGGCCACCACACCCACCGGTTGCACGTCCTGCGTGACGGTCTGAGCGGCGTTGAGATCGCTGGCCAGATACACCTCTTGCCCTGCTTGCAAGCGGGCGTTGCTGGACACCAGGCCAGCACGACGTTTCAAGGTGCCGCGAAATTGGCTGCGCGCCACCACCTCTTGCCCGGGATAGCAGCCTTTTTTGAAATTCACGCCATCGACCGATTCGTAATTCAACATTTGGGGCACAAAGGCTTCGAAAGTGGCGGCTTGCACATCGGCGATGCCGCTCAAGACCTCGCTCAGCAGCCAATCGGCTAAATCCAGGCGGGGCATGTCCGGTGACAAGTCGCTCGGTACGACCCTCATGCTTCTTGACACCCCTGCCGCTGGGTAAAGCGCCACCTGCCAACCCGAGGCCTCTTGTGACAATGTCCAAGCAGGTGTGTCGGCACCCCCCAGGCAACCCCACACGGCCAACGCGGCCGAAGCATCAGCCAGGGTCACCTTGGACCGCAACACAAACATGGACAAGCGTTTCAAGGTTTGGGGCAACAGGTCTTGGCGCAGCACCAAGAGCACTTCTTCTGCCCCTGTTTTAAAACCAATCATGCTGGCTTGCATGCGACCCTTGGCGTTGCAAAACGCAGTCAGTCGGGCCTGATCGGGTTTGATCAACAGGAAGTCTTGGGTGAGTTGGTTGTGCAAAAAAGAAGCGGCATCTGCGCCAGTGGCGCGAATCACGCCGAGGTGGGGCAGGGGACAGGCGCCCTGGTTGGGCAAGGTCGGTGAAGCGGTGTGGTCGGTCATGCGTCCATTATCATGTGCGCTTTCAAATCCAGGCGGAACAGCGACGTGAAATCCAGTTTTTGGCGCAAATTGAAACTGGCGTTCATGGCTGGTCTTTTGGTTGTTCTCGCCGCCACTGGATCGGCTGCTTGGTGGATGTTGCAACCCTTGACGTTGCGACAAAACACCGTCGATTTGGCCATTGAGCCCGGTCAGTCGGTCAAGTCCATCACCCAAACCGCGGTGCAATCGGGCATCGATACTTCTGCCACGGCGCTTTATTACCTGTTCAAACTCAGCGGTCAGTCCAAGCAAATACGCGCCGGCAGTTATGAAATCAACAGCGATACCTCGCCATGGGATTTGCTGCAAAAACTGGTGCGCGGTGATGAACAACTGCGTGGCATCACCTTGGTGGAGGGGTGGACTTGGCAACAGTTTCGCCAATTGCTCAACAAGACCGAGTTTCTAAAGCACGACTCGGCCGGCCTGAGCGATGAGGAATTGATGCGCCAATTGGGCAAACCCGGCATGGCCCCTGAAGGTCGTTTTTTCCCAGACACCTACATGGTGGGCAAAGGCACTTCCGACCTGCATCTGTTGCAACGTGCGGCCCAGGCCATGGACCGCCAACTGGCCACCGCCTGGTCCGAGCGGGACATGGGATTGCCATTGCAATCGGCGGAACAAGCCTTGATTTTGGCCAGCATCGTTGAAAAAGAAACGGGGCGCGTCAGCGACCGGCCCATGATCGCCAGCGTGTTCATCAACCGCTTGCGCATCGACATGCCTTTGCAAACCGATCCCACTGTCATTTACGGCATGTTCGAACGCTTCGATGGCAATTTGCGCCGCGTCGATTTGCAAACGGACCATCCCTGGAACACCTACACGCGCAAAGGGTTGCCACCCACACCCATCGCCATGCCCGGCAGGGGTGCATTGCACGCGGCCTTGCATCCTGCGACCAGCCAGGCCCTGTACTTTGTGGCGCGCGGCGACGGCAGCAGCCAGTTCAGCAACAACCTCTACGACCACAATGCCGCGGTCCAACGGTACCAACGCGCACCCCGCAGCGAGGCACAATAAGCCGCATGCAAACCGGTTTGTTCATCAGTTTTGAAGGCATTGACGGCGCTGGCAAGTCCAGCCACATCGATGCGCTGGCCCAAGCCTTTCGCCAAGCAGGGCGCACCGTGGTGCAAACCCGTGAGCCAGGTGGCACGCCTTTGGCTGAAAAACTGCGTGAACTGGTGCTGCACGACGCCATGGACCCCTTGTGTGAAGCCCTGCTGGTGTTTGCCGCCAGACGCGACCACTTGAACCAAGTGATCGAGCCCGCCTTGGCCAATGGGCATGTGGTGCTGTGCGACCGATTCACCGACGCTACATTTGCCTACCAAGGCGGTGGGCGAGGTTTCAATTTGGCTGTGTTGAAGCAACTCGAGCAGTGGGTGCAAGCCCTGCCCACTGGTGGTTTGCGTCAACCTGACATCACGGTGTGGTTCGCGTTGGAGCCGGCCATCGCCGCCGAACGTCTGAGTGCCGCACGTTTGCCTGACCGTTTTGAATCGCAGCCTTTGGCTTTTTTCAGCCAGGTCCACGCCGCTTATGAAGCCCGGGCCTTGGCGGAGCCTGCGCGCTTTGCCCGGATTGACGCCAGCGCCTCGCTGGAAGAGGTGCGCGAAGCCGTGCTTCGCACCATGCGATCACGCCATCATTTGCCGACCCAAGCATGAGCACCATGGCCCCTTGGTTGCAAACCCAACTCGCGGCACTGGTGCAGCGGCCTGGTCACGCTTTGCTGTTGCAAGGCCCATCGGGATTGGGCCAATATGAATTGGGGTTGGGATTGGCGGCCGCCTGGCTGTGCCATGCCCCCACAGCGCAAGGTGCTTGCGGGACATGTCCGAGTTGTCATGGCATCGAGGTGAGGGCCCATGCCGATTTGTGCGTGCTGATGCCCGAAGTCGACATGCTTGATTGGGCTTGGCCCTTGGCTGAGAAAGCCCAAAAAGAGATCGACGACAAAAAACGCAAGCCCAGCAAGGAAATTCGGGTGGACGCCATGCGCGACCTGCTGGGTTTCACCCAAACCACGCGTTCGGGCGCCCGCGGCAAAGTGGTTTTGATTTACCCGGCTGAACGCATGAACACGGTGACCGCCAACACCTTGCTCAAAACCCTGGAAGAACCCCCTGGGGACACCCGTTTCATCTTGGCCAGTTCTGCCGCGGATGCACTGCTGCCCACGGTTCGAAGCCGTTGCCAAGTGCACCAGATGCGCTGGCCGGACCGCGACGAGGCCATGCGTTGGTTGGTGCAGCAAGCCATGCCCGATGGCGAAGCGGCGGTGTTGCTCAAAGCCGCTGGTGGGCGTCCCAATGATGCATTGCAGTTGTTTCAACTGGGCTTTCAAGCCAAAACCTGGCGCGCCCTGCCGCAACAGTTGTTGCGTGGGGACCCCGGTGTGTTGGGTGACAACAGCCCTGGTTTGGTCTTGGTTTGCTTGCAAAAAGTCTGTCATGACATGCTGAGCCATACCCAAGGCGCCCAGCCTCGTTTTTTCGAGGCCAGCGACCTGCCCAAGGCAGGCCATCTGTCAGCTTTGAGCCAGTGGTCCAAGGAACTGATGCAAAACGCCAAAACCGTGGAACACCCCTACCAAGCTGGTTTGCTGATGGAAGCTTGGATCAGCCGCGCCCAGCGCGCCATGGCAGCCACACCCTGAACCTTTGAAGCCATGTACACCGACTCCCACTGCCACTTGAATTTCCCCGAATTGCAAGCCCAATTGGGCCAAATCCGCCAGGACATGGCGGCTGCACAAGTGACTCGTGCCTTGTTGATCAGCACCAAACTGGAAACCTTTCCGGACGTGCACGGCATGGCCATGGTCCATGACAATTTTTGGTGCACAGCCGGCGTGCATCCAGATGAAGAAGGTGTGCAAGAGCCCAGCTTGGAGGATTTGTTGCGCATCGGCCAAAGCCCCAAGGTGGTGGGCATTGGCGAAACCGGCTTGGATTACTACCGCCTGGGTGAACGCAGCGTAGCCGACATGGCCTGGCAACGCCAACGTTTTCGCCACCACATCCACGCCGCCCGGCAGCTGAAAAAACCCTTGATCATCCACACCCGCAGCGCCAGCGAAGACACTTTGGCCATATTGAAAGAAGAAGGCGAAGACGGTGGCGCGGGTTCGGTTGGTGGTGTTTTTCACTGCTTCACCGAAACCCAAGCGGTGGCCAAGTCCGCCCTGGAAATGGGTTTTTACATCTCTTTTTCAGGCATCTTGACGTTCAAAAACGCCCAAGATTTGCGCGACATCGCCGCTTGGATGCCCCTGGATCGCATCTTGATCGAGACCGACAGCCCGTATTTGGCGCCTGTGCCGCACCGCGGCAAAACCAACAACCCGTCTCTGGTGCCGTGGGTGGCCAGGCAAATCGCCCAACTGCGTGGCATGAGTGATGAAGCGGTGGCCCTCCAAACATCGGCCAATTTCGACCGTCTGTTTCAAGGTGTTTTACAGTGATGAGTCACTTTAAAAAACTCTTATTACTATATGTTTTTATTGGGTTTTCCAACACCCAAGCGGGTTCATACGAGGATTTTTTCAGGGCCTTGGAGCTGGATCGTACCGAGCCCATCCAAGAACTGTTGAACCGGGGTTTTGACCCCGACAGTCCCAACCCCCAGGGTCAACCGGCTTTGATCCTCGCGATGCAAAAAGGCTCTGTCAAAACGGTTCAAGTGCTGGTGAATTGGCCGCGTACCAATCTCAACATCCAAAACATGCAGGGCGAAACCCCGCTGATGCTGGCCGCCATTCAAAACAACATGGATTGGGCCAAATTGATGATTGCCAGAGGTGCCGACGTGAATCGGTCAGGTTGGACGCCGCTTCATTACGCGGCATCCAAAGGGCATGTGGAGATGATGCGGCTGCTGCTCGAGCACAACGCTTATTTGGATGCGTCATCGCCCAACGGCACCACACCTTTGATGATGGCCGCGCAATATGGGTCGCCCATGGCCACCAAATTGTTATTGGAGGAGGGCGCGGACCCTCGCTTGAGAAACAAACTGGGTTTGAGCGCCTGGGATTTCGCCAACAAAGCCCCAGTCAAAGAAGACACACTGGCTTATTTGCAAGCCTTTTTGGCAGTCTGGCAAGAGCGGTATCCCACTCAAAAGCCTTGAATCAGTTGTTGCTGTAGCCAATGAATCGACTGACGATCACTGCGCCACGCAGTTCACCCGGCTGGTAACCCACAGCGCGGTCGTCGGGGTAAAGTGCTTTGAGTTTGGCCTGCACCTCAGGGCTGATTTGTTCTGGCGTGCCATGGCAAGCCGTGCACATGGGTTGCATCACGATGGGCTTGGCATAGCGCAGTTCCATGCGTGAACCAGCGCCGGCTTTGACGGCCTGCACAAATTCCATGTCGGCAGGTTTTTCGCCATTGGCCAAACCCTTGGCAAATTGCTGCAAAGCCTGTGTTTGCCAGTCGTTCGGGGTCCCCAAAACACGGTTGCGAACCCGGGTGCCCACACGAGAAATGGTGATTT
>JBDKLR010000130.1:0-8897 GCA_039795515.1 Pseudomonadota bacterium | reverse complement strand
AACACCTCGGCGTCATGCGCTGGCTCGATCCAAGGCTCTGTCAACGCGCTGGCGTACCAGTCTTGCATGGCAGGCAAGGCCAACAAGGTTTGCACATAGGCGGCGCACATGTCTGACAGCGGCAGTCCATGGGTTTGCACGCGAAACGCAACGGGGCAGAAAAACGCGTCGACGGCGGTGAACTGTTGGCTCGCCAAAAACGGCCCGCCAAATCGCTGCAGGCCTTGCGTCCACAAGGTCTGCAAGCGCTGCAAATCGTTCAACAAGCCGGTAGACAAGGGCTGGTGCAACTGAACGCGCACCCCGCAACTCATGGGACAGGTGTTGCGCAACTGGCCAAAACCCGCATGCATTTCAGCCGCCGCACTGCGCGCCCAAGCGCGGGCGCTGGGGTCGCTCGGCCACACGGCAGGGTGTTGCTCGGCCAGGTACTCGGCAATCGCCAGGGTGTCCCACACGCTGCGCTCGCCATCCACCAGCACCGGCACTTTGCCGCTGGGTGAAAACGCCTCGAAACCCGCTGGCCCACCGCCCATGGGAAAGGGATGCTCTGTTTCTTCAAAGGGAATACCCAAGGCTTTCATCAGCACCCAGGGGCGCAATGACCAGGAGGAGTAATTTTTGTTGGCGATGTGCAGGTGCATGGTCACTCAATCCACCGTGAACACGGTCAATACACCGGTGTAGCCATACACCTGTTGGTAGGCAATTTCACCCGCCGCGAAAAAGCCCACCAAGGGCACATCACCCAAGGCGCGCTGAATGAGTTGCAACTCGGCGCTGGGCGCGCCGAAATGCGGGCCGCCGCGGCCTGTGCAACTCACATAAATGGCTCCGGCGATGCGCTGGCCCGCAGGGCTGGTGTGGCTTCGCACATCCGGCTCACCCGTCGCCTCCACGCCCACCTCTTCCGGCTCCAGGCTCTCGCGGATTTCGGTGACGATGCGCAGCAAATCGGCCTTGGCCGACTTGACGTCGCGCGAACAAAACGCCATGTGCATGCCGGGCTTGACCGCGTGGGCCACGGCCACGCCATGGCGGATCGGGTCCAGTCCAATGATGTGGCGCACCATCACCGCGTCGTCAAAGCCGCCGGTCAGGCGCAGCGTGGGCGTGTTGGGCAATGACAGACCGACCAAGGTTTGGCGCACTTTGTCGACGGCCGAGTGCGGGTTGTCGATCGGCACGTTCAAGTCTTGCATCAAGGCGTAGAGGGCGGGCGCACCGTCGAGCTGAAGCACCAGGTGTTCTTGCGCTTCGGTGATTTCACGCACCTCGCCCAGGGGTTTGCAACCTTGGGTGACGCGGGTGTGCATGCGCACCTCGGGCGCAAAAGCCACGCCACTCAAACCCCCTGTGTACACGCCGTGGCCACGACCCGAGGCTGGTGGGGTGCGCTCGCCACCGCGCGCAAATTGCACCGCTTGCGTGCGGCTGGAGGGCAAGCCGCCGAACACAAACCCGCTTTGGGTGCTGGCCGCCAGGTCTTCAATCAACTCGCTCAACTCGGGCGTGTGCGCATCGGCATGCACCAAGGCGGTTTGCGCCACAAAGCCTTGCGCGATGGAAGCACCCAAGGGCGCGGCACCGCTGAACACCTTGAACTGGTTTTCAGGGATGTCGCACAACATGATGGCAACGGCGGGTTCGTCGAAATACTCGACGTTGTTGGACGAGATGCCCACACCCACCGACCCCGACCAATGCAACACCAGCGGCAATTCTTGCGCCACATGGTCGAGCAGCTCTTGGGCGTGGGCCGCCAAATGGTCGGTGATGTAGACCAGGCCCAAGGTCGGCTGGCTGGCGTACACCGGGTTTTGCATGAAGGCGCGCAGTTGGGCCACCACCAAGTCGGCGGCCATTTGCCAATGCGGATGCATGGCATGTCCGAAGGGAAAGAGTTTCATCAACGGGCGGTTTTGCGGGCGGGGGTTTTGCGGACGGCTTTCTTGGGGGCAGCAGCTTTGGGGGCTTTTGGAGCCGCAGCGGTTTTGGTGGTGGCGCTGGCGGCTTTGGATGTGACGGGCATTTGCATCTGGGCCGCGTGTTGCTGCATGTCGTCCACCGCTTTGGCGGCGATGGTTTGAAACTGCTGGCTGATGGCGCTCCACCATTGCATCGGGTCGACCGCGGGCGCCTTCTCAGCGCTCTTGGCCTTGGCCGGCGACGATGCGCTGGCTTTGGCGGCAGGCTGGCCGGTCATGGCCGCGGCGACATCGGCCATGCCCACATTCATGCTTTGCAAGGTGGACAAGGTCATGCGTTGCACCTCCATGGCTTGGATGGTGGCGCTCAAGGCCTTGGCGTTTTGATCCAACCAAAACTGAACCGATTTCAATTCTTGGATCCGCTTGTCCAGTTCTTCCGGATCGAGCGTCGGTGTGACCCACTGCGCGGCCGAGGGCATGGCGGCGGCCGGGTTGGCTTGGGCGAACTTTTTCAGGAAATCAAAGCCAGGCAAGAAGTTGTCAAAGTTGAAAGCAGGTTGACTGGCCATGGGGTGTCCTTGCGTGTCAGTGGTTGTGGTGCTCGCCTTGCTTGTGCTTGTCAGCGCCAGCCATGGGGCCTTTTTTGGCGACAGCGTGCACCTCTTGCTGGGTTTTAACACCAGCGGCGTCTTCGAACAACAAGGTCAACACCACGTGCGCGCCTTCTTCAACCGGGGCTTTCAAGTCCATCAACATCACGTGAAAGCTGCCGGGCTTCAATGCCACGGTTTGCCCGGCCGGCAAATCCAAGGTTTTGACCGACTGCATTTTCATGACATCTTTGTCCATTTTCATTTCATGCACTTCAGACACGTTGGCGAGTTCGGTCTTCACGCCCACCAAGCGGGTGGCTTTGGTGGCGGTCAAATTCATGAACACGCCCGTGGCCTTTTGGCCTTTGACCGTGGCGCGGGCCCAGGCATCGCTCACTTGCACTTGGGCTTGGGCCGCGACGGCGGCGCACAACAACACAGCGGTGGTCAGTTGTTTCAACATGGTTTTCTCCTTCAAGGTGATGTTCGTTCGGTGATGAATCCAATTTGAGTCATGCCCGCGCGTTGCGCCGCGGCCATGGCTTGCGCCACCCGCTCGTAACGAACGGCACGGTCGCCTCGGATGTGCAGGGGCGATTGCGGTTTTTTCGCGGCTTCGGCTTTCAACAAGACATCGAGCTTGGCCTCGTCCACCAGCAGGTCGTTCCAAAAATACTGGCCCTGCGCGTCCACCGTGAGGCGAATGGTTTGTGGCTTGGCGTCTTGCGGTTGGTTGCTCGCGCGCGGCAATTCGATGTTGACCGAATGCTTCATGACAGGGATGGTGATGATGAAGATGATGAGCAACACCAACATGACGTCCACCAAAGGCGTCATGTTGATTTCGTTCATCACCTCGTCGGCGTCGTCTTGGGTGCCAAAAGCCATGGCTTACCCCTTGGCTTTCACACGCGAGCCGGTCATCAGCAGCGCGTGCAGGTCGTGGGCAAAGCGGTTCATGCGACCGATGATGAATTTGTTGCCGCGCACCAAGGCGTTGTAGCCCAGCACCGCGGGAATGGCCACCGCCAAACCGAGCGCGGTCATGATCAGCGCCTCACCGATCGGGCCGGCCACTTTGTCGATGGTGGCTTGACCCGCCATGCCAATTTGCATGAGCGCGTGGTAGATGCCCCAGACCGTGCCAAACAATCCGACAAACGGTGAGGTCGAACCCACCGAAGCCAGAATGGCCAAGCCCGATTGCAACTTCGCTGTGGCGTCGTCGATGGCGTTTTGCAAGCTGCGGGTGATCCAGTCGCTCTCGTCGAGTTGTTTCAGCAACTCGGGTTGTGTGCCACCCGATTTCAAATGCGCTTTGGCCTCTTCGCCGCGCAGGGCCAAAGCCCGAAACGGGTTGTCGGCTTCGTCGCCCAAGGCCTGCAGACCACCCGTCACGTTGGCACTGTGCCAAAACGCCTCGATGCGTTGGGCTTGCTTTTGGGCGGCCAGCAGGTTGAGGGTTTTCAAGATGATGACGATCCAAGACGCCAAGGACATGGCCAGCAGCACCAAGGCCACAAAGCGGGTGACGGCGTCGCCCTCGGTCCATAAATTGATGAGTCCAAATTCGTTGTTCATATCTACTCTTTTTTCAGGGTGAATTGAAGTGGTATGTGGTACCACATGGCTTCTGGTACATCACCACGTTTGCCGGGCACATAACGCCAGCGCATGACGGCGTCCATCGCCGATTTGTCCAAACGCTCAAAGCCGCTGCTGGTTTGAAGCTCCACCTTTTGCGGGACGCCATCGGTGCCAATCAAGACACGTACCACCACCTTGCCTTGCTCGCCCAAACGCTGGCTCATGCGTGGGTACTCGGGCGGTGGATTGTGCAGGTAATCGGCCTTGGACGATGGCAAATCCACTTTGGGGGCGGGGGGTGGTGGCGGGGGTGCAACCGGTGCCGGTGGGGGCGCAGGGGGCGGCGGTGGCGCGGGCGGCGGGGGCGGTGCAGGTGGGGCGGCTTGCACCGCAGGCGCGGTGGGGGCTGCCGTGGGTGCGGCCAAGACGGCCGGCGGCTCGGGCGTGGCGGGCGCAGGGGGCTGGGGCGTGGGTGGTGGCGTCAACACCGGTTGCGGCGCTTTGGGCGGCGGCGGTGGGGTTTTGGGTGGTTCGGGGGGTTTGACCGGCTCGGGCGGTTTGGGCGGGGGTGGTGGGGGTTCGGCTTGGCTGACCATCACCACCGGCACCACAACTTCCGCCACACGTTGCAGCAATCCCGTGTGCAAAGCCCACAAGCCACTGACGTGAAACAACACGACACTGGTGACGATGACGGGGGTGCGGGAATTCATGGCGGGATGATGCAAACGAAGCCTTGGATTCTCTCATCCCATATTCGACGCGTCGGTGCGGCGGCGGGAGACCCTGGAAGTCCAGGCCATGCGCAAGCCCAAGCCACCAAACAGCAGCAAGATGGCCAACACCACCACCGACACCACGCCGTTGTGGATCTGGCGGCCGAACATGGCCAAGAAGTTCCATTTGTGCAAATAACTGAAGCTCCAGCGTTCGGCCTTGGCCGCGTTCGGGCTGATGTCGGCCAACACGCCCGTGGCGGTGTCGACAAACACACTGGCGTTGACCGGCGCACCATAGTTCAAAAGCCAGACCGGCACACGCTTGTTGCGAAAGTCATATTCGGGGCCAAAACGGGTGACTTTTTCCACCGACTGGATGGCATCGCGCGACACACCCGTGAAGCGCTCACCCAGTTGCAAGGCCAATTCACGGTCGCCACCAGGCCATGTCTCACCACTTTTGGCCATCAGGTAAATGGGTTCGCCCAACGCGCTTTTGCCATCGAAACGCGCTTTGCGAATCTCTTCGGGTGTTGTGGGTGTTTTGCCTGGCGGTTGGGCCACACTCAAGCGGTACATCCACGCGGACTGGTCATGGCTGCGCACCAGACTCAGGCCTTGCACATTCAGGTCTTTCGTCAAGGCGGTCCATTGACGCTCGAGTGCAAAGTCCATCTGCTCGACTTTCAGGGGTGCCGACAAGCGCAAATTGGACGGCGGCTTGGGCCCGGCGTTTTGCAGCAAATGCCACAAACCGCTGATGGCCAACAACAACAAAGGCAGACTCAACACATAGGCCGCGCCTCGGTGCCAATGTTTCACACCAGGCGCTCTGGTTTGGCGTCGCACCCCCACGAGCAAACCCACACCGGCCAAGGCGGTCAACAGCACAGCGCTGAGCAACGCCCCCCACAACACCACGCGCACGGATTCGCTGACCTGGCCCAACCAAGCCCCGCTGTGGACATGCCTGAACACATTTTGCAAACGGGTCTTGAGTCGGTTGTTCACGCCCGCCAACACACCGGTCTCAGTGTAGACAAAAGCCACGGTGTCCTCATCATTGTCAAACGCCACCCGGTAGACCGGCAGCAGACGATTGACCGAGGGGTACTCGTCGGTGAAGTCGTCGACTTTGCGCACCTCGCGCACCGGGGCCTCAGGCCAACCCATGTAGTGACGCGCCAAGAACAGGGCTTGCACATGGTCTTGGTCTTGCAACTCCAGCCCGTCGGTCAAGCGGAAATAACGGCGCGGCTGCTGCGCCTCTTGGGTGACTTGCAACAGGTTCTCGTCCTCGCCAACCACGACGCGCACCACTCGGACCTCGTCAATGCCTGCTTGCCGCAAGATGGCTGGGATGGGCTTCATGCCCTGCAACTGCAAGGGCCTTTGCGGTGCTTGAAACACCTGTTGCTGCGGCCCGAACAAACTCAGGTAGGTGTGGATCAAGCCCGAGGCACACCACAGCACCAGCATGATGCCCGCCACCCAAGCCAAGACGCGGTGCCAACGCATGACCCGGGCTTGCCAGGGAAGGTTTCGAGGAGAAAGTTGTGGTGTGGTGCGCATGGGTTTTCTCAATCAATCCAACTTCACTTCAACACCCAGGTAAAGGGCACGCCCATCGCCAGGGTAATAAAGCGCAGCCGTGTTCACACCGGCCAGGTTCGCAGAGATGCTGCTGTCTGCCGCATACTTCTTGTTCGTGAGGTTGCGGGCATCAGCAAACCACGACCACTGCTTATCGATGGCTTGACCGGCCTTGAAGCCAATCAAGGTGTAGCCATCACGGTAAACGCTGTTGGTGTTATCCATCGGTGCTTTGCGTGGGACCCACTCCACTTTGGGTCCCGCATAAAAGCTGGGCTTGCCGTTGATTTCCGCGCCGAAGCGGTAAAGGCTTTCAGCACGCACAATGATGGGCGGGAATCCTGGCAATTGGTTACTGCCATAGTGAACACTGTCAACAAATCTGAAGTCGCTGTAAAGCAAAGACAGGCGGGTGTCTATTTGGCCCGCATGCAAATGACTCAAGCCCAGTTCAACACCTTGATGCATGGATTTGGGCACATTGGTTGTGGTCGGATTGGTACAACCAGCCACCACACAAGCGCTTAAAAACTCATTGGTCAGATTGGCCCGGTAATAGGTTGCATCCCAGCCATATTGATTGTCACCATCCGCGACCTCACCGCGAGTGCCCGCCTCGAAGGTGGTTCCACTTTGGGCCTGCGTGGCCAAGGTTGTGGTTCCAGCCAAGCCATGAATTGGCGCTTCAAAGTTGCGACTCAAACTGGCAAACAGCTGCCGCCCGGGCGTCCACTCATGAGTGACACCGATGCGTGGACTCCATTGACTGAAGTTGTGGTCGTAGTTGTTTGATCCCGAAACCACGTCAGCCACTTTGCGTTTTGCCTGGTCGTATTGCAACGCTCCCAACAAGGTGGTCTTTTCAGAGAGCCGGAATTTGTCCTCCAAGAAGAAGGTGTGATTTACAGACGTTTGCGAATAATCTGAGGTCGGATTACCAGTCACCAAACCACTGGCATTGGGTGCGTGCGACGTGCCTTTGGTGGTTCCCGAGCTTGGCAGGTAGGCGACCGATATTTGGTTGGCACCCGACGAATGGGTGAACTTCAGATGCCCGCCCTGCGTGTCTACTTTTTGCTGAATGACGCTGAATGAAATCGGATGCCACAGTTTGTAGTTCATGGCATAGACCGCAAATTCATACACATTATTGCCGTCACGCACCGTTGTTTTATTTGCCAAACGCTGCGAGTCCACGTCGCGGCGCTGGTTGTTGTCATTGACGTAGGCTGCGCCTGGGTTTCGAATGTGGGGTGTGGACTCCAATTCGGTTTTGGTCAAATAGCCCGGCAACTGGGTGCGACTGCGAACCGCTGCCAGATAAAACCGCGACTCTACATCCGTGCTGACTTTTACGCCCCAGTTGGCCAACAACTTTTGGTTTTCCATGTCTGCATGCTGACGAAACCCGTCTTGTTGGGTCTGCGATCCTGCCAGGTAATAGTCCCACACGTTGGCACCAGATTCAGTTGGTTTGCCAATGCCGGCAGCACTTCCAAAGACTTTGTTGTACCCGAAACCACCCACTTCTGCTTTGCCCACCAAAGAAGGACTGGTGTAACCAGTTGGGGCCACGAAGTTGATGGCACCACCCAGCGTGGTTGCGCCATAGGTCGTGGCGTTTGGTCCACGCAACACCTCGACATAACGCGATGCATTGGGATCCAGAGTTTGCATGTCAAACATCCCGTCTGCATAGTTGACAGGCACGCCGTCTTGCATCACCTTGGTGCCAAAGCCATGATATGTGCGACTCAAGCCTGAACCGCGAATGGCCAAACGTGCTTCTTCAGAGCCAAATCGATCTTGGATGTAAACCCCTGGCGCCAAGCCGAGGCTGTCACTCCAAGTTGACTGGCGTCCCTCACGCACTTGGTTCAAATCAACGATCGATGCGCCGCCTGGAATGGTTTTGACATTGTCTTTAGCGCTTTCGATAGAGCCCTGCGTCATAGAGTCTGATTTGCCAGTGATCACAACCGTATCCAAGTTGTTGCCCCCCTGGTTTTGTGCCATGGCCAAACCAGTCCAGGCGATGGCGATGGATGCCGCCAATGGGGTCCATGTAAATTTAATCTGATTCATTTTTTTCCTTTGTAAATATAGAAAATTGAAAGCCTTAAACAGTCGTGGAGATCGCAAGTGGTTGCTCTGAGCGCTCCTGCGCCCCTTGCAAATAACCGATGGCCCATGCGGTCCAACAGACCGCAAAAATCAAGCAGGGCAACAAGCCGCGAACCAACCCTCGAAGTGAAAAATAACGGGACATGATTTCCTCTCTTGCACACATGGCATGTGCGAACTTTGAACAATGAAACAAGTGCCTGAATACCCGTTCAGGCCAACAGTCCAAGAAAGTTCAGAGCGCGGGCGGGCCGCGAGAGGGCAAAGGTGGCGCGGTGGCCGAGGCGATGTGCGCCGCTGCAATCGGTTGCAGCGCATGCGCCAAAGGAGAAGGTTTCACAGCTTGCAGG
>JBDKLR010000129.1:0-3761 GCA_039795515.1 Pseudomonadota bacterium | reverse complement strand
AGCGGTGGACATGCTCGGCCCTTTGCTCCAATCACCCACCACAGGGCCGGGTGCCGGGCCACCCCGTTTGCTGAGTCCTCGTGGCAGTGCCTTGGCCGATGTGCGCACCAACCAATTGTTTGTCACCGACATCCCGGAGCGTTTGTTGCAAGTGGCCACGCTGATCGAGCGCATCGACATCCCTCAGCGCCAGGTGCTGATCGAGGCGCGCATCGTCGAAGCCTCGGAAAACTTCGCGTCCAGCTTGGGGGTGCGTTTGTCGGTCAACAGCAGCAGCAACATCAACCTGCCCGCCAGCAGTTTGCAAGGCGCTGATCCGGCCAACGTGGCGTTTTCTTTGTTCAATGCCAACGCCAGTCAGCGCCTGGGCTTGGCTTTGTCGGCCTTGGAAGCCGAGGGCTTGGGGCGGGTGGTGGCCAGCCCGCGTTTGGTCACCGCCGATCAGTCCAAGGCGGTCATCGAGCAAGGCACCGAATTGCCCTACACCTTGGCCGGCGCCAATGGCGTCACGTCCATCGCTTTTCGCAAAGCCCATTTGCGCTTGGAGGTCACGCCACAAATCACCCCCGAAGGCAGCATCACCATGAACCTGGAGGTGCACAAAGACAGCGTGGGCCAAAGCACACCGGCGGGTTTTGCCATCGACACCAAGCATGTCAGCACCCAGGTCCGGGTGGAGGATGGCGGCACGGTCATGATTGGTGGCATTTACGAAACCATGGACAGCAGCAACCGCGCAGGGGTGCCGGGATGGCGCGACGCGCCGGGATGGTCTTGGTTGTTTGGCAACCGCACGCGCCGCCAGAGCAAGCAGGAGTTGCTGATATTCCTAAGCCCTAAAATGCTGGAGCAACGTGCCTCAGCACCTTGAGAAAGCAATCTATCGTGTTGGCATTGGTGGGCATGCCGGGCAGCGGCAAATCGACAGTAGGACGGCAACTCGCACGCAAATTGGGCGTGGGTTTTGTCGACACTGACCAGGTCATTGAAATGCGCATCGGTGGCACCATCCGCGATTTTTTCGAGCGCGAAGGTGAAGCTGCTTTTCGTGACATCGAAGCCCAGGTGCTCAATGACATGACCCGCACCGCCTGCGGTGTCATGGCCACCGGCGGTGGGGCGGTGTTGCGCGAGGCCAATCGCACTTTGTTGCGCGACAGAACCCAGGTCATTTATTTGCGGGTGCAACCTGAAGAAATTTACCGGCGTTTGCGCAACGATGGTCAACGCCCCTTGCTGCAGGTCGAAGACCCCAAAGGCCGCATCAAAGAATTGTTCAAAGAACGTGATCCCATTTACCAAGCCAGCGCCCATTTTGTGATTGAAACCAGCCGTCCCCGCATCCCCACCATGGTCACCATGATCGTGAGCCAACTTGAACTGGCAGGCCTGCTGCCCATGGAGTCCGCCGCATGAACCAGGTGCACATCGATTTGGGCGATCGCAGCTACGACATCCGCATCGGCGCTGATTTGTTGGACAACCCCACCTCATGGGCGCAACTGCCCAAAGCCGCCGCCGCGCTCATCGTCACCAACCACACGGTGGCACCGCTTTACCTGGCCCGTTTGCAAGCGTCCTTGCAACCGCATTACGCCCGGGTGCATGTGTGCAGTCTGCCCGATGGCGAGGCCTACAAAACCTGGGACAGCCTGCAACTCATTTTTGACGAACTGCTGGGCCAAGCCTGTGACCGCAAAACCGTCTTGTTCGCCTTGGGCGGCGGCGTGGTGGGCGACATCACGGGTTTTGCCGCGGCTTGCTACATGCGCGGCGTGCCGTTTGTGCAAGTGCCCACCACCTTGTTGGCGCAAGTCGATTCATCGGTGGGCGGTAAAACCGCGATCAACCACCCCTTGGGCAAAAACATGGTGGGTGCGTTTTACCAACCCGAGCGTGTGGTGTGCGACCTCGGCACGCTGCACAGCTTGCCCCAGCGCGAGCTGAGCGCGGGCCTGGCCGAGGTCATCAAATACGGCCCCATCGCCGACATGGCCTTCCTCGACTGGATCGATCAGCACTTGCCCGATCTGCTGGCGCGCGACCCGCAAGCCTTGGCGCATGCGGTGCAACGCAGTTGTGAAATCAAAGCCTGGGTGGTGGGTCAAGACGAGCGCGAATCGGGTTTGCGTGCCATTCTCAACTTTGGCCACACCTTTGGCCACGCCATCGAGGCGGGTTTGGGTTTTGGTGTTTGGTTGCACGGTGAAGCCGTGGGCTGTGGCATGGTCATGGCCGCGCAGTTGTCGCACCGTTTGGGCCTGGTGGACGCGGCATTCACCGAGCACCTGACCGCCTTGATCGCCCGTGCAGGCCTGCCCACCGTCGGCCCTGATTTGGGTGCTGAAGCCTATTTGCACCACATGCGGGTCGACAAAAAAGCAGAAGCAGGCGACATCCGATTTGTGTTGATCGACCCGCCCGGCAGCGCCGTGGTGCGCGGTGCGCCCGACGCCTTGGTGGTCGAGGTGGTGCAGGCTTGTTGCCAAGCATGACCGACCGTTTGCCAGACGGTTCGGTGCCTGTCGCTGCGCCGGCTTTGGCGGTGTTTGCTTGCCACCCCGCGCAATCCAGGGGCCGTCGCCATGCCGAACCCGAAGCCCCGACACGCAACCCTTTTCAGCGCGACCGCGATCGCATCGTGCATTCCACCGCGTTTCGCCGACTGGTCTACAAAACCCAGGTGTTTTTGAACCACGAAGGCGATTTGTTCCGCACCCGCCTCACCCACAGTTTGGAAGTGGCGCAACTGGGGCGTTCCTTGGCGCGCGCATTGGGCTTGCACGAAGACCTGGTCGAGGCCATTGCCTTGGCGCACGATCTCGGTCACACGCCGTTTGGCCATGCCGGACAAGACGCTTTGAACGAATGCATGGCTCCCTATGGTGGGTTTGAGCACAACCTGCAAAGCCTGCGGGTGGTGGATGGCTTGGAGCACCGCTATCCTGAATTCGATGGCCTGAACCTGTGCTTTGAAACCCGCGAAGGCATCTTGAAACACTGCTCGCTTCGTAACGCACAGTTGCTCGAGCAGCAAGAACCAGGTGGGGTGGGCGCGCGCTTCTTGTCCAAAGGTCAGCCCAGCTTGGAAGCGCAGTTGTGCAACCTGGCCGATGAAATGGCCTACAACGCGCACGACATCGACGACGGTGTGCGCTCAGGCCTCATCACCCTGGAACAGTTGCAAGAGGTGCCACTGTTTGACAACTACCGCCGCCAAGTGCAGGCCGAGTTCAGCAGCTTGTCGGGCCGGCGTTTGCTTTACGAAAGCATTCGACGCATGTTGAGCGATCAGGTGTATGACGTCTTGCGCACCACCCAAGCGGCTCTGCAACAACAAGCCCCCGCTTCGGTCAAAGAGGTGCGTCAAGGCCCAGCCTTGGTGCAATTCAGCGCCGAGATGAAGGCGGCATCCGCCACCCTCAAAACCTTTTTGCTGCACCAACTCTACCGCCATCCGCAGGTCTTGCAAACCACCGAGTGGGCCAAGCAGGTGGTGCGCGAGCTGTTTGAGGCTTATGTGGCCAAGCCCCAAGCCCTACCCGACAACCACGCCACGCGCGAGGACTGGCCGCGCGCCGTGGCCGATTACATCGCGGGCATGACCGACCGATTTGCCACGCGTGAACACGCCCGATTGACGGGTCAAGCTTCACCACTTCCACTTCAGCCGCTATGAATGCGTTCAGCAAGGACACAGAACGCATCGCCATCGAAGACACCCAGTGGTGGTTGACCCGTGCGGTGGTGGGCCTGAACCT
>JBDKLR010000128.1:0-6766 GCA_039795515.1 Pseudomonadota bacterium | reverse complement strand
CAAGTACCTGACATCGGCGACTTTGACGAAGTGGCTGTCATCGAATTGTTGGTGAAAGTGGGGGACACCGTGGCGGTGGATCAAAGCCTGATCACCGTGGAGAGCGACAAAGCCTCGATGGAAATACCTTCTTCACACGCAGGTGTGGTGACCGGCTTGAAAGTGAAGTTGGGTGACAAGGTCAAACAGGGCTCCGTCATCGTCAGTCTGGAAGCCGCGCAGGCCACTGCCGCACCCTCAGCGCCTCCTACGCCTTCAGAAACCCCACCTGTCGCTGCAAGCGTTGCCACAAGCCCCCCTGCACCAGCCCAGCCAGTACCAGCGTCCCCATCACCGGGTTTGGCCGCATCCAGCGAACCTCGCGACTACGACCTGCTGGTGTTAGGGGGTGGTCCGGGTGGTTATAGCGCGGCGTTTCGCGCTGCAGACTTGGGCCTGAAGGTGGCCATCGTCGAGCGCTATGCCCAGTTGGGTGGTGTGTGTTTGAACGTGGGCTGCATTCCCTCCAAAGCCTTGCTGCATGTGGCGGCTGTGATGGACGAGGTGTGTCATTTAGCCGACATCGGCGTGGATTTCGGCAAACCCAAACTCAACATCGACACCTTGCGTGGTCACAAAGAAAAAGTCATTGGCAAGCTGACCGGCGGTTTGGCCGCCATGGCCAAGATGCGCAAGGTGACCGTGCTGCGCGGTTATGGGGTGTTCATCGACCCGCATCGTGTGTCGGTCGAAGAAACCACGGGCTCCGCGCAAGACAAAACGGGCAGCACCCAGGTGGTGAGTTTCAGAACCTGCATCATCGCGGCGGGCAGCCAAGCCGTGCATTTGCCGTTTCTGCCCGATGACCCCCGCGTGGTCGACAGCACAGGTGCTTTGCAATTGGCCAAAGTACCCAAGCGCATGTTGGTGTTGGGCGGCGGCATCATTGGCCTGGAGATGGGCACGGTGTACAGCACCCTGGGCGCCCGTCTGGATGTGGTGGAAATGATGGACGGCCTGATGCAAGGCGCGGACCGCGACTTGGTCAAGGTCTGGCAAAAAATGAACGCCCCGCGTTTTGACAACATCATGCTCAAAACCAAAACCGTGTCTGCACGCGCCATGGCCAAAGGCATCGAGGTGACTTTTGAAGGCGAGGGCGCACCTGCACCGCAGGTCTACGACCTCGTCTTGCAAGCCGTGGGTCGCACGCCCAATGGCAAAAAGATTGCCGCCGACAAAGCGGGTGTGGATGTCACCGAGCGTGGCTTCATCCAAGTGGACCCCCAAATGCGCACCAACGTACCGCACATCTTCGCCATCGGCGACGTCGTGGGTCAACCCATGTTGGCGCACAAAGCGGTGCACGAAGGCCATGTGGCCGCTGAAGTCATTGCAGGCGAGTTGCAAGACAAGCACGAGTTGGCTTGCACCGTGTTCGATGCACGTGTCATCCCCTCTGTGGCCTACACCGACCCTGAAGTGGCTTGGGTGGGCCTCACCGAAGACCAGGCCAAAGCGCAAGGCATCAAGGTGAAAAAAGGTTTGTTCCCTTGGGCCGCCTCAGGGCGCGCCATCGCCAATGGCCGCGATGAAGGTTTCACCAAACTCTTGTTTGACGACTCCGAAGCCGCGCATGGTCACGGCAAGATCTTGGGCGGCGGCATTGTCGGCACCCATGCGGGTGACATGATTGGCGAGATCGCCCTGGCGATTGAGATGGGTGCAGACGCCGTGGACATCGGCAAAACCATCCATCCGCACCCCACCTTAGGCGAGAGCATTGGCATGGCCGCTGAAGTGGCGCATGGCAGTTGCACGGATGTGCCGCCTGCACGCAAGTGATCAGCTTTTGGCCATGAAGTTTTGATGGCGAATCCTTTGCTTTTCACCTACCGCCGTTGCCCGTATGCCATGCGGGCGCGCATGGCCTTGCTGCAAGCGGGCATCCACTACCAAGCCGTTGAAGTGTCTTTGCGTGACAAACCGCCGGCGATGTTGGCCTTGTCACCCAAGGGCACGGTGCCGGTGTTGGTCTTGCACGATGGGCAGGTGCTGGAGCAAAGCTTGGACATCATGCAGTGGGCTTTTGAACAAACGGGTGATGCCGACACTTGGTGGGCCAGGGCGCAAGCAGACGGCCATCAACGCCTGTTGGCCACATGCGATGGCGCGTTCAAGCACCATTTGGACCGCTACAAATACCCACAGCGTTTCACTGACGCCCAAGGTCTGGAACACCATCGAACACAAGCGGTGTTGGTGTTGTTAGAGCCTTTGGAAGCTGCTTTGCAAAGCGCTGCATATTTGGGTGGCGCATCGCCTTGTGCGGCCGACATCGGCATCTTCCCCTTTGTTCGGCAGTTCGCCGCGATCGACCCCGATTGGTTTCAAGCCTTGCCCTTGCCGCGTGTCAAAGCGTGGTTGGCCGGATGGTTGGTGCACCCACTGTTTGAAGCCGCGATGGTCAAACCCAGTCAAGGTGCGCGCTGATCGTCCAGCTTTTCAAATGGCAAATGCTGTTTGACCAAGACCATGGTGCAAGGGGCGTCCATGGCCACACGGATGGGCACGGTGGCCATCCAGCGCTGCATCTGCAAACCATGCGTGGCTGCACCCATGATGATCATGGTCACTTGATTGCCTTTGGCATAGGCGAGCAAGGCCTCGGCGACATCGCCAGACTCCAGCACATGGAACGAGGTGTTGTGGCCTTGCAAGTCCAGCGGTTGCGCCCATTGTTTCAAGCGCGTGAGGTGTGAGCGATGCACACTGGTCTCGCTTTTCTCGCTTTGCGTGCTGCTGGTGTCGTGGGGTGAAATGACGGTGACGCAGGCCAAGCGCGCACCTGGTCGCAAACCCAATGAGCGTTGCACCGCTTCACGCAAGGAAAACAGGGTGGCGTCCAGCACATCTTTGTGGGGAATGGCCACCATGATGATGGGCACATCCTCCATTTGTTGCGCCAACACGGGACTGGGTTGGTACTGCATGCCTGCGGCACGAAACCAGCGTTTGAAATGCACCCAAAACCCGGTGCCTTCGGTTTGCTTGCCACGCGCCGTGATCTGCACATCCTGCGGATGACTCAAATCAAATGCCAGGTGTGCTGCCGTTGGGTAGCGCTTGGCAGCCACAGGCTCCAAGCATTGAAGAATGATTTCTTGCAACCATTCGGGTGTGGATGCACGATGCCGACGCGGTGGCACGGGGTCCATCCACAAGCGCTGACGCAATCCTGCCGTGGTGGCTGGTTCGCCAAAGGGCAGTTCACCCGTGGCCAGTTGGTACAAGATGACACCGATGGCAAACACATCGCTGCGCGGGTCCCCCCGCACACCCACCACTTGCTCGGGTGACATCCAAATGGGTGAGCCCACGGCTTTGCGCAGTTCTTCGGCCAACAAGTCGGGGTAATGCGCGTGGCATGACAGACCAAAGTCCAACATGACCGCGCTGCCATCCGGTCGGATCAACACATTGGCGGGTTTCAAATCCAGATGGCAGACATGTTGTTGGTGCAGGCTGTGGACGGCGCGCGCCACGGCAACCCCGAGATGCGCCACGGCCTCGGGTGCCAGTGGTTCGGGCTGGTCCAACCAATGTTGCAAGGTGTTGCCAGCGACATATTCCATGACCAGGTATGGGGTGCGCGACAAATCGCCAGCCGCCACAAAGCGCGGGACATGCGGTCCGGTGAGGGTGGGCATGATCAAATGCTCGACCTCGAAGCTGATGATGTTTTCCGCACCATCGCCTGCGGTCATGCGCGGAATCTTCATGGACATGGGAAATTCGCTGTCGCGCCGTGTGCCTTGCGCATCAGCGGCATAGTCCACCAGGTAGATGTGCGCCATGCCACCTGCATGCACACAGAGTCGGATTTCAAAACCGTCGATGACGGTGCCAGGCTCGAGCAGCTTCAATGGCCTGTCTCCAAGCGGTTGGCGAAGAATGCAGGCAATCCCGCCGCGATGATGGCAGCTGCAGCCGCCGCATGGTCATAAGCAACTCGGTGAAAAGTCAGTCGCGCGGCAGCCATGTCGTAGAGCGCGTACATGGCTCTGGGGTCGCCATCGCGCGGCTGACCCACCGAGCCAATGGTGACCACGGCAGCCCGATGCGCGGGGCAGGGAATGGCCACGCCGGGTGTGGGTTTGAAGGCCATCAAACCCCGACCTGTGCCGGGGTAGTAAAGGCATTGGTGGTGGACATGGCCGACAAACACATGTTGGGTGGAGGGATGAACGTCTTGCGCCGCCCTCAAACACTGCAGGGCGCTGCGTTCTTGATCCACATAACGCCATAGTCCAGGCTGATGGGCACTGGCATGCACCAGCAGCAGGTGCGCGTGGTGGACGGTCAAGGGGTTTTGCTGCAAAAACGCACGTTGCGTGGTGTCGAGTTGGGCATGTGTCCATGCGGCGGTGCTGCTGCCCATGGTCACCGCTTGGGTGGGTGGCGTGACGGCCATCTCGTCGTGGTTGCCTTGGACCACCCAGGCCCCTTGTTGCACCAGCGAGATGGCCAGATCGACCACCTCGCGGGGTTGACCACCGTAACCCACCAAGTCGCCGAGCAAGGCCCATTGATCCGCCCCTTGCGATTGGGCGTGTTGGATGCAAGCCTCAAACGCTTGCAGGTTGGCATGGATGTCTGAGAGCAGGGCCAGTTTCATGCGGGGCGTTTCTTGTCGCTGGCTTTTCGCAGTGCGCGCTCGGCATCGGCTTTCTTGCCCTCTTTGAGCCAAACGGCGAATTCTTCCGGGGTTTCCAAAGTGATGCGACCCAGGGCTTGGCTTCGAAAGTCGTGGATCACCAACAAGGCGGCCTTGGTGGTGTTGATCCGCCCGCCACTTTGCATAGCCCCGCGTTGACGCCCAATGGCTTCGAGCAACTGCTCGTCGCTCAAACGGGCGACATCCGGGATGTTGTAGCGCTTGGCCAAGGCTTCGGGGTAATGAACGATCAGATAGTTGAGCAACTCCAGCGCCACTTCTTCATCGTCAAAGGCATTCACACCAATGGCACCGCTGGCGGCCAAGTTGAAGCCGCTTTGCGCCACGATGATGCGAGGCCACATCACGCCAGGGGTGTCGTACAGGTAAAAGTCATCGGCCAAGGCAATGCGCTGCTCGGACTTGGTGATGCCCGCTTCATCGCCTGTTTTGGCGGCGCGTTTGCCTTTGAGGGTGTTGATCAGGGTGGACTTGCCCACGTTGGGAATGCCGCAAATCAGCACACGCATGGGTTTGACCATGCCGCCACGCAAGGGTGCGAGTTGGTGGCAAGCATCGATCAAGGCTTTGGCCGGTTGGCTCATGCTGCTGTCCAAACCCAGCGCCAGCACCCCCGCTTGCGCGTTGTAATGCGCCAGCCACAAGGCGGTGCGCGCAGGGTCGGCCAAGTCTTGTTTGCTCAACACCTTGAGTGCCGGTTTGCCTTTGATGAGTTCGGCCAACATCGGGTTGGCGCTCGAACCGGGCAAGCGGGCATCCAACATCTCGATGACCACGTCGATGTGTTGGATGCGTTCCCCAATCGCTTTGCGCGTGAGGTGCATGTGTCCGGGAAACCATTGAATGGCCATGTTGATTTGTGGCGATGAAAGTCCAAGCCCATTGTCTGACAGATTGTCAGAGGCCCTGGCTGTTGATCACCCATGAAAAAAAGCCGTCTGCCTGACGGCAGACGGCTTGTGGAGACGAAGACGATTACTGCTTGGCTGCTTCGACTTGGATCAGCAATTTGACTTTGTCTGGAATGCCAAAGTCGATGCCCCATTTCATGCCCCAGTCGCTGCGCATGATGGTGGTTTCGAAGTCGCCGCCACACACTTCACGCTTGAGCATGGGGTGGTCGTAGCAGTTGAAGTTGGTGGCTTTCAACACGACGGGCACGGTTTTGCCGAGCATGGTCAAGCTGCCAGCGACTTCAGAGACTTTGTCACCGTTGAAGCTGAACTTGTCAGCACTGAAGGTCATGGTGGGGTGCTTGGCTGCGTCGAAAAAGTCGGGCTTTTTCAAGTGGGCGTTGAAGGCTTCGGTGCCGGTGTTGATGGAGTCGGCTTGGATGGTCAGGTTGACCGAGCCTGTTTTGGCGGCACGGTCAAACTGCACCACGCCTTCTTTTTTGTCAAAGCGGCCACGGTTGGTGGAGGTGCCAAAGTGGGTCACTTCAAAGGTGACGAAGGTGTGAGTGGGGTCGATGTTGTAGGTGGCTGCTTGGGCAGAGGTACCTGCCACAGCAGTGACGGCCAAGGCCGCGGCGATGAGTTGTGAACGCATGAAATCTCCTGAAGGTTGCGTGGTTGAAAAAACTTAGAGTTTGCCGACGCCGGTGAGGGCGAACTTGAACTTCACTTGCACATCGTCAGCCACCATGGAGGTGTCTGACCATTCGTTGTCGCCGATTTTGAAGACCAGGCGTTTGAGCATGAAAGCGCCGACCGCTGTGGTGGTGGCACCCGCTTGGGTGAGGGTGACAGGCACTGCGATGTCTTGTGTCACCCCTTTGATACTCAGTTTGCCAGCCACTTCAAACTTGCCAGCACCCAGGCTTTTGATGACCCCGGACTGGAAAGTGGCTTGGGCGAATTTGGCGGTGTTGAACCACTCGGCCTTGGGCAATTCGGCGTCGGTTTCCTTCACACCCAAGGTGGCGCTGGTCATGTCAACGGTGAAAGCGATCTTGCCTGCTGCGGCTTTGGCCGGGTCGAAGGCGATTTGCGCATCAAACTTCTTGAACCGCCCTTCGACGGGAACGCCCATTTGTTTGCTGACAAAAAC
>JBDKLR010000127.1:0-8947 GCA_039795515.1 Pseudomonadota bacterium | reverse complement strand
TAGCGTAAAAGGACTGAACCCCAAGCAAAACCACCACCCACGCCTTCGAGCATGACCAATTGACCGGGTTGGCACTTGCCAGCGCGAACCCCCGCGTCCAGCGCCAGCGGAATGGAGGCGGCAGAGGTGTTGCCATGGTCGGCCACGGTCAGCATGACCTTGTCCATGGAGAGTTTGAGTTTTTTGGCCGTGCTCTGGATGATGCGGATATTGGCTTGGTGCGGCACCAACCAGTCGAGATCGGTGTCTTGCAAACCCGCTTTGGCCAGCACGGCACGGGCGGTGTCTTCCAACACACCCACAGCCAGTTTGAACACACCCTGACCATCCATTTTCAAGACGGGGTCACCCAGCACCTGGCCACCATGCACATGGCCTGGGACACACAGCAAACCCACATGCTTGCCATCGGCATGGATGTCGGTGGCCAAGATGCCTGGCTGGTCAGAGGCTTCTAGCACCACAGCGCCAGCGCCGTCCCCGAACAAAACACAGGTGGTACGGTCTTTGAAATCGAGCAAACGGGAAAAGACTTCGGCCCCCACCACCAGGGCTCGACGGGCATTGCCCGCACGAACCATGGCGTCTGCCACGCTCAGCGCGTAAATGAAACCCGCACAAACCGCCTGCACATCAAAGGCGGGGGCGCCTGCAATGCCTGCCGCCTCGGGACTGAGTTGCGCCAGTTTGTGCTGCAAGATGCAAGCGGTCGAGGGAAACACCATGTCGGGTGTGGACGTGGCCACGATCACCAGGTCGATGTCTTGCGGGCCCAACTGGGCCGCTTGCAGGGCATTTTTGCAGGCCTCGAAAGCCAAATCGCTGCTGAACACGCCGTCAGCGACAAAGTGGCGGGCCCGGATGCCGGTGCGCTCGACGATCCATTCATCAGACGATTCCACGCCCTGCTGGGCCAGGTCGGAGACCAAATCGGCATTGCTCAAGCGGCGCGGCGGGAGATAGCTGCCAGTACCAACGATGCGGGAATAAAGAGTCATAAATGAGGATCAAGGCGAGGGCTGCGTGGTCTTGAAACTGGCCAGCAGGGGTGCTGCATGGGCCAACTGGGACTGCACCTTTGCCAGCAAATCATGATCGGCCGCATCATACGCGCGGCTCAAGGCCACCAAGAAGGCGAGACTGTCGGCGGATCCATGGCTTTTGAACACCAAACCGCGCAAACCCAACAGGGCAGCACCGTTGTGGCGTCTGTGATCGACCAGATTTTTAAAGCCAGTTAACGCAGGATAAGCGATGATGCCTGCAATTTTTGTGAAGATATTGCGAGAAAAGCTGTTTTTCAAGAAATGGCTGACCATGCCAGCCAGGCCTTCACTGGCCTTCAGGGCCACATTGCCGACAAAACCGTCACAGACCACGATGTCGGTGGTGCCCTTGAAAATATCGTTGCCTTCGACATTGCCGTAAAAATTCAGATCGCCGGAGTTGGCAGCAGATCGAAGCAATTCAGCGGTTTTCTTGATACTTTCGCCGCCTTTGATGGCCTCTTCGCCAATATTGAGCAGGCCCACAGAAGGATTTTCGATGCCATGGAGGACCGAAACCAAGGCCGAGCCCATCAGGGCAAATTGAAAGAGATGTTCAGGTGTGGAGTCGACATTGGCCCCCAAATCCAGCATGGTGGTGCCAGCGCCTTTGACATTGGGCATTTGCCCAGCAATGGCTGGACGGTCGATGCCGTCCATGGTTTTGAGAACATAACGTGCGATAGCCATCAAAGCACCCGTGTTGCCTGCAGATACCGCAACTTGGGCCTGACCGTCGCGCACCTGCTCGATCGCGATGCGCATCGACGAGTCTTTTTTGCGGCGCAAGGCCAACTCCACCGGATCGTCCATTTCAACGACTTCCGATGCAGGCACCACACGGGCACGGGGATGAGAGAAAGAAGACAGAGCGTCAGGCAAACCCACCAATAGCAACTGGGCTCGGGGATGCTGATCGAGGAATTGACGGCAAGCCGGCAAGGTGACGCTGGGACCATGGTCACCCCCCATGCAGTCCACAGCCAAGGTCACCATGGAAGAAGGAGCTGTTGCATTGCTCACTTTGGGGTCGCCATCAAGCAAAAGGCCCGCGCGAGACAAAGCTGCGACGGGCCTTGAAGGCAAGCCTCAGTCAGGCTTCAGACTTGGTTTTCAACACCTTGCGGCCACGGTAAAAACCAGTGGGGCTGATGTGGTGGCGCAAATGGACTTCACCGGTGGTGGGTTCCACGGCCAAACCAGGCACATTCAGTGCGTTGTGTGATCTGTGCATGCCCCGTTTAGAGGGGGATTTTTTATTTTGTTGGACAGCCATGACAGGCTCCTGAATAACAGTGGGTCAAAAAGGATTGCTCAACCAGGCGGGGCCTGAGAACAAAGAATCGAAGATTATAGCGGCAACCGGCTTTTCACTGCTTGGGTCGTTTCAGGCCCGCCAAGGCGGCAAAAGGATGGGGCAAATCATCCTCCAGCGCCGCGCTCAAGGGGGCGTGGCAGGCGTCGTGACGGGGCACGAGGGGCAAAGCCAACAAAATTTCGTCTTCCAGCAAGGCCAGCGTATCCATGTCGGTCGCCATGGCCAGTAAATCTTCCTCTGCTTCGTCGTCTTCGGCCAAGGCCGTGGCTTCATCGGCAACCAAGCGGAACCAGCGGTCCACCTGAACCCCCAGGTCCATGGCGTCCAGACAACGTTGACAGGTTTGGCGCACGCTCAGCGTGGCACTCAGGTGCATCCAGGCTTGCTCGATACCGCCCCCATGACGCAACTCGCCGCGCAACACCCACTGGCATACCCGTTGGCCGACCTGCGTGGGCTCCACACAAACGTCCAGCACCCGAGGCAATGCGGACAGCGGTGTCGATACCGCCAATTCGCCGCCCAATTGGGTGAAGCGTTGCAGGTCCAGGACTTTGGCATTCCAGTCGGTTTTCATGCCAATCAGTGTAAGAGAATGGTGCGCATGCCCCAGACCCACCTCACCCGCCCACTGATTTTGGGCTCGACCTCGCCGTACCGTCGTGAATTGCTGCAACGCCTGCGCCTGCCTTTTGAGGTTCAGCGTCCTGAGGTTGATGAACCCCCCCTGCCCCATGAGCAACCCTTGGCATTGGCCATGCGCTTGGCCATGGAAAAAGCCCGCGCTGTCGCCTTGAAACACCCCCATGCCGTTGTGATTGGCTCGGATCAGGTGGCTGATTTGGAGGGAGAGCCGCTGGGCAAACCAGGCACCCATGAACGTGCGGTCGCCCAATTGCAACGCATGCGCGGAAAAACGGTGGTGTTTCAAACCGCCGTGGCGGTGGTGTGTATTGAGAGTGGGTTCGCGCAATCGGCTTTGGCGCAGGTGAAGGTGCAGTTTCGCCAACTCAGCGACGCAGCCATCGAAAGCTATTTGAGGGCCGAACTACCTTATGACTGCGCCGGCAGTGCCAAAAGCGAAGGGCTGGGCATTGCATTGCTGGAATCGATCGACAACCAAGACCCCAGTGCCCTGGTGGGCCTGCCCCTGATCCACACCTGCCGCCTGTTGCGTGCCGCGGGCATTCCATTGCTGGACTGAGCATGGAACCTTCACAACGTGGTCGTTTGGTATTGGTGCCCACGCCCTTGGATTTCATGTGCGCCAGCCAAGTCCCCTTGTCCCAAGTGTTGCCAGCAGGCACAGTGCATGTGGCCTCCCAGATCGGCCATTGGATCTGTGAAAACGCGAAAACCACCCGCGCATTTCTGAAGCGCATCGACAGCGAATGCCCTTTGCGCCTGTCTTTGCAAACCCAAGTGATCACTGAATTGCCAAGGCAAGTTCATAAAAAAGGCGACCTGGCCGCTGCCATGGACATGCGCCCCATGTTGGCGGCTGCGCTGCAAGGTCATGATGTCGGCTTGCTCAGCGAAGCGGGCATGCCTGCCGTGGCCGACCCTGGTTCCTCGGTGGTGCGTGCAGCGCACGATCTGGGTTTGCAAGTGGTGCCGCTGGTGGGACCCAGTGCCTTGCTTCTGGCCTTGGCCGCCAGTGGCTTGAACGGACAGCAGTTCGCGTTTGTGGGTTATCTGCCGCAAGACGCCAGCGAGCGGGATGCACGCCTGAAAGCCTTGGAAAAACACGCCCTGAAAACGGGTGAGACGCAGGTGTTCATCGAAACACCTTATCGCAATGCCGCCATGCTCTCGGGCTTGTTGGCCCATTTGCAAGCGACCACGCGACTGGCGGTGTGCAGCCATCTCACCTTGCCCGAGATGGTGATTGACAGCCGTTCAGTGGCCGACTGGAAGCGTCGCCCAGAAGCACCGGATAAAAACACCCCAGCAGTGTTTGCTTTTGGTCCTTGAGTCTCAGCGCGATTAACGCACTTTGGGCATCAAGCTGAGCGAGGTTTTCACCATCGCCTCACCCATGGCCGCGCCAAAACGTTTGGCCAAGCGCTCAGCCACGTTGTCTTGGTGGGTGTAATCGACGATGTCTTCGGCTTTCACCACATCCCGCGCCACCGAGTCCAAAGTGCCATAACCATCAGCCAAGCCCAGCTCGATGGCTTGTTGACCGCTCCAAAACAAGCCGCTGAAGAGGTCGGGGGTTTCCTTCAGGCGATTGCCTCGGCCCTCACGAACCACTTGGATGAATTGCTGGTGAATTTGGTCGAGCAGGTTTTGTGCATGGGCACGTTGGGGTTTGGTGGGGTTGCTGAACGGGTCAAGAAAACCCTTGTTCTCACCCGCCGTCATCAAGCGGCGTTCAACCCCGACTTTGTCCATCAAGCCTGTGAAGCCAAACCCATCCATCAGCACCCCAATGCTGCCCACAATGCTGGCCTTGTCGACATAAATCTGGTCGGCTGCAGCGGCAATGTAATAGGCCGCCGATGCACAGGTTTCGCCCACCACGACGTAGACGGGTTTCTGGTGGAGGGCTTTCAAGCGGCGGATTTCATCGTTGATCATGCCCGCTTGCACAGGACTGCCGCCCGGTGAATTGATCAGCAACACCACAGCCTGCGCGCCCTCGTCTTCAAAGGCCTGGCGCATGGAGTCCATGATCCATTCAGCGTTGGCGGTGCTCTCGGCGTCAATTTCGCCACTGATCTCGATCAGCGCAGTGTGCGACGTGGGATTGTTGGAGGTGGGGGTTTTGCTGTGATAGTAAGAAAACCAAACACCCACCAAAAAAAGCGCCGTCCAAAACAAGCGAAACCCGATACGCCATCGTCTGGCTGATCGCTGCTCTTCCAAGTTGGCCGTGATCAAGCGCTCCAACGTTTCCCGTTCCCAAGAGCTTGTGGGTGCTGGTGTGTCAGGGTTGGATTCTGTGTTCATGTCAAAAGTCCAATGGCTTCAAGTTGTATGCAGTATGCCAGTGGACCACGCCCTGGGTTTCTGTCAGGGGGATTTTCACCAAGCCGCCGCGACAAGGACCGCCCACGCATTCACCCGTATCGGGGGCGTAAGTGGCCCCATGGGTGGCGCACATCAGCCAACGTCCTTCGGTGTCAAAAAAGCGATCGGGCTGGTAGTCCATTTCCATGGCCACATGGGTGCAACGGTTCAAATAAGCCTGCACTTGGCCTTCATGCCGCACCGCAAATGCCCGGCAAGTTTGACCGGCGTAGACCACGTCAAAAGGCACCGCCAAACCGCTGTCCTTCAAGTCAGCGCTTTGACACAAGGGAATCCATTCCTCAGCCATGCTCCAACAACCAGTCCTGCAACTCGGCAACGGTGTGCACCACCGCTTGGGGCTTCCAACGCTCAAAACCCTCAGCGCCATGGGCGCCATAGCTGACCGCCAAACTGGCGCAACCGGCGTTGTGGGCCATTTGCAAATCGTGGGTGGTGTCGCCAATCATCAAGGTGCGCTCGGGCGGCACCCCAAACTCGGCCATCAACTCGTGCAACATCAAGGGGTCCGGTTTGCCCGCGGTTTCATCCGCGGTGCGCGATCCGTCGAACATGCCGCGCAACGCCACCGCATGCAAGGCGTCGTCCAGGCCGCGACGGCTTTTGCCTGTGGCCACCGTCAAAATGTGTTGGCGTTCGCGCAAGGTTTGCAGCAGCGGCAAGATGCCCTCAAACAAGGACAAGTCGTTGTGGTGCAAAGCGTAGTGATGGCGGTAACGTTCACCCAGCATGGGGTATTTCTCTGGCGGCACATCCGGCGCTGCATGGGCCAACGCAGGCATGAGCGCCATGCCAATCACATAACCGGCTTGCGCGTCGGTCGGCACCACACCACCCACATCGGCCACCGCCGCTTGGATGCAACGCACGATGATTTGGGTCGAGTCATAGAGCGTGCCGTCCCAGTCGAAGGCGATGAGGTCAAACTGGCGTGGGCGGGGGTTGGACATGGTCGATGAAGAGTTGTAATTCGGGGGGCAAATCGGCTTGCAGGGTTTGCGGCTTGTTCAATTGAGGGTGGACAAACTGTAACCGCCAGGCATGCAGAAACATGCGCTTTAATCCCTGGCTGGCCAAGCGTTTGTTGAGTTCGAAATCACCATACTTGTCATCGCCCACGATCGGGTAACCCTGGCTGGCCAAGTGCACCCTGATTTGATGGGTGCGTCCGGTCTTGATGGTGACTTCCAGCAAGCTGTAGTCGCCCACCAAACGGCCCACCCGCACCAAGGTGATGGCGCGCTGCGCATTGGCGTCGTCTTTGTGGGCGATGCGCACCCGGCGCTCTCCTTCACCGACACCGCTGGGCAACAAGTAACGCTGCAAGGGCAAGTCAATCACTTTCTTATTGGAGGGCCACTGGCCTTTGACCAAGGCCAAATAGGTTTTACCCGTTTCACGGTCGCGAAACTGGTCTTGCAAACGGGTGAGCGCGCTGCGCTTTTTGGCCACCAGCAAAACGCCCGAGGTCTCACGGTCCAGCCGGTGCACCAGTTCCAGCATGCGGGCACCTGGTCGGGCCTGGCGCAGTTGCTCGATCACGCCAAAACTCACACCACTGCCGCCATGCACCGCGACACCGGCCGGTTTGTCGATGGCCAGCATTTGCTCGTCTTCAAACAGCACTGGGAATTCACGGCCAGGTGCGGTCGGGGCATTGGCGTCTGGCGTGGCCACACGCACCGGTGGCAGGCGGACCAAGTCCCCCATTTCCAAACGGGTGTCGGCGCTGGCACGGCCTTTGTTGATGCGCACCTCACCCGTTCGGATGATGCGGTAAACATGAGTTTTGGGCACGCCCTTGAGGTGGCGCATCAAAAAGTTGTCAAGCCGCTGACCGGCGGATTCTTCATCGACCGTCATGGTTTTGACGGCGGCGGCAGGGGGGGTGGCATCTGTGTCTATAATGATCTTCACCAGTGTCAGGTTCTAAGTGCTTGATTTGAATGAGAGATTAGAGCACGTCCCACCAACACTGAGAGGTCGATGCCCGATGTGGCCGCCGCAAGCCTCACCGCCACTTTGCGGTCTGCCCTGCGGTCACAGCAAGCCGATGCCTTGGAAAAACACTGAAACGGAATACCCCAGTTGCAGGTTTGCCTCAAACCTGCAACGGATCACAGTGAGATTGACGATACATGAACTTCGTGATGGTTCTGCTGAAACTTTGCATGCCCTGGCTCTGGCCAGTTGATTCGGCACGCGAGATCCAGCCCCACCTCGGTTCGCCAATGAACCCCATGGCCCCCTTTTTGGTCATGCCCGTTCGCCCTCAACTCGCCCGCATCCACCACCCGCCACAAACGCAACGCCGTCGTTAAGTCGGCATCAGCGCGTTCTCCTGCGGCATTCCTTTCGTATTTTTCTTGCATTGGCCCACGGCATCGTTGGTCCGCCATGGACCTGTCGTTGTTAGCAAGAAAAGGAACGCATCATGAAACGGATGCTGATCAATGCCACCCAGGCCGAAGAACGCCGCCTGGCCATCGTCGACGGACAAAAACTCCTCGACTACGAAATCGAAATTGAAGGGCGCGAACAGCGCAAAGGCAATATCTACAAAGCCGTGGTCACCCGCGTCGAGCCCTCGTTAGAGGCTTGTTTTGTCGATTACGGTGAAGAGCGTCACGGCTTTTTGCCCTTCAAAGAAATCTCCAAACAATACTTCTCTGGCAATGTGTCCGCCTCGCAGGCCCGCATCCAGGATGTGATCAAAGAGGGTCAGGAAATGCTGATCCAGGTGGAAAAAGAGGAGCGCGGCAACAAAGGCGCGGCCCTGACCACCTTCATTTCTTTGGCCGGCCGCTACGTGGTGCTGATGCCCAACAACCCGCGCGGCGGCGGTGTCAGCCGTCGCATCGAAGGTGACGACCGGGCCGAGCTCAAAGAAGCCATGGACCAGTTGGAATACCCGCAAGGCATGTCCATCATCGCTCGCACCGCTGGCATTGGTCGCAGCGCACCCGAGTTGCAATGGGATTTGAACTACCTCTTGAAGCTGTGGACAGCCATTGACGGCGCCAGCAAGTCCAAAGGTGCTTTCCTGATTTACCAAGAATCCAGCTTGGTGATTCGCGCCATCCGCGACTATTTCAACAACGACATCGGCGACATCTTGATCGACACCGATGACATTTACGACCAGGCCCAGCAGTTCATGGCCCATGTCATGCCTGAACATGCAGCCCGTGTGAAACGCTACCGCGATGAAACACCGCTGTTCTCGCGCTTTCAAATCGAGCATCAAATCGAATCGGCCTATGCCCGCACGGTCAACCTGCCCTCGGGCGGCGCGATCGTGATCGACCACACCGAGGCCTTGGTGTCGGTGGACGTCAACTCGGCACGCGCCATCAAAGGCGGTGACATCGAAGAAACCGCCACCCGTACCAATTTGGAAGCCGCCGACGAAGTGGCCCGGCAAATGCGTTTGCGCGACTTGGGAGGTTTGATCGTCATCGACTTCATCGACATGGACGAGTCCAAAAACCGCCGCGAAGTGGAAAACCGCTTGCGCGATGCGCTGCGACAAGACCGTGCGCGCGTG
>JBDKLR010000126.1:0-12066 GCA_039795515.1 Pseudomonadota bacterium | reverse complement strand
GTTCCTGTGTCGACAACCAACATCGTTGGTATCGCCAATTTGGATGTCGCCGCAGACACCTCATACTACGAGGTGGTCTACAACTTGACAGGCGAGAGCTGGTCGGAGGCTTACAAAGCGGGCGCATTTGGGGCCATCAAGCCCAAGTCCAACTTTGGTTTGGGTCCTGGCGGTGGTACCGGGGCATGGCAATTGGCCGCCAGAGTCTCCAATTACAAGACGTCTTTGGCTGGAACAAGCGCCAATGCAAATATCGCGGATGGTGGTATTGGCAAATCAAGAGCTGAAAATTCAGAAAAAGCCACGACCATCACCTACGGTTTGAACTGGATCTTGAACCCCAACTCCAGAATTTTGCTGAACGTTGCGCGGACGAATTTCGATAGACCAGTCACTTACCTGAGCACCACCAAGCCAAGCGGCCTGGGCACAACCACGAAGGAAGATGTGGTGTCTGTTCGCAGTCAAATCAACTTCTGATCGACACATCCCTCTCCAAGGGAACTTCCAGAACGCAGGGCTCTCCGCCCTGCGTTTTTTTCATGTGCTCGGCCATTGACAGCGCATGGCCTGCATGAGTGAGTCGCTGACAGGCACCGCCTGGTGGTTCATTTGGCAGGCCAAAACCTCGGCACACAACAGGCTCTGTGTGAGTCCTCTGGAACCCATGGCGGTCAAGAGGTGCAAGCCTGGAAACTGCGCTTCATCCAGCAAACCGACTTTGGGCAGGCGATTGACCGAGGCACAGCGCGCACCCGTCCAAGCACGCAGTTGGCTGGCATCGGCCCATTGGGTGGCCAGTTGTTGTTGGGCCATGGGCAGCAATTCGCCCAAGCGTTTTTCGTTCTCTGCATGGCCTTGGGCGCTCACAGCCGTGCTGATGGCGTTTCGCTCAAAGGTGGCCCCGGTGTACCAAGCAGCTCCGTCTGCAGTGGGCACGCCACTCACAAAACTGCCATGGCCATTGACGGCATATGGCGGCCAAGTCGTCGTCTCAGGGTTCGCCATCAAGCCCCAACTCACTTGTCCCGCGATGGGGTGCAACCCCATGTGATCGACATACAGCACTTGGTTCAAAAAATCGGGCGTGTGTGCACCCAAGGCCAAGACCACATGCGGGGCAGACTCGCTGCTGTAGGTGTGCGAGCTGCCCATGTTGGGAATGGCGATGTGGTTTTGAATGCGCAAGGTCCATTCACCGCTGGTGGGGTTGCGCTGCATCGACTCCACTTCTGCACGGGTCTGCACTTCAATGGCCTCGTGCTTCAAGAGCGCCTTCACCATCGCAGCGGGTTTGATCCATGCACCTTGTGGTTGCCACAGCGATTGAACCTGGTCTTCGGACAGGCCAGCCAAAGCCAGTTGTTCGGGTGTGGCCAAACGCACATGGGTGTGCCACACGCTTTCATCCAAGGGTTGTCGCCAGGCTTTTTTGGGTTCACCTTCGGGGGTGAAGCGACGCTCCAAAACACCGTTGCCCAACCAGTCCACACCTTCTTCCAAATGCGCTTGTGCAAAGCGTCTGGTCCACATCAAACCTTCGCGCGTGAGTTGGGAGAGGGGGTTGTCATCGATCGACACATGACAGGACATGACGCCCACAGGGACAGCCGAGCCACCGCTGCAGACTTCGCTGCCGCGCTCTAAAACAAGGACTTGCCAACCTTTGTCAGCCAGGGCCCTGGCCGCAGCAGCACCGGCCAGTCCCGCGCCGACCACGATGGCTTGTTGGGGGGCGCTCATGTGCGTGACTCAAGCGGCGGGTGGGGGCACGTAACCTTGAGCAGCATCGGCACCTTCGCCGAAAAAGTGGTTTTCCATTTGACGGGCCAGGTATTGGCGGGCGCGCAAATCGGCGAGGTTCAGACGGTTTTCATTGACCAACATGGTTTGGTGTTTGAGCCAGGCGGCCCAAGCGTCTTTGCTGACGTTTTCCCAAATGCGTTTGCCCAGGTCGCCAGGGTAGGGCGGAAAGTCCAGGCCCTCGGCCTCTTTTTCAAGCTTGATGCAGTGGACGGTGCGTGCCATGAAAATCCTTGTGCAATACAGAACAAAGGCGTGACTGTAGCAAGCTTTTCAATTGTCGCTAGACTCGATTCATTGGAGTGGATATTCATGAAAACCTTGACCTCGATTTGGAATCGGCTCACCCCTCGCCACACTTGGGGGTTGCTGGCCTTGGGCTGTATCGGTTTGCTGGCCTTTGGCGCCTATTTGCAGCATGTGGTGGGGCTTGAGCCTTGCCCCATGTGCATCGTGCAACGCTATGCCATGACCATCATTGCTTTGTTGTCATTGCTGGCTTTGGCTTGGCGCTCTGTCATGGCGGACAAGGTGTTGGCGGTGTTGGCTTGGGCCATGGCCTTGTTTGGTGCTTTTGTGGCGGCACGTCAAAGTTTTTTGCAGTGGTATCCCCCTCAGATCGCGAGCTGCGGTCGTGACTTCTACGGCATGATCGAATCGTTTCCTTTGCAACGCGCCATTCCGCTCATCTTTCGTGGCAGCGGGGATTGCAGTGCAGTGGATTGGACCTTTTTGGGTGGCTCGATTGCCAATTGGTCTTTCGTGGCTTTCATCGCCATGGCTGTTTGGCTGACCTTGATGTTCTTCACGACATTGAAAGGTCCAAGGCAAGCGGCGAATGACGAGGTTTATTGAATCGTCATTTTGGTCTGTTCCAGCGAAACAGAGACAAACATTCATTCATTCATTCATGCGGCCCAGCACAGCGTGCTTGCCCGCCGCTCACCGCAGCGAAGCAGCGACGTTCGCTACGCGGTCAAGCCCGCTGTGCTGTGGCTTGATGCACTGTTGCCATGATGCTTTTTGATTAGACGGTGAATGCCCTGTTAGTGAAGCATTCACCAACACGCCTTGCCGACAGACACGCTTAATCGAACGTGTAGCGAACGTCGCAGCTTTGCTGCGGTGAGCGGCGTTCGGTTAAGCGGGGCTGTCTTGTCCTTGGGAGTGGATTGACATTGATTGCATACCAGCATGCTTCATTGCCAAGACCCTGACAACCATCAGCTGGCCACCAGCTTCTTCACCAGCACAATGCTGCGCCTGTCCACGTTGTATTTGCGTTGTCGAGCCTCGGGCAGCCATTCGATGGGCACTTGCACAAAGCCGCGCTTCAAGAACCAATGCATGGTGCGGGTGGTCAGAACAAAGATGCTGTCCAAGTCTTGGGACCGGGCGCGTTGCTCGATGCGGCGCAAGATTTTTTCGCCATCCCCTTGGCCTTGCGAATGCGGCGACACCGTGAGCGCGGCCATTTCACCGGTGCGGTTTTCAGGATAGGCATAAAGAGCCGCGCAACCGAAGATGACCCCGTCATGCTCAATGACGCTGTAGTTGCCAATGTCACGTTCAATTTCGGTGCGCTCGCGCCGCACCAAGGTGCCGTCTTGCTCGAAAGGTTCAATCAGTTGCAACACGCCGCCCAAGTCGTCCGAGGTGGCTTCGCGCAAGCTCTCGAGGCGTTCGTCCACCACCATGGTGCCGATCCCGTCGTGCACATAGATTTCGAGCAACAGCACGCCATCCACCGCAAACGGCAGGATGTGGCTGCGCTCCACACCGCCTTTGCAAGCTTTCACGCAATGTTGCAAATAAAAACCGGTGTCGGTGGGTTGGGTGGGTGAGGGTTCTTTGGCCAACAAACGCTCGGCTTCTGCCAAAGGCATCTCGGTGTCAATCGGGTTGTCTTCGCCAGGTGGGTCTTGTGGTCGCACCCGAATGCCTGCCACTTCGGTGACAAAGATGAGTTTGTCGGCCTGCAAGGCAATGGCCACGGAAGTTGCTACTTCTTCCATGGTGAGGTTGAAGGCTTCGCCGGTGGGTGAAAAACCAAACGGCGACATCAGCACCAAGGCGCCGAGGTTGAGGATTTTGTTCAGACCCGGCACATCCACTTTGCGCACCAAGCCCGAGTGCTGGAAATCCACGCCGTCCACAATGCCCACAGGCCGCGCCGTGATGAAGTTGCCCGAGATCACGCGCACCGTGGCACCCGCCATGGGGGTGTTGGGCAGGCCTTGGCTGAATGCCGCTTCAATCTCGTAGCGCAATTGACCAGCAGCTTCTTGGGCGCAGTCGAGGGCCACTTCGTCGGTGATGCGCATGCCGTGCGAGTACTGCGGTGTGTGGCCTTTGGCTTTGAGTTGCTCGTTCACCTGGGGGCGGAAACCGTGCACCAACACCACTTTGACGCCCATGCTTTGAATCATGGCCAAGTCTTGCACCAGGCTGGGCAATTTGCCCGCCGCAATGGCTTCGCCTGAAATGGCCACCACAAAGGTTTTGCCACGGTGCATGTGGATGTAGGGTGCCACCGAACGGAACCAAGGCACGAAGGTGAAATTGAAGACGGTGGACATGGGCGCAGATAATCGTGTGTTGTGAGCCAGTGCGGCCCATTGTCACTCAAGTATCTGTCGTTTTGAACCCAAAGCCTGTTTTGAACATTGACTTCCCCCAGAACCTGCCCGTCAGCGAACGGCGCGAGGAGATCATGGCAGCCATCCAGGCGCATCAGGTGGTCATTGTGTGCGGCGAAACCGGTTCGGGCAAAACCACCCAATTGCCCAAAATGGCCTTGGCGCTGGGACGCGGCGGCTGGGCCTCGAATCCGACGCAAAGCCCAGGCCGTCGCCAAATCATTGGCCACACCCAACCCCGGCGCATCGCCGCCACGTCTGTGGCCAAGCGCATTGCCGAAGAACTGAAAACCCCCTTGGGCGAGGTGGTTGGCTTCAAGGTGCGTTTTCAAGACAAGTTGTCGCGCGACGCCTCGGTCAAGTTGATGACCGACGGGATTTTGTTGGCCGAGACGCAAACCGATCCGCTTTTGCAGGCCTACGACACCCTCATCATTGACGAGGCGCACGAGCGCAGTTTGAACATCGATTTTTTGCTGGGCTACCTCAAGCAAATACTGCCGCGTCGCCCCGACCTGAAGATCATCGTCACGTCGGCCACCATCGATGCCGACCGCTTTGCCCAGCATTTCGCCAGCCGCCATGGCCCAGCGCCTGTGCTGATGGTGTCGGGGCGCACCTTTCCCGTGGAAATGCGCTACCGCCCTTGGGAGGAAAGCCGCGACCACGACCTGGGCCATGCCATCTCGGACGCGGTGGACGAACTTTGGACTGGCACGCCGCGTGGTGACATCTTGGTGTTTTTACCGGGCGAGCGTGAAATTCGGGATGCCGCTGAGCACCTGCGCGGTCACTTGGCGCACAACGCCTACACCCGCCATGTGGAAGTGCTGCCCTTGTTTGCGCGGCTGTCGCAAGCCGAGCAGGAACGGGTGTTTGAAACAGGCGGTGCGCCGCGCATCGTGTTGGCCACCAACGTGGCCGAAACATCGCTCACGGTGCCAGGCATTCGCTATGTGGTGGACGCCGGTTTGGCCAGGGTCAAGCGCTACAGCTTCAGAAGCAAGGTGGAGCAACTGCTGGTGGAACCGATCAGCCAAGCCGCGGCCAACCAGCGTGCGGGGCGATGCGGCCGTGTGGCCGACGGCATTTGCATTCGTCTTTATGACGAGAAGGATTTCAACGGACGCCCCAGATTCACAGAACCCGAAATATTGCGCAGCTCTTTGGCGGGCGTGATTTTGCGCATGATGTCCTTGCATCTGGGCGATGTGGCCGATTTCCCCTTTTTGGAAGCGCCACGTCCCAAGGCCATCTCGGATGGTTTTCAATTGCTGAATGAACTCGGCGCGGTGTTGGACGACAACAGCCTGACGCCCATCGGGCAGGCCCTGTCCAAATTGCCGCTCGATCCGCGTGTGGGCCGCATGATTTTGGCGGCGCGCGAACGCCAGTGTTTGAACGAGGTGCTGATCATCGCGTCGGCGCTGAGCGTGCAAGACGTGCGCGACCGTCCTTTGCAAGCGCAAGCCCAGGCCGATCAGGCGCACGCCAAGTTCAAGGACGACAAAAGCGAGTTCAGCGGCTATTTGCGTCTGTGGGATTGGTTGCAGTCCTCTCGCGGAGGTGACAGCACCACCCACAAACTCAGCAACCGCCAGCACGAGAACCTGCTGCGGCAAAACTTCATCAACATCCGCCGATGGCGCGAATGGCGCGATGTGCACAGCCAACTCCTCACCGTGGTGAAAGAGCAGCGCTGGGAGATCAACCAGCAACCCGCCAGCTACGAGCATCTGCACCTGGCCATGTTGAGTGGCTTACTGGGCAACATCGGTTGGAAGCAGGACGAAGAAGACATTTACCTTGGTGCGCGCGGCATCAAGTTCCATCGCCACCCCGGGGTGCACTTGCGAAAAAAACCAGGCAAATGGTTGGTCTGCGCCGAGTTGGTCGAGACCACGCGCTTGTTTGGCCGAGGCATTGCAAACATTGAACCGTCGTGGCTGGAGCAAGTGGGGGCGCATTTGCTGAAGAAACAATTGCTCGACCCGCACTGGGAAGCCCGCCATGGCGATGTGGTGGCGTTTGAACGCGCCACCCTCTATGGTTTGGTGGTCTACAGCGGGCGGCGGGTGCCCTTTGCCAAGGCCGACCCTGCTTTGGCACGGCAACTGTTCATCCGAGAAGCGCTGGTGGAAGCGCAGTGGCAAACGCCGCTGGCCTTCATGGCCGCCAACAAAAAGCTGATCCAACAAGTGATGGAGCTCGAGCACAAGTCGCGTCGGCAAGATGTGTTGGTGGACGAGGCCATGATCCAAGCGTTTTACGAGCAGCATTTGCCCGAGGACGTGTGCAGCTGCAAAACCCTGGAGCGCTGGCACCGCGAAGAACTGCGCCGACGAAGCGCTGCAGGCGACAAGACCGAACCGCTGTTGATGACCCGTGAAAGCCTGATGCGTCACGAAGCCGTGGGCATCACCGCGCAGGCCTTTCCCAAGCTGGTGCGCATGGGCGGCACCGATTGCCAAGCCACTTATCTGCATGCACCAGGCGACACCAAAGACGGCATCACCGTCACCGTGCCTTTGTTTGTGTTGAACCAGGTGAGCGAGGACCGCGCCGAATGGTTGGTGCCGGGGATGCTGAAAGACAAAATCCAAGCGCTCTTGAAAAGCCTGCCGCAAAAGCCGCGTTCGCGTTTTGTGCCACTGCCTGAGAGTGCCGCACGATTGGCACAAGAACTGTCTGCGCCCGAGTTGTTTGGCGCGGGTGGTTTGACCGAGGTGCTGCTGAAAAAAGTGCGTGATGAAACCAGTTTGGATGTCAAGCGCACCGACTTCAAGCTCGACATGCTCAGCGCCCATTTGTTCATGAACTTCAAAGTGGTGGACGAACATGGCCGACAGTTGGGCATGGGTCGCAATTTGGGTGCCTTGAAAGCCGAACTCGGTGTTCAAGCGCGGGGCGCGTTTCAGGCGCTGGCTGGGTTGAAAGGCTCGCTGGGAGCTAACCCCGACTTGGCGAAACCAAAGTCGGACGCTGACCCCCATCTCGACAAGTCAGAAAAAAAGGGCGCAGCCCCCCCTGTTGCCAAGGCCCAACCATCCGCGAACGCCCGCCACACCTCTTGGTCCTTTGGTGAGTTGCCCGAACTCATGGAAATCAACAAGGGCGGTCAGAGCTTGGTGGGCTTTCCCGCGCTGGTGGACATGGGCGACGCTGTTTGCATCGAGGTGTTTGACGAACCAGATGTGGCGGCCACCAAAAACCGCGCGGGCCTGCGCCGTTTGTTTGCGCTGCAAATCAAAGACGCGCTGAAATACCTGGAAAAAAACATCCCTGATTTGCAAAAAATGTCTGTGGCCTACATGGGCTTGGGTACCTCGGAAGAGCTGCGCCAACAGATCCTGGACGTGGCTGTGGACCGTGCGTTTTTGGTTGAGCCCTTGCCCAACGACGAGGCCAGCTTCAAGCGCCGTGTGGACGAGGGCAGGGGGCGGCTGACGCTGATTGCCAACGAGGTGGCACGGCTGGCTGGCGGCGTGCTGCTGGAGTTGGGTGCAGCCACCCGAAAAATCAAGGACACCAAAAACGCGCCCGATGCCACCGCCGATTGCACCCAGCAACTGCAACGCCTGTTGCCCAAGCAGTTCCTCACCGCCACCCCCTGGCCCCAGTTGCAACACTGCGCCCGCTACCTCAAGGCCATCACCTTGCGGTTGGACAAGTACCGCGCCGATCCGGCGCGCGACGCCCAACGTCTGACCGAGCTGAAACCACTGGAGCAAAAGTACTGGCGCTTGGTGACCGAGCGCAAAGGCGCACAAGACGCCCGCATGTTGGAGTTCCGTTGGTTATTGGAAGAACTGCGTGTGAGCTTCTTTGCGCAGGAGTTGCGCACGCCGCAGCCAGTGAGTGTGAAGCGCTTGGAGAAGGTGTGGGGGCAGTTGAATCACTGAGGCAAAACCCAAGGGTTGATGAATTGCAGTCCTGCGGCTACTTGACGCAGAAGGTGGTAAGGCACGTTTTGCGAAGCCTGTGTGGCTTGTTTTTTATTGACCCAATCCAAAAATGGCATCGGTCAGCCTCCTGATAGGCTTGCTGTCATGACTCATCCCTCTGGTTTAATGGGATGCGACTTTACAGATAAAGTATTATTAAAGCATTCAAATATATTGTTTTACACCTCGTATTTGATGTATTTGGCAATTAATTCGGGAGTTTTTGAATTTATTTTCAGAATACCCCCCAGAAAAACGGCACCCTCGGGTGCCGTTTAACTTTCGGTGCGCTGGAACAGCACCTTACCCACCTGCTCAATATGCTCTCGCAAGCTGGGGTTGTCGATGTCTCTCAAGATGGACAAATCCACTTGGTAGGGCAGGTTCGACTCCTCAAATTGACCGACCAAGCGTGCCAGCATGTCTTGTGTAAGCGCCGCACCAGTCAGAGTCAGGTCGATGTCCGAGCCAGGCTTGTAATTGCCTTTGGCGCGTGAGCCATAAACCAGCGCTGATTCCACCTCGGGGCAACTTGCCAAAATGGCCTGCACATGGGCCAAGGTGGTTTCAGATAAACCTGTGAAGTGCATCAATTCAAACCAAGCTGCGCAAGCGTTGCTGCAGCGCCAGAAACGCGGGGTGGTAACTGCTGAGGATGGTGCTCACCATGCTTTGAGCCAATTCGGCGTTGTAGGTGTGGGAGGTGAGGTTGCGTTTGTCAATCATGTCCATCCAAAGATCGCCGGCCGTGATGATGTTGCGCTTGAAAGCTTCACGAACCGCGCCACGCGAGCCCACGATGTCGGTGATGCCTTCATATTCCAGAAAATCTTTCAGCACATTCCATGCAAGTTCGTGGACAAACTCAAACCCTTGAATCACCCCTTGCTTTTCAAGGTCTGTCAAAGGGCGTTCCTCTGACAATACAACGGCCTGTGTCAATTGGTTCAGGGCGCGGTTGTAGTTGTCAAACCGCTGCTTCCAACGAATGTCTTCAGTCATGGCGTTTCAAGGGTGGATAGAAAGTTCATTCTAGGGGGGGCAGGCGTTCACCTCGCCACCGACGCCGCCATGTCCTCCGCATCCAACTCGGGGTTGAGCAACTGGGCAAACTCAAACACAAACTGGCGCAAATAAGAATGGCGCTTGAACGCGATGCGTGCCAAATTGTGGCCAAACAATCGGCCCGCAGGGCGCACCACCAGGTCGGTGTCGGTGATGTCGCGCACCGCCATTTCAGCCACGATGCCCACGCCCAGACCCAGGCGCACATAGGTTTTGATCACGTCCGAGTCAATCGCTTCCAAGGCGATGCGAGGCGTCAACTGTCCGGCCGCAAACGCCTTGTCAATGCGGGTGCGCCCTGTGAACGAGGGGTGGTAGGTGATGATGGGTTCATGGGCCAAATCGCTCAGTTCGAGTTGCTCGACTTTGGCCAGGGGATGGTCGGCGGGCAGCACCAACACGTGTTGCCACTCGTAGCAGGGCAGGGTGATCAGATCGGGGTAATCGGACAAGCTTTCAGTGGCGATGCCGATTTCGGCGGTTTCATCCAGCACCATCTTGGCTACTTGGTCGGGCGCGCCTTGGTGCAGGCTGATGTTCACGCTGGGGTAGGCGCTGCGCAGTTGCGCCACGGGCAGGGGCAGCACGTAACGCGCTTGGGTGTGGGTGGTGGCAATCGACAAGGTGCCTGAATCTTGGCTGCTGTACTGCTCGCCGATGCGCTTGAGGTTGTTCACCTCTTGCAAGATGATGTCGATGCTCTTGAGCACATGCGCGCCCGGTTCGGTGACCCGTTTCAAGCGCTTGCCGTGGCGACCAAAAATTTCAATTCCCAATTCGCTTTCGAGTTCCAAGATGGCTTTGGACACGCCAGGCTGTGAGGTGTGCAGGTTTTTGGCGACCTCGGTGAGGTTGAGGTTGCGGCGCACCGCCTCTTGGACAAAGCGAAATTGATGCAGGTTCATGGCTTATTTCGTATAAGAAAGGCGTTCATTATGCCTTTCGGTAGGGGTAATTATCGCATCACCCCAATCGACCCCTGCCGCTGGGTTCAACCGTGCAGTGCGATTCGCGCCAGTAAATCCAACAAATCGGGGTGCTCGCCGACGGCAGGCAAAGTCTCTAGTTCGACCGATGGATGCTGGGCCGCCAAGTCGGCCAACATCTGGGGCAAGTCCTCGCGCACATGCTTGCCCACGCCCAAAAACAGGGGCACCAAGCGGATGTGCTGGCAGCCTTGGTCGACCAGGGCTTGCACTTCATCAAACAAACTGGGCGTGCTCAATTCCAAGTAGGCGCAGGTCACCACGGCCTCTGGCTGTTGCGCTTTCATCCGCTCGGCAACGGCTTGGATGGGACGGTGCCACAGCGGGTCGCGCGACCCATGGGCAAACAACACGATGGCTTTCATTTCAGTGCCTTAAAACCAGCCAGCCAAAGGCAACCAGGGACGCGGCCATGTAGACCAATCCAGGTGTGGCCGCCGCCAGCCAAGGCGACCAGGCGTTGAGGTTGCCTATGAAGCCAAACAAGTTGTTGATCAGGAAAAAGCTGATGCCCAGCAACACGCCCAAAAACACCATGCTGGTCATGGAGGTGCTGCGCAGGTGCAAATAGGCAAAGGGCAGGGCCAGCACCACCATCACCAAGCAGCTCAAGGGATAGAACACTTTTTTCCAGAAATCAATTTCATAGCGTTGGGAGGCCTGTTCGTTGCTGCGCAAATGCTGGATGTAGTTGAAGAGTTCGACGGTGGCCATGCGCTCGGGGCGCAGCAGCGCCACCGACACCATTTCCTCGCTCAGGCTGTTCTCCCAGCGCCATTCGGGCAGTTGTTCGCGTTGAATCTGTGGCCGTCCATTGGCGGGGGTGCTTTGGAACTGTTCGCTCTGCACGTTTTTCAACAGCCAGCTGCTGCCATCGGGTTGCACCTCGCCCAGACCCGCTCGAATCAGATGGGTCATCTTGCCCTTGGCGTCAAATTCGAACACCCGCACACCGATCAACTGGCCATCGGCGCCCAAAGCGGCCACATTCACCACACTGGAGGTGTTGCCATGACTTTCCTTGAGCCAAGCGCCCGTGATGCCTTGTGTACCCGCTTCACCCAGATACCGTGCCTTGATCAATTGGGCCTGACGGCTGGCGACGGGGGTCAAGTAGTCACCCACCACAAAGGTCAGCACCACAAAGCCCAGGCCCAGGCCCAACAAGGTGCGCAAGGCCTTGACCGGCCCCAATCCGCTGGTTCGCAAAATGGTGAACTCCGAGCTTTGGGCAAATCGCGCCATGACAAAAATGGTTCCGATCAGCACGGTGATCGGCATCAACTCGTAGACATGGCCGGGCACCAACAGCAGCACGTAGGCCAGCGCATGGCGAACTGCATAGGCGTTGCCAGGGCCTTGCCCGATCCATTTCAGCTCGTCCACCAGGTCAAAGAAAAAGAACAAGCCAATGAAGCCCATGGTGGCAAAACCCACCTTGGCGATGACTTCGCCATAAATCAATTGGCGAATGGTTTTCATGGCGTGGCCACCGGCCCCAAGCGGGATGGACGCACACGGCTGAACAACAGCCCTTGCTTTTTCCGCCAGTACAAAATGCCCACTGCCGCCAAAAACACGGGCAAATGGATGCCCAGCAGCATGCTGCTCATGGTGTATTCGCCCGCA
>JBDKLR010000125.1:0-5976 GCA_039795515.1 Pseudomonadota bacterium | reverse complement strand
TTTTGTCGGCGTATTCAATTTCAAATTCGGCCAAAGACGAACCGCAATCGAAACACCAGTAGACAGGCTTCAAACCCCGGTAAACAAAACCGCGCTCGATGACCCGCTTGAAAGCGCGAATTTGCCCGGCTTCATTGGCCGGGTCCATGGTGCGATAGGGCCGCTCCCAATCACCCAAGACGCCCAGTCGTTTGAAGTCCTCGCGTTGCTGCGCAATTTGCTCGGTGGCGAAGGCGCGGCTTTTCGCTTGCATGTCGTCTCTCGACAGCTGCCGGCCGTGCAGTTTTTCGATGGCGTTTTCAATGGGCAGACCGTGGCAGTCCCAACCCGGGATGTATTGCGCGTCAAAACCCGCGAGTTGACGGCTTTTCACAATCATGTCTTTGAGCACTTTGTTCAGTGCATGGCCGATGTGCAACTGACCGTTGGCATAGGGCGGGCCGTCGTGCAACACAAAGAGCGGCGCACCGTGACGAGCGAGGCGCAATTTTTTGTACAAGCCTTGCGCGTTCCATTGCTGGGCCCAGGCCGGCTCGCGCTTGGGTAAATCGCCCCGCATCGGGAAGGGCGTGTCCATCATGTTGATGCGGGTGTCGGGGGTGTTTGTTTTATCGGTCATTTTTGAAACCACTGACGTGCGTCAATGCAGTCTTGGGCGATGCCTTGCTGAAGTGCTTCAAGGCTGTCGTAGGTCCGTTCATCGTGCAATTTGTGGAGCAATTCCACCCAAATGAGTTTACCGTAGCCCCCATCCAAGCCAAGGCTGTCAGGCCAGTCCAGGCAATGGGTTTCCAACAGCACACGACCACCGTTCACATCCTGGGGGTCCAGCGATGGACGGATGCCCAAGTTGGCCACCCCGGGCAGTGGTTGATCGGTGAGGCCGTGCACCTGCACCACGAAGATGCCACTGGCGGCCGGTTTCCAATGGGTGAAGCGCAAATTGAGGGTGCGGCAGTTGAGCTCGCGGCCCAGTTTGCGACCGTGCACCACATGGCCTGAGATGGCATAAGGTCTGCCCAAGAGTTGCGTGACTTCTGACATGACCCCACGGTTCAAGGCGTCACGCACCGCCGAACTCGACACCCGCAAGCCGCGCACCTCGTAACTGTTCATGCGGGCCACATCAAAGCCTTGAGCTGCGCCTGCGGCATCGAGCATGGCGTAGTCGCCTGCGCGTTGCGCGCCAAAGCGGAAATCGTCACCCACCAGCACGTATTTCACGCCCAGGCCTTGGACCAGCACTTCTTGAATGAATTGCTGTGGCGTTTGCGCAGCGAAAGCTTGGTTGAACGGCAAGACCACGCACTGGTCCACACCACATTCAGACAGTTCGAGCAATTTGTCGCGCAGCGTGGCAATGCGCGCTGGGGCCAACTGGGGTTTTTGATGGGCGGCAGCGAAAAAATCACGTGGGTGCGGCTCGAAGGTCATGACGCAACTGGGCACACCACGATGACGGGCTTCGTTGTTCAACAAAGCCAGCATGGCTTGGTGACCCCGGTGCACGCCGTCAAAGTTGCCAATCGTCAAGGCGCAAGCCTCGGCCAATTGGGGATGGTGGAAACCTCGATAGATACGCATGGGCATTCGCAGCTGGGTTCAAATTACCGTCATTGAAACAAGGTATATTGTCTAGGAATCGACGTCAGTGCTCGCTTATCTCTCAGGAGGTGCCAGTTGAAGGTCTTGAAGCTGTCTGCCCAAGGGCTCCCGCAGTCTTGGATTTCACTCGAACAAACCGTGACCCACTATGCGGCTGACGAGGTGCGTTGGGAAGCCGGCGTCGAGATCGCTGTTTACCGAGGTGGTCACAACGCCATCACCGGGCAGCAATCGATGATCACGGTCAACAGCATCATTGGCACCAAAGGGATGCCTCGCATCAACCCCTTCGATTTAAAACCCGGTTTGACCAACAGCAAATTGTTTGCGCGCGACCGCAACATCTGCGCTTACTGCGGTGATGATTTTCACGAGACCGAACTCACCCGTGAACACATCATTCCCTTTGGTCAACATGGGGTGGACAGTTGGATGAACGTGGTCACCGCCTGCCGCGCTTGCAACCACCGAAAAGCCAATCGCACGCCCGAGCAAGCCAAGATGCCATTGCTCTACACGCCTTATGTGCCCACTTTGTGGGAAGACTTCATCCTGCGCAACCGCCGAATCTTGGCCGATCAGATGGAGTTTTTAAGAGCGCATGTGCCGCGCAACTCCAGGTTGGCGGCTTAACAACTGCGCCACCACCCGCGGGTAGATCAAGTGCTCTTGCGTGAGCACCCGAGCAGCTAGGGCGTCTGCGCTGTCACCAGGCAAGACAGGCACCACCGCTTGCGCCAAGATTTCTCCATGGTCGAGTTCGGCGGTCACTCGGTGCACCGTGGCCCCGGCGAATTGACATCCTTCGTCGATGGCACGTTGGTGGGTGTGCAAGCCTTTGAAAGCAGGCAACAAAGAGGGGTGGATGTTGATCAAGCGTCCGGCATGGTGCGCCACAAACCCCGGCGTCAGGATGCGCATGAAGCCCGCCAACAGCACCAGTGCGGGTTGGTGTTGTTCGATCTCATGCATCAAAGCGGCGTCGAAGGCGGCACGCGGGTCTGCTGCATGGGCAAATGCTTGGTGGTCCACCACAGCGGTGGCGAGGCCCAGCTCCTGGGCCAGCTTCAAGCCTTTGGCGTCAGGCTTGTTGCTGATGACGGCCGCGATGCGCGCTTGGTAGCGCGTCGCCCAATCCTCGCGAACAGCGGCTTGGGCCAGGGCCACCATGTTGGAGCCGCCGCCCGAGATCAATATCACCAAATTTCTCATGGGGCTGATTATCACGATGCCACCCCCGTGAAGATGCGGAGATTCAAAATAGCACGAGCGTGCTAAAACAGCGCCATCAGCAACCACAGCAAGCGTTGGAGATTTCCCATGGATTTGGCTTTCACCCCAGAAGAACAAGCCTTTCGAGACGAGGTGCGCACTTGGGTGCGCGCGCACTTGCCTGAAACCCTTTCATACAAGGTGCACAACGCCTTGCGACTCACGCGTGAAGACATGCAGTCTTGGGCGCAAACCTTGGGCACCAAGGGTTGGCTGGGTTATGGTTGGCCCTCGCAGTTTGGCGGACCGGGCTGGAACGCGGTGCAAAAACACTTGTTCGAGGAAGAGTGCGCTTTGGCAGGTGCGCCGCGCATCGTGCCGTTTGGCCCGGTGATGGTGGCGCCGGTCATCATGGCCTTTGGCACGCCTGAGCAGCACCAGCGGTTTTTGCCAGGCATTGCCAGCGGCAAGGTTTGGTGGAGCCAGGGTTACAGCGAGCCTGGTTCGGGCTCGGACTTGGCGTCGCTCAAAACACGCGCGGAACGGGTTGGTGACAAATACATCGTCAACGGGCAAAAAACCTGGACCACCCTGGGTCAATACGGCGAATGGATTTTTTGCTTGGTTCGCACCAGCACCGAGGGCAAGCCTCAAACAGGGATTTCATTTTTACTCATCGACATGAAGTCCAAGGGCGTCAGCGTGCGACCCATCAAATTGCTGGATGGTGAGTGCGAAGTCAACGAGGTCTGGTTTGACAATGTTGAAGTGCCCGCAGAAAACCTGGTGGGCGAGGAAAACAAAGGCTGGAACTACGCCAAATACCTGTTGGCCCACGAGCGCACCAACATCGCCGATGTCAACCGCGCCAAGCGCGAACTCGAGCGGTTGAAACGCATCGCCAAGGCCGAAGGTGTTTGGGAAGATTTCCGATTCAGAGACGAAATCGCCAAGCTCGAAGTCGACATCATTGCCCTGGAAATGATGGTGTTGCGGGTGCTGAGTGCCGAAAAATCAGGCAAGCAATCGCTGGACATTGCCGGTCTTCTGAAAATTCGCGGCTCAGAAATTCAACAGCGCTACAGCGAACTCATGATGTTGGCGGCTGGACCTTTCAGCTTGCCATTCATTGAAGAAGCCATGGAGGCTGGTTGGCAAGGCGACCATGTGGGTGCAGCCCATTGCGCGCCCTTGGCGTCAACTTATTTCAACATGCGCAAGACCACCATTTATGGTGGCTCGAATGAAGTGCAACGCAACATCGTTGCGCAAACAGTTTTGGGGTGAACCATGGACTTTGATTTTTCAGACGATCAAACACAATTGCGCGAAGCCGTCCTCAAATGGGTGGACAAGGCTTACAGCTTTGACGAGCGCCGAAGCGCGGTGGCGGCAGGCGGTTTTTCAGCCAGCACATACCAAGCCTTGGCCGAATTGGGCTTGTGCGGCTTGTATGTGCAAGACGCTTATGGCGGCATGAACATGGGACCTGTGGAGGGCATGGTGGTCATGGAAGAACTGGGTCGCGGCATGGTGCTCGAACCCTTGGCCCACACCTGGATCAGCACCGCCGTTTTGCAAGCCCATGCATCGGATGCACTCAAAACCGAGTGGCTGCCGCGATTGGCTGGCGGCGAGGCTTTGCTGGTGTTGGCCCACCATGAAAAAGGCGCGCGTTACCAATTGAACAAATGCCAAGCCACGGCGACGTCAGTGGGCGACGCATGGCAAGTCAATGGTCACAAGAGTTTGGTGCCAGCGGGTGACCAAGCGCACGGGTTTTTGGTGCCGGCCATGGTCCAGGGCCAGCAGGCCCTGTTCTTGGTGCCCAGAAGCGCTGCCACCCAGACCAGCCATGTTTATCAAGCGCAAGACGGCAGTCGCATGAGCGAGTTGCATTTGAAAGCGGCCGCCGCCGAGTTGATCAGCTTGGACGGCTTGACCGCATTGCAACTCGCGGTGGATGTGGGCGCTGCTGCTTTGTGCGCAGAGGCGGTGGGTTTGATGGAAAAAACATTGGCCATCACGGTCGAGTACATGAACACCCGCAAGCAGTTTGGTGTGGCGATTTCAAGTTTCCAAGCCCTGCGTCACCGCGTGGCCGACATGAAAATGCAACTCGAATTGGGGCGCTCGATGAGCTATTACGCCTCACTCAAGTTGAATGCCCCTGCCGCAGAGCGATCCTTGGCCGTGTCGCGCGCCAAGTACCAGACGGGTCGTTCAGCCCGTTATGTGGGTCAAGAGGCGGTGCAATTGCACGGGGGCATCGGCGTGACTGACGAGTACATCGTCAGCCATTGCTTCAAGCGCTTGACCCAGATCGAGCTCAGCTTGGGCGACAGCTTGCACCACTTGGGTGAGGTGTCGGCGCAGATGCAAGAGAGCGCGGGCGTGTTTGCCTGAACCTCAGGCGTTCAAGCGGGGATGGGTCTGAAGCGCGGTTGCTTCACCCCATCGATCACCACTTCCTCGGTGAACATGGCGAAAGGTCGCACCCAAAGACCTCGCTCACCATACTCGGCGCGGTAGAGCACCAAGGACTCCAGTGTCTCACTGTGGCGCAACACGCCCAGCACCTCGTAGCGCAGGCCTTTGTAGTGCATGTAAGGGCCCAGGGGCAGGGTGGGCAATGGGGAGAGATCGGTGTCAGACATGGTGACAGCATAATCTCTGTATGCACCCCAAAGCCTTGTTAGACGCCTGCACCGAACTCACCCGTTTGCTGCTTCGCTTTGACCACCCTGCCGACAGTGTGGTTTCGAAATATTTCCGAGACCAACGCAAACAAATGGCCCTTGGGCCCCGCGAGCGTGGCGTCTTGGCCGAAACCGGCTACAACGTTTTGCGCCAAAAACTGCGGTTTGAACACCTGGGCAAGTCGGGCACAGGCGTGAAAGAACGTCGCTTGGCCATCTTGGGGTGGGCTGCTTACTTGGACGCCCAAGCCAAATTGCAACAACCCCAAGCCACCCATGGCGACCGCGGCTTCATGAAAGCCGCCATGAGCGAGATGGAGTTCAAGTGGCTGGCCGATTGCGATGCGGCCACAGACGACGCCTTTTTGGCACCCCACAGACACAACCTTCCACCCTGGCTGGCTGAGGCCTTGGAGGCCCAGTTGGGAGAAGCGTTTTGGCCGTTGGTTGAAAGCTTGCA
>JBDKLR010000124.1:0-8107 GCA_039795515.1 Pseudomonadota bacterium | reverse complement strand
GACCAAATCGCCGACGACTTGACCCTGTGGGAGAACGTTGAAGCGATCGCAGACCATGCCGGCTTCATCGACAAAGACATGTCCGATCATGCGGTTGTGCAAGCCATTGCCTATGTGGGCTTGACCAAGCGCATCCACCGCAAGGGCAGCAACCTGACCACTCAAGAGCGCCATTTGGCCGAAATCGCCAAAGCCCTGATTGGCAAGCCCGAATTGGTCATGCTCGACGAGCCTGGTGCGGGTATGTCCGAATCTGAAACCAAGCATTTGGAAGACATCATCAGAGGCATTCCTGCTTATTGTGGCGCCCAGGTGTTCTTGATCGACCACGATGTCGAATTGATCGCCGCTTGCTGTGAAGAAACCATGGTGCTGGACTTTGGCAAGTTATTGGCCTTGGGACCCACCCACGAGGTGCTGCAAAACCCAGAGGTGCAAAAAGCCTACTTGGGCAGCTTTGAAGATTTGGGAGCCCATGCATGAACCCGTCCAACAGCAGTCTGAAGATCGACAACCTGATCATGGTGCGGGGCACCAAAGCCGTGGTGCATGGCATCAAGTTCGAGGTCAAACCCGGCATGGTCACCGCCCTCATGGGCCCCAACGGGGCGGGCAAAACCAGCACCGTGTTGGGCCTCTCAGGTGTGGTCGAACCAGTCTTTGGTGACATCCTGCTCAACGGCATCAACCTCAAAGGACTGGAGAGCGATGAGATCCGCCGCCATGGTGTGGCCACCGTGCCTGAAGGGCATCAGGTGTTGCGCGAACTCACTGTCAAAGAAAACCTGTTGGTCGCAGGTACTGGCTTGTCCGGCAATGCTTTGAACCAATCCATCGAACGGGTGCTCGAACTCTTCCCCGAATTGAAAATCCGCTTGAACCAAGCCGCAGGCGACTTGTCGGGTGGACAGCAACAAATGGTGTCCATTTCGCAAGCCTTGGTGGTCTCGCCTCGCTTCTTGTTGATTGACGAGTTGTCCTTCGGCTTGGCGCCCTCTATCGTCAGCCGCTTGGTACCAGTCATTCGAGACATTGCCGCGAGTGGCATTGGCGTCTTGCTGATTGAGCAATTCACTCAATTGGCCTTGGCCTTGGCCTCGCATGTGTATGTGATGTCACGTGGACGCATTTCCTACGACGGCGGCCCCGACAACCTCAAAGCCGATCCAGCCATTTTGCACCGCGCCTATTTCCCCATCAGCGACCGCGAAGCGGTTGGCCTTGCTTGATTCAGAGAAAAACCAGGAGACAACCATGGATGCACCCGTCAAGAAAAAGAAACTGGGTCTGAAAGACCGTTACGCCGCCATGACACGCGGTTTGCATTGGGACACCACCTACCAACCCATGGAGAAGGTGTTTCCCTACGACAAGTACGAAGGCATCAAGATCCACCATTGGGACAAGTGGGAAGACCCGTTCCGCCTGACCATGGACGCCTATTGGAAATACCAAGGCGAAAAGGACAAAAAGCTCTACGCGGTGATCGATGCTTTTGCCCAAAACAATGGCCAATTGGGTGTCAGCGACGCACGCTACATCAACGCCTTGAAACTGTTCATCCAAGGTGTCACACCTTTGGAGTACTACGCCCACCGAGGCTTCCAACACGTGGGTCGTCAGTTCACAGGTGCGGGTGCCCGGGTGGCAGCGCAAATGCAAGCCGTCGACGAGTTGCGTCATTTCCAAACCGAAACCCACGCCATCTCCCACTACAACAAGTATTTCAACGGCATGCATTCGGCCAACCATTGGTTTGACAACATGTGGTACTTGTCGGTGCCCAAGTCCTTCTTTGAGGATGCGTTCAGCGGTGGTCCGTTCGAGTTTTTGACCGCCGTGAGTTTCTCGTTTGAATACGTGCTGACCAACTTGTTGTTCGTGCCCTTCATGTCGGGCGCGGCACACAACGGCGACATCTCCACCGTGACCTTTGGTTTCTCAGCCCAGTCGGACGAATCCCGTCACATGACCTTGGGCATTGAGTGCATCAAGTTCATGTTGGAACAAGACCCCGCCAACGTGCCCATCGTGCAACGCTGGATCGACAAGTGGTTTTGGCGCGGCTATCGCCTGCTCACCTTGGTGGCCATGATGCAAGACTACATGCTGCCCAAGCGTGTGATGAGTTGGAAACAAGCCTGGGAGATGTACGCCGAGAGCAATGGCGGCGCTTTGTTCAAAGACTTGGCTCGCTACGGCATTCGGGAACCCAAGGGCTGGAAAGATGCTTGCGAAGGCAAGAACCACATCAGCCACCAAGCCTGGGCGACGTTCTACCAATACAGCCATGCGGCGGCTTTCCACACCTGGATCCCCAGCGAAGACGAAATGGCTTGGTTGTCCGAGCAATACCCTGACACTTTCGACCGCTACTACCGTTCTCGCTTGGACCACTGGACCAAGACGCAGAAGAAAGAAGGCCGTTGGTTCAACCAAGTGCTGCCCATGTTGTGCCAAACCTGCACCGTGCCCATGTTGTTCACCGAACCTGGCGATCCGACACAAATTGCCTACCGCGAGACCACTTACCACGGCATGAAATACCACTTCTGCAGCGACCACTGTCAAGAAATCTTCGAATACGAGCCTCGCAAGTATGTACAAACCTGGTTGCCTGTGCACCAGATTTACCAAGGCAACTGCTACCCCGACGACATCAACCCCGCCTCTCCTGGCGACAGCCCCGTGCGTGAAGTCTTGCGCTATTACGGCGTGAATGGCGGCGAGGACAACGGTGACTTCAGCACCAGCCAAGACCGCCAGAATTTCGTGAAATGGCGCGGCACCGATGCCCCAGAAGGAGCTGGCGATGAGTAGAGAAGTACCAGATCGCAGCGCGCAGTGTCCTCCAGACGGCTTGCTCACCGTGGGTGACTATCCCCTTCGACAAGCCGACACCGAGGACTTGTTCCACGGCAATCGCTTGATCTACGTGGGCTGGGACAACCATTTGATGTATTGCGCACCGTTTTGCGTGCCCCTGCCGCCCGATTTGCCCTTCGGCGCATTGGTACACGACGTGCTGCCCGAGTTGTATGGCGAACATCCCGAGTTCGAACAAATCGACTGGCATCGCGTGGAATGGACCAGCTCCAACAAAAAATTCAAGCCTGACTTTGGCAAGTCCTTGGAGCACCATGGTTTGGGTCATAAATCCATCATCCGTTTCAAAACCCCAGCACTTGAAGGCAGCAAGCGACAAGTGCGACCCGGTCGTCAAGCTTTCTAGGACATCGCATGAGCTACCAACTCACACTCGAACCCTTGGGTGCCACCATCGAGGTGGAAGAAGGCCAAACCATTTTGGATGCGGCTTTGCGCCAAGGCATTTACATCCCCCACGCCTGTGGCCACGGCTTGTGCGGCACTTGCAAGGTGACAGTGGAAGAAGGTGAAGTGGACCATGGTGCGGCCAACCCCTTTGCGTTGATGGATTTCGAACGTGACGATGGCAAAACCCTGGCCTGCTGCGCCACTTTGCAATCGGACACCACGATCGAAGCAGACATCGATGAAGACCCCGATGCCGAAATCATCCCGGTGCAAGACTTTGACACCACGGTGTCGCGCATCGTCGATTTGACGCCTACCATCAAGGCGATTTACCTCAAGCTCCATCATCCCTTGCACTTCCAAGCTGGTCAGTATGTGCAGGTGCAAGTCCCGGGTATTGAAGGTGGTCGCGCTTTCTCCATTGCCAACACCCCCAAGCAGGTGAAAGCAACCGGCGAAGTCGAGCTGAATGTCCGCATCTTGAAAGAGGGCAAGGCCACCACGTGGTTGCACCAACAACTCAAAGCTGGCGACAAGCTCAAGATCAGTGGCCCTTATGGTCGCTTCTTGGTGCGTCAAAGTGCCCAGCAGCCCATGATCTTCATGGCAGGTGGTTCAGGTTTGTCCAGCCCCCGCTCCATGATCTTGGACTTGATTGACAGCGGTAGCACCCAACCCATGACCTTGATCTATGGACAGCGCACCGTCGAAGAGTTGTATTACGACGACGAGTTCAAAGCACTGGCGGCTGCACACCCCCATTTCACCTATGTGCCTGCTCTCTCAGAAGGCAGTGGTGGGCAAACTGCGCAAGGCTTTGTGCACGACGTGGCCAAAGCACATTTCAAAGGTGACTTCTCGGGCCACAAGGCTTATTTGTGTGGACCACCCGCCATGATCGAGGCCTGCATCGCCACCTTGATGCAAGGCCGTTTATACGAGCGTGATATTTACACCGAGAAGTTTTTGTCAGCGGCTGATACAGACCAAGTGCGCAGCCCTCTGTTCAAACGGGTCTGAGGACTGCCATGATTTTTGACACCCGCCCCAAAGTCCAGGTGCACATTGCACAAACCAATGAAAGCTATCCCTGCGCAGGCGACGAAAGCTTGCTCAAAGGCATGTTGCGCCTCGGACGCAAAGGCATCCCTGTGGGCTGCGTCAACGGTGGCTGCGGGGTCTGCAAAGTCAAGATTTTGGAAGGTGACATCCACAGTTTAGGACCCATCAGCCGGGCCCATGTCACTGCCGAAGAAGAGGCCCAAGGCTACACCTTGGCTTGCCGTGTCGCTCCCCGTTGTGCAGTGAAGCTTGAGGTGGCTGGCAAATTTGAAAAACCGTTTTCCCGTGGGTTTGTGCAAACAAACCAAATTGCAACTTGAAAATAACCAGGAGACAGCGATGAATGTGATGCGAATTGGGCACGTGGCCCTCAAAGTGATGGACGTGGCAGCAGCCGTGAAGCACTACGAAAACGTGGTGGGCATGACCAAAACCATGGAAGACAAACATGGCAATGTGTATTTGAAATGCTGGGACGAATGGGACAAATACTCGGTCATCTTGCAACCGTCGAATCAAGCCGGCATGGACCATGTGGCTTACAAAGTGGAGAAAGACGCCGATTTGGATGCCCTTCAATCACGCATCCAAGCCTATGGCATCAAAACAGTCATGCTGGCTGAAGGCAGTTTGCCCGCCACTGGTCGCATGTTGCAGTTCCACCTGCCAAGCGGCCATGAAATGCGACTGTACGCCATGAAAGAGTTTGTTGGCACCGATGTGGGTTCTACCAACCCTGATCCTTGGCCCGATTCACAACATGGCGCAGGTTCACATTGGTTGGACCATGTCTTGTTGATGTGTGAACTCAATCCTGAAACAGGTACCAACCATGTCGCTGAGAACACCAAGTTCATGAACGAAGTGCTGGACTTCAGATTGGTCGAGCAAGTGGTGGTGGGTCCCAATGGTGCGATTCAAGCGGCCACTTGGATGGCACGCACGTCGACACCACACGACATTGCATTCGTGGGTGGCCCTCGCGCAGGCTTCCACCACGCCGCATTCTTCCTCGACTCTTGGCACGATGTGCTCAAGGCTGCTGATGTGATGGCCAAAAACAAAACCAAGATCGATGTGGCACCCACACGCCACGGCATCACCCGCGGTGAAACCATTTACTTCTTCGACCCCAGTGGCAACCGCAACGAAACCTTCGCCGGATTGGGCTATTTGTCGCAACCCGACCGTCCTGTCACCACCTGGACCGAAGACCAACTGTGGACCGGCATCTTCTATCACACAGGCGATGCCGTGCCTTCATTCACCGATGTGTACACCTGATCTGTTGCACCCCTGATAGAGAGAGAACCACCATGACAAGCTCAACCCTGACCGTCGACACACCCCAAATCAGTTGGCAAGCCGTGCAAACGGCTTTGTCAGCCGCATCTGCCAAAGCGCAGGCATTGGGCGTGCAAGTCAATATCGCGTTGACCGACGGTTCGGGTGTCATGGTGGGTTTTTTGCGCATGAACGGCGCACCCCTGCATTCGATAGACATTGCCTTGGACAAGGCCTATACCGCCGCCAGTTTTGGCTTGCCGACCAGTCAATGGACTGAAGCGCTGATACACCACTCGCCTGCCGTTGGTCAAGGCCTGGTGATGCGACCACGCTTTGTGGCTTTCGGTGGTGGCTGTCCCATCGTGCATGCCAGCCACCGCATCGGTGCCATCGGCGTGTCCGGCGGCAGCGAATCACAAGATGAAGAAATTGCCCAAGCAGGCTTGGATGCTTTGAATTTAAAACCCTGACACCTTGACCATGAAACAAATCCTGAACTTCATCAATGGCGAATACACGGCCAGCTCCAAAACATTTGAAAAACGCTCGCCCGTCACTGGTGAAGTCATTGCCCTGGTGCATGAGGCCAGCGCCCAAGATGTCGACAACGCAGTGAATGCCGCCCGTGCAGCCTTTCACGGTCCTTGGGGTCGGATGACCGTGGCCGAACGCGTCGAACGTTTGTACGCCTTGGTTGATGGCATCAACCGACGCTTTGATGAGTTCGTGGCCGCTGAATGTGCTGACACCGGTAAGCCACGCAGCTTGGCCAGCCATTTGGACATTCCCCGAGGCGCTGCCAATTTCAAAATCTTTGCCGATGTGGTGAAGAACGTGCCCACTGAATTTTTCGAAATGGCCACACCAGATGGCAAAACCGCCATCAACTATGGTTACCGCAGCCCTGTTGGCGTGGTGGGCGTCATTTGCCCCTGGAACCTGCCCCTGCTGCTCATGACTTGGAAAGTCGGCCCTGCATTGGCCTGCGGCAACACCGTGGTGGTCAAACCGTCAGAAGAAACACCTCAAACCGCCGCCCTCTTGGGCGAGGTCATGAACGAAGCCGGCATTCCCCCCGGTGTTTACAACGTGGTGCAAGGCTTTGGCCCCAACTCCGCAGGTGAGTTTGTCACCAGCCATCCCAAGGTCAATGCCATCACCTTCACAGGCGAAACCCGCACAGGGGAAGTCATCATGAAAGCCGCCGCCAAAGGGGCGCGGCCCGTCAGTCTGGAGATGGGTGGCAAAAACGCGGCCATCGTGTTTGCCGACTGCGACTTTGAAGCTGCCATTGAGGGTACGATGCGCTCGGTGTTTGCCAACTGCGGCCAAGTGTGTTTGGGCACCGAACGGGTGTATGTGGAACGTCCCTTGTTTGACAAGTTTGTGGCGGCCATGAAAAAAGGCGCCGAAGGCTTGAAGCTGGGCCCCCCCGACGATGCCAGCACAGGCATGGGGCCACTCATCAGCCAAGAACATCAAAAAAAGGTGCTGTCTTATTACCAATTGGCGGTGGAAGAAGGTGCCACCGTGGTCACTGGTGGTGGCGTGCCTGACATGGGGTCCGCCATGAAAGGCGGCTCATGGATTCAGCCAACCATCTGGACCGGATTGCCTGAAACCGCTCGGGTCATCAAAGAGGAAGTGTTTGGACCTTGCTGCCACATCGCACCGTTTGACACCGAGGAGGAAGTCCTGGCCAAAGCCAACGACAACGAATACGGCTTGGCCACCGCCATTTGGACCCGCGATGTGTCTCGCGCTCACCGCGTGGCGCAACGAATGGAAGTGGGTCTGTCCTGGGTCAATTCTTGGTTCTTGCGCGATTTGCGCACCCCCTTTGGTGGTGCCAAGCAGTCGGGCATTGGTCGAGAAGGTGGTGTGCATTCGCTCGAGTTCTACACCGAACTGAAAAACGTTTGCATCAAACTCTGAGACCACACATGAACGCACCCAGCCCTGAAATCGGTCACAGCATTGTGGCCAACGGCATCAAGACAAATTACCACGACATCGGTCAAGGCTCCCCCGTGATGTTGATCCACGGTTCTGGGCCAGGCGTGTCCGCCTGGGCCAACTGGCGCTTGGTGATTCCCAAATTGGCTGAGCAACACCGCGTCTTGGCTTTGGACATGGTGGGTTTTGGGTTCACCGATCGCCCTGCGGGTCAGGTCTACAACATGGACCAGTGGGTGGCACATGCCATCGGTTTCATGGACGCCATGGGCATCGCCAAAACCCATTTGGTGGGGAATTCATTTGGCGGCGGATTGGCCCTTGCTTTGGCCATTCGACACCCAGAACGGGTTGATCGACTGGTGCTGATGGGCAGCGTGGGCGTGCCGTTTGAAATCACACCAGGTCTGGACGCGGTGTGGGGCTACACACCCAGTTTCGAGAACATGCGACACATCATGGACTTGTTCGCCTACAGCCGTGACTTGGTCAATGATGAATTGGCCCAACTGCGCTATGAAGCCAG
>JBDKLR010000123.1:0-4945 GCA_039795515.1 Pseudomonadota bacterium | reverse complement strand
GCTGTGGTCCAACATGGGCCTGCACGCGCACGCCCAACCTGAGCCTTTGATGCGGCAATGGTCCAGCAGCCTGAATGACCAAGGCTTTGTGATGTTTTCCTGTTTGGGACCCGACAGTTTGTTGGAGTTGCGCCAGGTCTACGACGTTTTGGGCTGGGGTGCCCCGCACCACGCCTTCACCGACATGCACGATTGGGGTGACATGCTGTTGCAAGCAGGTTTTGCGTCTCCCATCATGGACATGGAGCGCATCACACTGACCTATGCCACGCCACAGGAACTTTTGAATGATTTGCGCGGCTTGGGTCGCAACTTAAGCCCCCAGCGTTTCGCGGGTCTTCGGGGGCGAAGATGGTTGTCAACATTGCAACAATCTTTGTTGCGTCATTTGGCCTCTGAGCGGCATGATGGCCGACTGGCATTGACTTTCGAGGTCGTCTACGGGCATGCCTTCAAAGCCCAGCCCCGCACCCCTGTGAAAGCCCAAACCGAGGTCAACTTGCAAGACATGAAAGCCATGCTGCGCCAATCCAAGCGTTGAAAGCTTCTTGTCAGGCGTTGCGCATGTCGAGGTTGCTACAATTCTTGGAGTTAGCAAATAGACATTTTCTGTTGAATCTCCACAACCATGATGAACAACATTTACAAAAAATTGGAAACAGCGTGCTTGGCTTTGTTCGCTTTTGGCACCACCGCAGCTTGGGCTGTCAACGATTTGCCAGGCGGGCCAGCGGTCAACCAGTTGAATTTGCATCCACCCGTCACCAAAATTGCCGAAGAGCAAGTTTGGTTGCACTGGTTCATGCTGATCATCTGTACCGTGATCTTCTTGGCCGTGTTCGGTGTGATGTTCTATTCCATTTGGAAGCACCGCAAGTCGCTGGGCCACAAGCCCGCCAATTTCCATGAATCGGTCAAAGTTGAAATCGCATGGACCGTGATTCCATTCATCATCGTCATTTTGATGGCCTTGCCCGCCACCAAAGCCGTGGTGGCCAGCAAAGACACTTCCAATGCCGACATCACCATCAAAGTCACGGGTTACCAATGGCGTTGGGGCTATGACTACATCAAAGGTGAAGGCGAAGGCATTGGCTTTATCTCCAGCTTGGACGAAAAGCAACGTGCCATGTCCGACAGTGGCAAGCCTGAACCCACCGACGACTACCTGCTCAAAGTGGACAACCCCTTGGTGGTTCCCGTGGGCAGAAAAATCCGCATCATCACCACCTCGAACGACGTGATCCACTCCTTTGCTGTCAACTCGTTTGGCATCAAACAAGACGCCATTCCCGGTTTTGTGCGTGACACTTGGTTCCGCGCCGAAAAAACCGGTGACTTCCACGGCCAATGCCAGGAGTTGTGCGGCAAAGAACACGCTTACATGCCCATCCACGTGAAAGTGGTCAGCGCAGAAGAGTACACCGCATGGGTGACCGAGCAAAACAAAAAACTGGCCGCCAAACAAGACGACCCCAACAAGGTCTGGACCTTGGCGGAGTTGACCCAAAAAGGCGAGAAGGTGTATGCCGCCAATTGCCAAGCTTGCCACCAAGCCAACGGCAAGGGCATGGGCCCCATCAAACCCCTTGATGGCGCAGCCGTTGTGTTGGATGCCGACAAATCCAAGCAAATTGCCGTGTTGCTGAATGGTCAGAACAATGGATCCATGCCTGCTTGGAAACAGCTCAGCGACACTGAAATCGCTGCTGTGATCAGCTTCACCAAGAACCATTGGTCCAATCAAACCGGTCAAGTGGTGCAGCCTGCCGATGTGCATGCGGCTCGTCAATAAACCCATTGAAATCTAAGGAACAACCATGAGCGCAGTTCTCGATTCACACGGCCACGGAGCCTCTCACGGGCATGACGACCACCACGGTGCACCACACGGCTGGCGCCGTTGGGTGTTTGCCACCAATCACAAAGACATCGGTACTTTGTATTTGTTGTTTGCCTTCACCATGTTGATCATTGGTGGCATCTTGGCGCTGTTCATCCGCGCGGAGTTGTTCCAGCCCGGTCTTCAATTGGTCAACCCTGAGTTGTTCAACCAGTTCACCACCATGCACGGTCTGATCATGGTGTTTGGCGCCATCATGCCCGCCTTCGTGGGCTTCGCCAACTGGATGATCCCGCTGCAAATCGGCGCCTCTGACATGGCTTTTGCCCGCATGAACAACTTCAGCTTCTGGTTGATGATTCCTGCGGCTGTCATGTTGGCTGGTTCGTTCTTCATGCCTGGCGGTGCCCCTGCCACCGGCTGGACCATCTATGCGCCTTTGACATTGCAAATGGGTCCTTCCATGGACGCCGGCATTTTGGCGCTGCACTTGTTGGGTGCCAGCTCCATCATGGGCTCGATCAACATCATCGTCACCATCTTGAACATGCGCGCCCCTGGCATGACCCTGATGAAGATGCCCATGTTCGTGTGGACATGGTTGATCACTGCTTATTTGTTGATCGCTGTGATGCCTGTGTTGGCTGGCGCCATCACCATGGTGTTGACCGATCGCCACTTCGGCACCAGCTTCTTCAACCCCGCCGCAGGTGGTGACCCCGTCATGTTCCAGCACATCTTCTGGTTCTTCGGTCACCCCGAGGTCTACATCATGATCTTGCCCGCCTTCGGCATCATCAGCCAGATCGTGCCTGCTTTCTCTCGCAAAAAGCTGTTCGGTTACGCTTCCATGGTTTACGCCACATCTTCGATCGCGATTTTGTCGTTCATCGTCTGGGCACACCACATGTACACCACGGGCATGCCAGTGACGGGTCAGTTGTTCTTCATGTACGCCACCATGCTCATCTCTGTGCCCACTGGCGTGAAGGTGTTCAACTGGATCGCGACCATGTGGAAGGGTTCCATGACCTTTGAAACCCCCATGTTGTTTGCCGTGGGCTTCATCTTCGTGTTCACCATGGGTGGATTCACAGGTTTGATTTTGTCCATGGCCCCCATCGATTTGCAATTGCAAGACGGTTACTACGTGGTGGCCCACTTCCACTATGTGTTGGTGGCGGGTTCTTTGTTCACCATGTTCGCTGGTTACTACTACTGGTCGCCCAAGTGGACGGGTGTGATGTACAACGAAGCGCGCGGCAAGATCCATTTCTGGTGGACCCTGATCTCCTTCAACGTCACCTTCTTCCCCATGCACTTCTTGGGTCTGGCTGGCATGCCCCGTCGCTATGCCGACTACCCCATGCAGTTCGCCGACTTCAACGCGTTGGCTTCTTTTGGTGCGTTCGCTTTCGGTTTCGCCCAGGTGTATTTCTTCTTCTTCATCGTGTTGCCCACTATGCGTGGCCAAGGCGCACCCGCTCCCCAACGTCCTTGGGAAGCGGCTGAAGGTTTGGAGTGGGAAGTGCCTTCACCAGCACCGTTCCACACCTTTGAGAACCCACCCAAGCTCAATGCCGATGCCACCCGCATCGTGGCCTAAGCACTGCTGAGCAAAGCCAAAACACCCATGGGATTGCGTCAACACAACCTGGTCATGCTGCGCAAGCTGGCGGTGGTGGCTTTGGGCATGTTTGGCTTTGGTTACGCCTTGGTGCCTGTGTACCTCGCCATCTGCGAGGCCACTGGCATCAACATCTTGGCTCTGGGTGAAAAAGAACTGCCAGGCACGGGCAATGCCCGTTTGGCCAAGGCTGACAACACCCAAGTGGATGTCAGCCGCACCATCACGGTCGAGTTTGATTCAAATGCCCGTGGTCCTTGGTTGTTCAAGCCGATGCAAAACTCGGTGCAAGTGCACCCAGGCCAAATGACCACGGTCATGTACGAGTTTGTCAATGTGCAAGACCGCACCATGTCGGCCCAAGCCATCCCCAGCTATGCGCCGCGTGAAGCCGCCGCGCATTTCAACAAGATGGAATGCTTTTGCTTCAATCAATACACCTTGGCCCCCGGCGAGAAAAAGCAGTGGCCCGTGGTGTTTGTGATTGATCCCAAGTTGGCCAAAAACGTGACCACCATCACCTTGTCCTACACCTTCTTTGAAGTGGGCAGCAAAACACCTGCAGCGCCTGGCAGCAAGGTGTCGCTGGTGTCTGTGGGTGGAGACGGCGTATGAGCGAGCCAGTGACCGTGGATGCACCTGTGGTGGTCAAGCGTCCTTTGTGGCGTTCCATCGTGGCGGTGGCCTGGTCATTCATTGGCATTCGAAAAAACAGTGAGTTTCAAGAAGATTTGTCACACATCACGCCATTGCACATCTTGGGCGTGGGTTTGGTGGCAGGTTTGTTGTTTGTGATTGGGTTGATCGTCCTCGTCAACCTGGTCGTTGCGAAATAAAAGGAGTCGAGAGATGAGCAGCACATCGCATGGCGTCAAGCCTTATTACTATGTTCCAGAGCCTTCACGCCACCCAGCGCTTGCGTCATTTGGCTTGTTCTTCGTCATTTTGGGTGCCAGCCAGTGGATGAACGATGTGAGCTGGGGCAAATATTCCCTGTTCGCTGGATTGGCCATTTGGTTGTTTGTCTTGTTCCAGTGGTTCAGTGATTCGGTGCGTGAAAGCGAATCGGGTCAGTACGGACGCAAGATCGAGTTGTCCTACCGTTGGAGCATGAGCTGGTTCATCTTCTCTGAAGTGATGTTCTTCGGCGCTTTCTTCTCCGCCTTGTGGTGGGCACGTGTGCACTCTGTGCCTGCGCTGGGCAACGCTGAAAATGCATTGTTGTGGCCTGACTTCAAAGCCGTTTGGCCCAGTGTGGCTGCTGGTGTGACCGCATCACCTGCCGGCATCATCGAGCCCTTCCAAACCATGACACCATTTTGGTTGCCCACCATCAACACCGCGTTGTTGTTGAGCTCGGGTGTCACTTTGACCATCGCACACCACGCTTTGCTGGACAACAACCGCAGCAAAACCATCCAATTCATGTGGTTGACCGTGCTCTTGGGTGTGATCTTCTTGTTTGTGCAAGGCTA
>JBDKLR010000122.1:0-7331 GCA_039795515.1 Pseudomonadota bacterium | reverse complement strand
GTGAACGTGGTGCGTTGCTTTGAAGACGAGAACGTGATCCATGTGGCCAACAAGGTGGATCCGATCGCCGACATCGAAGTGATTCAAACCGAGTTGTGCCTGGCCGATTTGGCCGCCGTTGAAAAAGCCATCCACCGCGTCAGCAAAATCGCCCGCTCAGGCGACAAAGAAGCCGCCAAGCAAATGGCGATTTTGGAGAAATGCCAGGCAGCCCTCAACGACACCAAACCGGTGCGCACCATCGACTTCAGCAAAGAAGAACGCGCCGAACTCAAGCAGTTCTTTTTCATCACCGCCAAACCCGCCATGTTTGTGGCCAATGTGTCGGAAGATGGTTTTGAGAACAACCCGTTCCTCGACCGCCTCAAGGCTTTCGCGCAAGCGCAAAACGCGCCCGTGGTGGCGATTTGCGCCAAGATCGAAGCAGAATTGTCCGAGATGGACGATGCAGATCGCTTGGAGTTTCTGAAAGAACTGGGTCAGGATGAACCTGGCTTGAATCGTCTGATTCGCTCGGCATACACACTGTTGGGTTTGCAAACCTATTTCACCGCTGGCGTGAAAGAAGTACGCGCTTGGACCATTCGCGTGGGCGACACCGGCCCGCAAGCGGCTGGCGTGATCCACACCGACTTTGAGAAGGGCTATATCCGCGCCCAAACCATCGCTTTTGACGATTTCATCAGTTTCAAGGGCGAGCAAGGTGCCAAGGACGCGGGCAAGATGCGCGCCGAAGGCAAAGAGTACGTGGTGAAAGACGGCGACGTGATGAACTTTTTGTTCAGCGCTTAAGCCTCAGTCGACTGTCTTAGTCGACGTGTCCACATGACCCTGGACCACCAAACCAGTTTCACCAACACATAACCCGTGACCGCCGCACCCACGGCGAACAAGCCCATGCCCAGCATGATCGGGCCGCCGTAAGACAGCAGCCATGCAGCGCTCAGGTTCTCCAGCGATGCGGGTGCAGGCGAGCTCACACCCAGGATCGTTGAGCCTGTTTGGTAGGCCAACCAGAGCCAAAAACCAATGGTGAACGGGTTGGTCACCATGGTCATGGCCGCCGCAGTGGGGATGTGGGCGCGCCACCAAACGCAGTGCACCACCGCCACCACGATTTGCGCCACTGGAATCAAAAACGCCCACAACAAACCGACCGCCACCCCCCGTGCCACCGCCTCGTGTTGCAAGCGCCACAGCGCCGGTGCCAACAGGTGCGGCGCCCAGGGTTTGAGCCAGGGGTGCTGGGACAGCTGCTCCCGGTTGGGCAACCAGGGGCGGTCTGGTTTGGGGGGCTGCTGGTCGGTGGACATGTTCAAGTGCTTTCCAGGGTCAGAAGGCCCTTATTTTTCAATAAACACGGGCATTTCAGTCAGTTTATGCCGATGAATTATTCAGGAAATACCGAAGTAAATAGATGATTTATTCAATAAAAGTCTTGTGTTTTGAATTTACACTCCCCCCACTTTTTCGGAGAAAGACTTCATGGAAACCATTGTTCCCGTCTGGCTGTGGCTCACTTTTGCGGGCATTGTGCTGGCCTCTTTGTTCATCGACTTTGTGGTGCTGAAAAAACAAGGCGCACACGACATCGGTGTCAAAGAAGCCTTGAATTGGTCGTTGATCTGGATCGCCCTGAGCTTTGTGTTCAACGGCTTGTTGTGGTGGGCGATCAAGGACCAAACCGGTTCCAACGAATTGGCCAACACCAAATCACTGGAGTTTCTCACCGGCTACTTGATTGAAAAATCATTGGCGGTGGACAACATCTTTGTGTTCTTGATGATCTTCACCTACTTTGCGGTGCCCACGGCGTTTCAAAAGCGGGTGCTGATGATCGGCATCATCGGCGCCATCGTTTTGCGCACCATCATGATTTTGGTGGGCGGTTGGTTGCTCGCCGAGTTCCATTGGGTGCTGTATGTGTTTGGGGCCTTCTTGATCCTGACCGGCATCAAGATGTGGTGGGCGGCTGGCCAAGAACCCGATCTGAACAACAACCCCGCGCTGAAGTTGCTGCGCAAATGGATGCCGATCAGCCAGAACTACGACGGTGAGCGGTTTTGGACCCGTGAAAACGGCGTCAAGATCGCCACGCCATTGTTGATGGTGATCAGCCTGATCGCGCTGACCGATGTGATTTTTGCGGTGGACTCGATCCCTGCCATCTTCGCCATCACCAGCGACCCGTTCATCGTGCTCACCAGCAATGTGTTTGCCATCCTGGGCTTGCGCGCCATGTATTTTTTGCTGGCAGCGGTGGCCCACAAATTCCATTTGTTGAACTACGGTTTGGCGGTTATTTTGGTGTTCATTGGCGTCAAGATGAGCCTGATCGACATCTACAAAATCCCGGTCGCTGTGTCCTTGGGTGTGGTCATCGGCATCTTGGCCATCACCATGCTGCTGAGCTTGAAAACAGCACCGGCCAAAACAGAAGCCTGATCCAAAGTCAAGCCGTGACAGGGTGCAACAAACGCTGAACCAGCGGGTGTTGCACCTTTTTTTCAGTGCCAATCGCGTAGAAATGTTCGGTCACCCCCGCGCACTGTCCCATGCGCTGAACCGCATAGTGCGCAAGCAATTCTTCCTGCACGGATTCGGCCGCTGGAAAAACGCCCATGCCGCTGGCGCCAAAAGTCTTGAGCAAGGCGCTGTCTTCAAACTCACCCACCACACGCGGGCGAATGCCGCGCTGCTCCAACCAGTGATCCAGCCGGTCGCGGCTGGCCGTGTGGGCGGTGGGCAAGAGCACAGGCAGCTCACTCAGGTTCTGCGGAAATGGTTTGCTGGATTTGGCCAGCAAGGCGGCTGTGCCATACCAAGCCACCGAAGAAGCACCCAAGGCATGGCTGTAGAGCTTGATGTTGGGGTTGGTCGGTGCCGGACGGTCCGAGATGACCACGTCGAGTTTGTGCAGGGCCAAGTTGCCCAGCAGTTCATTGAATTGCCCTTCCAAGCACAGCAATCGAAGTTGCGGCTCGTTGATGATGGGTTGCAACAAGCGGTGCACCACCAATTTGGGCAGCCCGTCGCTGATGCCCACCCACAAGCGCACGCCCGGCGCACGCACCGCGTCGCGCACCATGTTGGGCAAGTTTTCGCCGAGTTGAAAAATCTGATCGGCTTGCTGCAGCGCTGCCATCCCAGCCTCGGTCAAGGCCAGACCTCGGCCGGCTGGTTTGAGCAACTCACAGCCCAAATCCCGCTCCAACTCGCGCACCTGCGCGCTCACGGTTTGCACCGCCATGTCCAATTTGTCGGCGGCTTTGGACATGCCGCCTTCCTTGGCCACCACCCAAAAATAATAGAGGTGTTTGTAATTGAAGGGGATGCTCATATTCAGTTATTTTGAGAATGATGATGAGAAATTATCTGCTTTTTTATTGTGTTTAACAGCCCTATCTTCGAGTCCTCTATAGGAGATTCATCATGAACTTGAACCATTCTTCAACTGCTGTGGCCGAACAAGCGCACCACGACATGGTTGCCCTGCCGGGGCAAGACCTGCAAAGGGGCGAGGTGCAGCGGGTGTTGCGCAACACCTATGCCCTGTTGGCCATGACCTTGATCTTCAGCGCAGCGGTGGCCTCGATGGCCGTGACCATGAAATGGCCAGCGCCAGGCTTGGTGCTGACCCTGGTGGCTTACTTTGGCTTGCTGTTCGCGGTCCACAAATTGCAAAACAGCGCCTGGGCGCTGCCCGTGGTGTTCGCCTTGACCGGTTTCATGGGTTACAGCTTGGGGCCGATCCTCAGCCACTATTTGGCCGTGCCTGGCGGCGCGCAAACCATCAGCTTGGCCTTGGGCTCGACCGGCGTCACCTTTTTGGCATTGTCGGCTTATGTGCTGATCACGCGCAAAGACTTCAGCTTCATGGGCGGCTTTTTGTTCATGGGCATGGTGGTGGCCTTGATCGCAGGCTTGGCAGCCATGTTCTTGGACATCCCTGCCTTGGGACTGGCTGTTTCGGGCATGGTGGCGTTGTTGTCCGCCGGCTTGATATTGTTTGAAACCAGCCAAATCGTGCAGGGCGGTGAACGCAATTACGTCTTGGCCACGGTCAGTTTGTTTGTGTCGGTCTTCAATTTGTTCACCAGCCTGCTGGCCTTGTTTGGCTTCGGCGGCAATAACGAATAAGGAGGGTACCCCATGAAATGTCCCCATTGCAAAGACCAGGCCTTGGTCATGAGTGAGCGCCAGGGTGTTGAAATAGACTACTGCCCATCTTGCCGGGGTCTTTGGCTGGACAGGGGAGAGTTGGACAAGTTGCTCGAAAGAGCCGCCAGTGCCTACCCCGTTGTGCAGCAAGTCGCGACCAGAGAACGTGATGCCAATGATGACGACCATCACAGGCATCATGGCCACAAACACCGATACCAAAAGTCCTGGTTGAGCGAGATCTTCGATTGACCGTCTGAAAGCCTGAATGCAAGCCTCTGTTGATCCCGCCATCTTGTTTTTTGTGTTTGGCGTTTTGGCGGGATTGATCCGCTCCAACCTGGAAATCCCTCAGGCGATTTCCAGGTTTTTGTCTTTGTACCTGTTGATGGCCTTGGGGCTCAAAGGCGGTTTTGCTTTGGCCGAGTCAGGGCTGAACGTCCAGGTCCTGGTCAGCTTGGCGGCGGCGGTGTTCATGGCGGCGCTGGTGCCGTTGTTGAGCTATTTGTTTTTGAGTCGCATCGTGGGTCGGTTTGATGCGGCTGCGATTGCCGCCACGTATGGCTCGGTGAGCGCGGTGACATTCATCACCGCTGCGCAATACCTGGATCACCACGATTTGGCTTACGGCGGGCACATGGCGGCTGCCATGGCCCTGATGGAGTCGCCAGCCATCATCTTGGCTGTGTTGTTCGTCAACATGGCGCGTGCCCAAACGGCACATGCCAAGTCGGGCGTGCCAACAGCACCCAGCAACATGGGTCATGTCTGGCATGAGGCCCTCACCGACGGCGCGCAACTGTTGCTGTTGGGTGCCATGTTGATTGGTTTTTTGGCAGGCGAGCAGGGCCAACAGGTGATGAAGCCGTTTTCTGTGGACCTGTTCAAAGGCATGTTGTCCTTCTTTTTGTTGGACATGGGCTTGCTGGCTGCACGCAACATGGGCAAGTTGCGGGGGCAACCCAAACGCTTGTTGTTGTATGCCTTGTTGGCTCCACTTATTCACGCTGGTTTGGCCATGGTGTTGGGCGGGTTCTTGAACATGGCCCCTGGCGATTTGGCCTTGTTGATGGTCTTGTCAGCCAGCGCGTCTTACATCGCCGTGCCTGCGGTGTTGCGTCATGCCATTCCTGAAGCCAATCCCAGCTTGTACTTTGGCATGTCCCTCGGGTTGACCTTCCCCTTCAACATCTTGTTGGGCATTCCTTTTTATGTGCAAGCGGCCCACATGTGGTCAAGCTGGTTGGCCCATTAAAGACATCAGGCCTGTCCAACCCCACACCAGCGCCCCATACCGCAAGGCTTTGCCCACCGCCATGAAGAACACGCAAGGCCAAAAAGGCAAACGCAAATAACCCGCCACCACGCACAAGGGGTCGCCAATGACCGGCAACCAAGCGCCCAGGCAAGCCACGGGCCCCAAGCGCTGAAGCCACAACAAAGCCCGCATGTGCAGCGTCACATGGTCTTGGTGCAGTCTGTGCGCCATCCAACGCTCGGCACCCCAACCCATCCACCAACCGATCGCGCCGCCCAAGGTGTTGCCCACCGTGGCGACTGCCAATGCCGGCCACAGCCATGCCGGGTGAAAGGACAGCAAGGCCAACAGCACGGGCTCTGAGCCCAAGGGCAGCAAGGTGGCAGCCAGGGTGGCGCTGACAAACAACACCACCAGGCCGGCTTCTGGCGTGGTCATCGTGGTCAGCAAGGTTTGGAAAAAATCGTCCATGAAAGCCCAGTGTAAGAGCTGAAAAACACAGAAAGACACACAAAAATAAATGTGCCAACGGCCTTGGGACATGGCTAGAATCGTGCCTCCTTTTTGAGCAGCCCTTCTTCTCCCTTCCCCTATGCGCATTGGTCCCTATGAGACGAGCAACGCCGTGTTTGTGGCCCCCATGGCGGGCGTCACCGACAGGCCGTTTCGCAGCTTGGCCAAACAATTGGGGGCAGGTTATGCCGTGAGCGAGATGGTCACCTCGCGTCCCGACCTGTTTCACAGCTTGAAAACATCCAGGCGCGCCAATCACGATGGCGAGGTCGGCCCCATCGCGGTGCAAATCGCGGGCACAGAAGCGGCCATGATGGCCGAGGCAGCGGTCTACAACATCGAGCGTGGCGCGCAAATCATCGACATCAACATGGGTTGCCCCGCCAAAAAGGTGTGCAACAAATGGGCGGGCTCGGCCCTGATGCAAGACGAGCCCTTGGCCATGGCCATCGTGCAAGCGGTGGTGGATGCCGCCCAACCCTTTGGCGTGCCGGTCACCCTGAAGATGCGCACCGGGTGGAGCGCCGAGCACCGCAATGTGGTGTCGCTGGCGCGTCAAGCTGAAAGTGCAGGCGTACAAATGATCACGGTGCATGGCCGCACCCGCGAGCAGGGCTACAAAGGGCAGGCCGAGTACGACAGCATCGCCCAGGTGAAGGCGGCGGTGGGTGTTCCCGTGGTGGCCAATGGCGACATCGACTCGCCCCAGAAAGCCCAATCGGTGTTGCAAGCCACGGGCGCTGACGCGGTGATGATAGGCCGCGCCGCGCAAGGTCGTCCTTGGATTTTTCGAGAAATCGACCATTTTTTGCAGCACGGCACTTTGTTGGCGCCGCCCTTGGTGGCCGAGGTGCAGCGTTTGTTGTTGCACCACTTGCAAGACCACTACAGCTTGTATGGCGCACACATCGGGGTGCGCAGTGCCCGCAAGCACATCGCTTGGTACACCCAAGGTTTGGTCGACGCCACCGCTTTCAGACAACACATGAACCGCATCGAAGACTGTGACACCCAATTGGCGGCCGTGTCCGAATACTTTGACCGCGTGGCCCAGCATGGCGACCGCCTGCCTGCTGCCACGCCATCGCCCGAGATGGAGACCGCTCTATGAGCAAAAAACAAATTGAAGAAGTGGTGCGGCAAAGCCTGGAGGCCTACATCAAGGACCTGCGTGGCAACGAACCCGAACAGTTGCACGACATGATGATTCGCATCGTTGAAAAGCCCTTGCTTGACGTGGTGATGAAACACGCTGAAGGCAACCAATCCCGCGCAGCCGAGTGGCTGGGCCTGAACCGCAACACCTTGCGCAAAAAACTCACCGAACACAAATTGCTATGAACGCCTTGATTTCTGTCTCTGACAAGACCGGTGTGGTTGAACTCGCCCAAGCCCTGCA
>JBDKLR010000121.1:0-5092 GCA_039795515.1 Pseudomonadota bacterium | reverse complement strand
CACGCGCCGCGCCCTCTGCCAGGGTTTCGCGCAATTCCATGAACCCGGCCGGCAAGGTCCAAAAACCCTTGCGTGGCTCGATGTTGCGTTTGCAAAGCAAGACCCGCTCACCTAGCACCGGAATGGTGCCCACCACATTCAAGGGGTTTTCATAGTGCACCGTGTGGCATGCCGGGCAGACCGCGCGCAGTTTGGTGTCGCCATCGTCAGGCAAACGTTGCACCACGGCCGTGCCGCAGTTTTTGCAATGTTTGACTGTTCGTGAACCGACGTGATCCATGTGTGGCTTTCCGATGCAGGGCAACCGGCCCTGGTGCCCGCAGAGTTTAGGCGAGTCCAGCCAGAGGCATGTCATGGGCGCTTGGTATCCTTGGCAGAATGAAACTCCACAACTACTTTCGTTCTTCTGCCTCCTTTCGTGTGCGCATTGCCTTGGCCCTGAAGGGCTTGTCCTATGAATACATCGCGGTTCACCTGGCCAAAGGTGCGCAATTTCAAGAGGCTTACACCCAGCTCAACGGCGACGCGCTGGTGCCCTTGCTCGAAGTGGATGGTTTGCGGCTGACCCAGTCCATGGCCATCATCGAATACCTCGACGAGACACATCCCACACCCGCTTTGCTGCCCGCTGACGCTGTCGGCCGCGCGCGCGTGCGGGCCTTGTCACAGTCGATCGCGTGTGAGATCCACCCGATCAACAACTTGCGCATCTTGAAATACCTCAGCGGCACCTTGAAATTGGACGAGGACTCCAAGAACACCTGGTATCGCCACTGGGTGGACCTGGGTCTGCAAGCGTTTGAAAAGCAATTGGCCCATCCCGCCACGGGGCGTTTTTGCCACGGTGACACCCCCAGCATGGCCGACTGTGTGCTGGTGCCGCAAATCTTCAACGCCCAACGTTTCAAAGTGGATCTGACAGTTTTCCCGCGCACCATGGCGGTGTTTGAAGCTTGCATGGCCTTGCCCGCCTTTCAACAGGCCCACCCCAGCGCCTGTCCCGACTTTGAACCCTGATTCGCCCGTCGTCCTGCCCGATTGGCCGGGGGCAAGGGTGGTTTGCAGCAGCCGCCAGGGCGGCGTGTCGCGTCCGCCATTGGACAGCCTGAACCTGGGCGACCACGTCGGTGATGACGTCCAGGATGTGGTGCACAACCGTCGCTTGTTCGAGGACCGTTGTGGCGCGCCAGCTGTTTTTTTGAAGCAAGTGCATGGGGTGAAGGTGCTGGAGATCACCCCTCAAACACCGGATGGAGCTGAAGCCGATGCATGCTGGACGGTTTCGCCCCAATTGGTTTGCACCATCATGGTGGCCGATTGCTTGCCGGTGTTGTTCTATTCGCCTGGGCAACGGGTGGCCGCCGCCGCGCATGCTGGCTGGCGCGGGTTGGCGGGGGGCGTGTTGGAGAACACCTTGCAGACCTTGGCCCGCCTGGGGGCCTCGAAAGACCTGCGGATTTGGCTGGGGCCATGCATTGGTCCGACAGCCTTCGAGGTGGGCGAGGAGGTGGTTCAAGCCTTTGTGGTGTCTGACCCGTTTGCAGTGTCTGCATTCAAGCCGCAGACCCATGCGGGCAAGTACCTGGCCGATTTGCCTGCCTTGGCCCGCCTGCGATTGGCCCATGCCGGTGCCTCGATGGTGGAGGGCAATGACAGTTCCCCGTCTTGGTGCACTTTCAGCAGACCCGAGGTTTTCTTTTCGCACCGTCGCGATGGTCGAAGTGGGCGTTTTGCGGCGGGTATTCAGTTGGTTTGAGTCATGTCAGGGGTTTGTAGGGGTATTCAAATCTAATGCAAAGCCTAAGATGACCTGAAGCCACTGCACCTGCCCACGCCATGAACACCTTGCCCAGCCTGAATATTCCGCCCGATAAGTTGAGTCAACTTCAGGCCGAATACGCCAAGTCTTTGCAAGCGCTTTGGGAGCAAGGGTTGCAGTCCAACACCCCATTGAAAGACCGCCGCTTTGCCAACGATGCCTGGCAGCAAAACCCCTTGGCAGGCTTCAACGCCGCTCTGTACCTGCTCAATGCACGAACCATGATGTCGTTCGCGGAGTCACTGGAGACCGACGAAAAAACCCGTGCCCGCATTCGTTTCGCGGTGGAGCAATGGGTGGCTGCTTCTTCACCCAGCAACTTCTTGGCCCTGAACGCCGAAGCGCAAAAAAAGGCCATCGACACCCAAGGCGAGAGCATCAAACTGGGCTTGCAAAACATGTTGCACGACATGCAGCAAGGCCATGTGTCCATGACCGACGAAAGCCTGTTCGAGGTCGGCAAAAACGTGGCAACCACCGAAGGGGCGGTGGTTTATGAAAACGAGATCTTCCAACTCATTGAATACAAACCGCTGACGCCCAAGGTGTACCAGCGACCGTTTTTGCTGGTGCCACCCTGCATCAACAAGTTTTACATCCTCGATTTGCAACCCACCAATTCGCTCATCCGCTATGCCGTGGCGCAAGGTCACCGCACCTTCGTTGTGAGTTGGCGCAACCCCGATGCCGACATGGCGCACACCACCTGGGACGACTACGTGGAAAAGGGCGTGATGCAAGCCATCGAGGTGGCCCGCCAAATTGGCAACATGCCCCAAATCAACGCCCTGGGTTTTTGTGTCGGGGGCACCTTGCTCACCGCTGCTTTGGGTGTGTTGGCGGCCCGCGGCGAAGACCCGGTGGCCAGTGCCACCTTGCTCACCACCTTCGTGGACTTTGAGCACGCAGGGGTGCTGGATGTGTTCATCGATGAACCGTTTGTCAAATTCCGTGAAGCGCAGTTTTCCGAAGGTGGTCTCATGGCTGGGCGCGACATGGCCTCGACCTTCAGTTTTTTGCGGCCCAACGACCTGGTCTGGAACTACGTGGTGGGCAACTACCTCAAGGGTGAGACACCTCCGCCTTTCGACTTGCTTTACTGGAACAGCGATGCCACCAACCTCGCCGGTCCCATGTACGCCTGGTATTTGCGCAACACCTACCTCGAAAACAACTTGATCAAACCGGGCAAGACCACCATTTGCGGTGAGCGGCTGGATCTTCGCAAAGTGGATCTGCCGGTTTATCTCTATGGCTCGCTGGAAGACCACATCGTTCCCATCGCTGGGGCCTATGCCTCCACCCAGGTGTTCCCAGGCCCCAAGCGCTTTGTCATGGGAGCCTCAGGTCACATTGCAGGCGTCATCAACCCGCCGGCGGCCAACAAGCGCTGCTATTGGGTGCGCTCGGACAACAAATTGCCCAACACCCTGGAGAAATGGCGCGAGGGTGCCAAAGAACACCCAGGCAGTTGGTGGACCGACTGGTCGAACTGGCTGAAAAAACACGCGGGCCAGCAAATCACCGCACCCAAAAGCTATGGACGAGGCGCTTATAAAGCCATTGAGCCTGCGCCAGGCCGCTATGTCAAAGCCCGGGCCTGACCCGTTCATCACACCCCATTCAAAACGACCACAGGAGACAAACACATGAGTCAAAAAATCGCATACGTCACAGGCGGCATGGGCGGCATCGGCACCGCCATTTGCCACCGCTTGTACAAGATGGGCTACAAGGTCATTGCAGGCTGTGGCCCCAGCCGTGACTTTGACAAATGGTTGGGCGAGCAAAAAGCCCAGGGCTACACCTTCCACGCCTCCGTGGGCAATGTGGCCGATTGGGAATCCACCACCGAAGCCTTCAGCAAAGCCGTGGCCGAGCACGGCCCCATCGATGTGTTGGTCAACAACGCAGGCATCACCCGCGACCGCATGTTTTTGAAAATGTTGGTCGAAGACTGGAAAGCGGTGATTGACACCAACCTCAACGCGATGTTCAACGTGACCAAGCAAGTGGTGCCTGGCATGGTCGAAAAAGGCTGGGGCCGCATCATCCAAATTTCATCGGTCAATGGTGAAAAAGGCCAATCCGGCCAGACCAATTACTCGGCCGCCAAAGCAGGCATGCACGGTTTCACCATGGCGCTGGCGCAAGAATTGGCCAACAAAGGCGTCACGGTCAACACCGTCAGCCCCGGCTACATCGGCACTGACATGGTTCGCGCCATCAAGCCCGAGGTGTTGGACAAAATCGTGGCCACCATTCCCGTCAAACGTTTGGGCACTCCCGAAGAGATCGGCTCCATCGTGGGTTGGTTGGCTGGCGACGAATCAGGCTTCACCACCGGTGCAGACTTTTCCTGCAACGGCGGCCTGCACATGGGCTGATGAAAGCCGCTTGGTACGAGCGCAACGGCGCTGCCACAGACGTGATGGTGGTGGGCGAGATGCCCACCCCAACGGCCGCTGCTGGTGAGGTTTTGGTGCGCTTGCACACCTCTGGTGTCAATCCTTCGGATGTCAAATCGCGCATGGCGCGGCCCTTGGGTGGGCCACGCATCGTGCCGCACAGCGATGGCGCGGGTGTCATCGAAGCCGTGGGCGAGGGCGTGTCTTCCAGTCGTGTGGGTGAGCGGGTCTGGATCTGGAACGCCCAATGGCAAAGGCCGTTTGGCACGTCTGCAGCGTTCGTGGCCTTGCCCAGTGCACAGGCGGTGCATTTGCCTGACAACACGTCGTTTGAGGCAGGCGCCTGCATGGGGATACCTGGGCTGACGGCGCTTCAAGCGGTCCGTTTGGCAGGCGATGTGAGAGGCCAAAAAGTGCTGGTCACCGGCGCTTCATCGGCGGTCGGTCACTACATCACGCAAATGCTGGTGCAAGCAGGCGCCGAGGTCATCGGGACGGTCGGCAACGCTGCCAAAGCGGCCCACGCCAAAGCTGCGGGCGCGTCGCACTGCCTTTTCTACAAAACCGACGATGTCGTGGCCCAGGTCCAATCACTGACCCAAGGGCGCGGCGCAGATGCGGTCATCGACATGGATTTTTCGACGACTGCAAGATGGCTGGCGCAGGGCGTGTTGAAACCCCATGGTCAGCTGGTTTGCTATGGCTCCAACCCGCCGCCGGACATCAGCATCAGCTTTCGGCCCTTGTTGTTCAACTCCATCGCTTTGAAGTTTTTCTTGGTGTACGAGCTTTTGCCGGCGGATCGCCAGGCCTGTTTGGCGCAACTGAACGACATGCTGGCGCGTGGTGCTTTGCAACACAGCAT
>JBDKLR010000120.1:0-3144 GCA_039795515.1 Pseudomonadota bacterium | reverse complement strand
TCTAATAAAAGGGCGCGAAACATGGCTGTCCTTGTCTGGTTGTAGAGGCCGAAAAGCCCTGATTGTGCGTCAGACAGGCCCCCAAAAGGCCGCGCTTAGAATGTTGGGTTATGAAGCGCGCCCTGTTTTTGCTCCTGCTGACCATGGGTATGGCCCATGCCAACCCCAATACCTCCTCTGCCGACGAGCTCGATGCCCTGTTGGCCGAGCGTGGCTTGGTGGCCAAATTCAGCAAAATCAGCAAAGACGTCACCGACCAGGCATCAGACTTGGTGGTGAACGCCATGGGGCATCTGGGCATGCCTTACCGTCGTGGTGGCAATGGCGAATCTGGCTTTGATTGCAGCGGTTTTGTGCGTGCCATGTATGAAAACACCTTGGGTCTGGTCTTGCCCCACAACGCCAAAGCCCAAGCTGCGGTCACCGAGAAGATCGATCGCAGCGAATTGCAGCCCGGCGACCTGGTTTTCTACAACACCCTGCGCAAAGCTTTCAGCCATGTGGGCATCTACATCGGTGACGGCAAATTCATCCATTCCCCCCGCTCAGGTGGTCAGGTGCGCATCGAAGACATGAGCGACACTTATTGGGTCAAGCGGTTCAACGGTGCGCGCCGCGTCAACCCCGACACGCTCGCTTCCAGCAACCCCCGCAACGCGCGCTGACCGCCCCAACCGCTGCGGTCGCGGTTGTTCTGTTTCCATACCTCGGTTTTGAAAGAGACAAGCCATGTCTGAGCCCATCCTGATTGCGCGCAGCAGCACAGCTGACTGTTTTTTGCTTCCTTCATTGGTCAACCGTCACGGCTTGATCACCGGTGCCACGGGCTCTGGCAAAACAGTCACCCTCCAAACCATGGCCGAAGGCTTGTCGCGCATTGGCGTGCCAGTGTTCATGGCCGACGTCAAAGGCGACTTGAGTGGCATGAGCCAAGCGGGACGACTGTCCGACAAGATGGCCGCCATCTTGAAGGAGCGCGGTTTGGACACCCCTGCTTTTGCGGCCTGCCCGGTCACCCTGTGGGATGTTTTCGGTCAACAAGGCCATCCTGTGCGCGCCACCGTGAGTGACATGGGGCCACTCCTGTTGGCCCGCATGCTGAACTTGAACGACACCCAAGCCGGGGTGCTCAACCTGGTGTTCAAAATCGCCGACGACAACGGCCTGATGCTGTTAGACCTCAAAGACTTGCGCGCCATGCTTCAACACGTGGGCGAGAACGCCAAAGACTTCACCACCGAATACGGCAACATCAGCGCCGCCAGCGTGGGTGCGATTCAACGTGGCCTGCTGCAGATCGAGGAACAAGGCGGCGACCTGTTTTTTGGCGAGCCCATGCTCGACATCCATGACTTCATGCAAACCGATGGCCAAGGCCATGGCGTGGTCAACATCTTGGCGGCTGACAAATTGATGAATGCGCCCCGGCTGTACGCCACGTTTTTGCTGTGGATGTTGTCCGAGTTGTTCGAGCAGCTCCCCGAGGTGGGCGATTTGGACAAACCCAAACTGGTGTTTTTCTTCGATGAAGCGCATTTGCTGTTCAACGAAGCGCCGAAGGTTTTGGTCGAACGCATTGAACTGGTGGTGCGCTTGGTGCGATCCAAAGGCGTGGGCGTGTATTTCGTCACGCAAAACCCCTTGGATTTGCCCGACAGGGTGCTGGCCCAATTGGGCAATCGGGTGCAGCATGTGCTGCGCGCCTTCACCCCCCGCGATCAAAAAGCCGTGACGGCGACCGCTCAGACCATGCGGCCGAAAAAAGGTTTGGACGTTGAAGCGGCGATCACCGATTTGGGTGTGGGTGAAGCCTTGGTGAGTTTGCTCGACAGCAAAGGCCGACCCAGCGAGACCGAGCGGGTGTTTGTGCTGCCCCCAGGCAGCCAACTCGGCCCCATCCCACATCAACAACGTCAAGCCTTGATGGACAGTTCCTTGGTCGCTGGTGTCTACGAAAAAGCAGTGGACCGCGAATCGGCCTATGAACAACTCAAAGGCCGTGCCCCTGCGATGGACCAGGCTGCCGTCCACCGGGCCCAACAAACCATGCAACAAGCAGGTGCTGGGACGCCCGAAGCGCAAACTGGCTGGGCGTCTGGTGTGTCCGACATCTTGTTTGGCCGCACAGGGCCGCGCGGCGGTCGCCACGATGGCGTGGCCCAATGGGTGGTGAAAAGCGCGGTGCGCACCGTCGGTTCAGCCATTGGCCGTGAAATTGTGCGCGGCGTCTTGGGCGGTTTGCTCGGCGGGGGTGGACGTCGACGCTGATCAAATGATTTGATCGAAATCGTCAAATTTATTCCGTTGATTTGTTCAAAGCAAGCCTAAACTGCAGCCCATGAATGACATTGAAGCCCCGTCAACCCGCTACACAGGGACCGCCATCGCCTTTCACTGGCTGCTGGCCTTGGCTTTGCTGGGCCTGTTTGGCATGGGCCTGTTCATGGCCGATTTGCCCATTTCACCCTTGCGATTGAAGCTTTACAACTGGCACAAATGGGCGGGTGTCACGGTGTTGACCTTGTCTGTGTTGCGATGGCTTTGGCGCATCACGCACCGCCCCCCCGCCTTGCCCGATCAAGTGGCCCAGGCCATGCCCGCTTGGCAACGCTGGGCGCACCATGGCACACACCACGCGCTGTATGCCTTGTTTTTCATCGTGCCCCTGGTGGGTTGGGCTTACAGCTCGGCGACTGGTTTCCCAGTGGTGTTGTTTGGCGTGCTGCCTTTGCCTGACTTTGTCTCGGCCGACAAAGAACTGGCCGAGCTCATCAAGCCCTGGCATGAAATCAGTGCTTTTGCCATGATGGGCTTGGTGGTGCTGCATGTGGCCGCCGCTTTGAAACACCAGTGGTGGGACAAAGACCATTTGATCCAGCGCATGATGCCTGGCCGTCGTTGATTTTTTTGGACTGAACATGACCCACAAGCGCCTTTCATGGTTTCTCTTTTCAGTGCTCGGCATGTTGCTGGCACTGCCCGCCTTGGCACAGCAAAAACTAGTACCCGCCCAAAGCGAGATCGTTTTTGTCAGCAAACAAATGGGCGTTCCCGTCGAAGGGCGGTTCAAGAAGTTTGATGCGCAAATCGCCTTCGACCCGGCCAAAGCCGCAGCAGGCAAGATCGCTTTCACCGTTGACATGA
>JBDKLR010000119.1:0-6741 GCA_039795515.1 Pseudomonadota bacterium | reverse complement strand
GCCCTGGCCCATGCCCGCAAACAACAAGCACGCAGCTTGAAGGAGGCCGCATGAGCGAGCCCACCCACCAGGGCCCCCAGGCCCTCAAGCCCCTGCACGAGTGGCCGCTTTGGGAGGTGTTTGTGCGCAGCAAACAAGGCCTGGAGCACAAACACTGCGGCAGTTTGCATGCGGCAGACGCCCAACAAGCCTTGCACATGGCCAGGGATGTCTACACCCGCCGTCAAGAGGGGGTGAGCATTTGGGTCATTCCCTCTGCCGCCATCACCGCCAGTGACCCGCAAGACAAAGACACCTTGTTCGAGCCCGCACGTGACAAGGTGTACCGCCATCCGACTTTTTTCAACATCCCCGATGAAGTGGGGCACATGTGAGCGCCGCCAGCAAGCATGCGGTTGCCGAATTGGCCCTGCATTTGGCTGACAACGCCCTGATCCTGGGACAGCGCAATGCCGAGTGGTGTGGCCATGGCCCCATCTTGGAAGAAGACTTGGCATTGGCCAACAACGCATTGGACTTGATCGGGCAGGCGCGTTTGCTGTATCAGCATGTGGTCGAACTGCGCCAAGACGGTTCGAGCGAGGACAGCTTGGCTTACTTCAGAGATGCCTCGGCATTTCTCAACTTCACCTTGGTCGAGTTGCCACATTCCACCGCGCTGGCACCCACCAGCACGGCTGATCGCGATTACGCGGTCACCATCACCCGCAATTTTCTTTACAGCGCATGGATGGTGTTGCTGTGGGACATGTTGCAAGCTGCACAAGATGCACACATCGCGGCCATTGCCAGCAAGTCACTCAAAGAGGCGCGCTACCACTTTCAGCACGCCCGCGATTGGCTGATTCGGTTTGGCGACGGCACGGCTGAATCGCACCACAAAGCCCAAGCGGCCCTGCAGCATCTGATGCCTTACACCCAAGAATTTTGGAGCGACAGCCCCATGGTGGAGAGTGGCTTCACCGCCTTGGGCTTGCCCCCGATCGCCACCTTGAAAGCACCCTGGGAGGCCTTGGTGGCCGACACCTTGGCAGAGGCGACCTTGTCACTGCCGCCAGTGGGGGGCTACATCACCCAAGGCAAGCATGGGGTTCATTCGGAACACATGGGATTTTTGTTGGCCGAGATGCAAGGCCTGGCCCGACAACACCCAGGTGCTTCTTGGTGAACGGACCGCTGGCTTTACCCGGCGATGCCGATCCGCATCATGCCGTTTGGCACTTGCTCGAATCGGTGACCGATCCCGAAATCCCCGTCGTTTCTTTGCGTGAAATTGGGGTGTTGCGGGACATCCGAGTCGGTGCACAGGGCTTGGAAGTGGTGATCACGCCCACCTACAGCGGTTGCCCGGCCATGACGCAAATGCGTGACGATGTGTTGAACACCTTGGCCCACGCCGGCTACCAAGCAACAGTGGTGACCCAGTTGGCCCCCGCTTGGACCACCGATTGGATGACTCCGCAAGCGCTGGACAAACTCAAGGCTTATGGCATCGCGCCGCCTGCGCGCAGCCACACACCAAGCAATGGCAAAGTGGTGCAGCTGGCCAAACGCACACCCACCCCGGTAGTGCCCTGTCCCCAGTGCCTATCGGTCAAAACCACCGAGACTTCTCATTTTGGTTCGACCGCTTGCAAGGCCATGTACAAGTGCCTGGATTGTTGGGAGCCCTTTGACTATTTCAAACCCTATTGAGCACGCCATGTCTGCATCCGCCCATTTTCATGATTTGAAGGTTCAAGGTGTTCGGGTGGAGGCGGGTTCATCGGTGGTCATCAGTTTGATGGTGCCCGCCGCATTGAAGAACGCGTTCGCATTCATCCCCGGCCAATTTGTCACCTTGAAAGCACGCATTGACGGCCATGAGGTGCGCCGCAGTTATTCCATTTGCAGCACCCCTCGTCATTACATGGCCAGCGGGGAAATCGACATCGGTGTTCGACTGGTGGAGGGCGGCGTGTTCTCCACGTGGGCCAATCAATCCCTGCAAGCAGGCGATGTGTTGTCGGTCATGCCTCCCGATGGACGTTTTGTGTCCAAGCAATCGCGAGCCATTCACAGGGTGGGTTTTGCGGCAGGGTCGGGCATCACCCCGGTCTTGTCCATCATGCGCCACACCCTCGAAACCCAAGAAGACAGTCACTTCTCCTTGGTGTATGGCAACCAAACCATGGGCACGGTCATGTTCAATGAAATCTTGCAAGATTTGAAAGACCAGTACCCCGAACGCGTGACCTTGATCCATGTCTTGTCAAGACAAGCGCAAGACGTTGCCTTGCTGGAAGGTCGCATTGACGAAGCCAAAGTGCGTCGCATGCTCGACACCTTGTTGCCAGCCCCCAGCATGGACGAGGTGTTTGTGTGTGGACCCGAAGGCATGATCGAAGCCACCTGCAAAGCCTTGTTGGACGCGGGTGTGCCGTCTGATCGAGTGCATGCCGAGCGATTTGCATCGTCCCATGCAGGGGCCGCGCCTGCCTTGAAAGCACAGTCAGTGAACCACCAACGCCTACAGACCGGTCCAATTGAATTGACGCTGGTGATGGATGGCAAGCAACACAGCTTGCGCATGTCGGCAGATGAGCCCATTTTGGACGTGGCCTTGGCAGCAGGTCTGGACCTGCCTTACTCCTGCCGAGGAGGTGTGTGTTGCACCTGCAGAGCCAAGGTCATGGAAGGCAGCGTGGCCATGGACAAAAATTTCACCCTTGAAAAATGGGAAACCGATCAAGGGTTTGTGCTGTCCTGCCAATCCAAACCCACCAGTTCCCGTGTCACCCTCAGTTTCGATGAACGTTGATTCCAACTCTTTACCCAGACCATGACCACCATTCTTCAAAGTTACATCGCCGGCCAATGGGTCGGGCAACAGTCCTCTCAACCATTGCGCAGTGCCATCAACGGCCAAGTGATCGCCCAAACCCATGCTGAAGGCATCGATTTTGAAAGCGCACTGCACCACGCCAGAACCCAAGGACTGCGCAACCTCATGGCCTTGGACTTCCAGGCGCGCGCGCAACGACTCAAGGCCTTGGCCAAGTACCTGATGGACCACAAGGAAACGCTGTATGCCCTGTCGGCCCACACCGGTGCGACGCGCGCCGACAGTTGGATCGACATCGAGGGCGGTGCAGGCACGCTTTACGCCTATGCGGGTGTGGGTAGCAATGAATTGCCTTCAGGCCATTTGTTGCACGAAGGACCCGCCTTCCCATTGGGCAAACAAGGGGGATTTGCGGGCACACACATCTTGGTGCCACGCGGTGGTGTCGCGGTGCACATCAACGCCTTCAATTTCCCCGTCTGGGGTTTGCTTGAAAAGTTCGCGCCCAGTTTTTTGGCGGGCATGCCCTGCATAGGCAAACCAGCCACGGCCACCAGTTACCTGACCGAGGCCGTTGTTCGTTTGATTCAACAGTCGGGCATCTTGCCCGAGGGCAGTTTGCAACTGGTCATCGGTGGCACGGGTGATTTGTTGGACCGATTGGAGATGACCGACGTGGTCACATTCACAGGCTCGGCCGACACCGCTGCCAAACTGCGTGTCCACCCTAACTTGGTGAAAAAAAGCATCCCCTTCAACGCCGAAGCCGATTCGCTGAATTGCGCCATCTTGGGTGATGACGTCAGTCCTGATGACGAAGAGTTCGACTTGTTTGTGAAAGAAGTGGCGCGTGAAATCACCACCAAAGCAGGACAGAAATGCACGGCGATTCGCCGCGCCATCGTGCCTGCCAAGCATTTGGACGCTGTCGCTGAAAAACTGTTGCAACGCTTGTCCAAAACCTTGGTGGGCGACCCCCGCGTGGAAGGGGTGCGCATGGGTGCGTTGGCTTCGCATGCGCAACTGCAAGACGTCACAGACAAAGTCGAATTGCTCCAACAACAGGCCAAGCTGATTCTGGGTGGCGCTGGCGCGGTCAAGCCTGTCGGTGACGGTGTGGCCGAAGGTGCATTCTTTGCGCCCACGGTGTTGCTGTGTGAAAAACCCATGCAGGCATCGCTGGTGCACGATGTCGAGGCCTTTGGTCCAGTGAGCACGCTCATGCCTTATGCCGACTTGGACGAAGCCTTGGCCATTGCCCAGCGCGGGCAAGGCAGCTTGGTGGGCAGCTTGTTCACCCACGATGCATCAGTGGCTGTCAAAGTGGTGCATGCCGCTGCCGCATGGCATGGCCGCATCTTGGTGCTGGACCGTGAAGCCGCAGCCGAGTCCACCGGGCACGGCTCCCCATTGCCTTTGCTCAAACACGGCGGTCCTGGACGCGCTGGCGGTGGTGAAGAACTGGGTGGTTTGCGTGCGGTCAAACATTATTTGCAACGCGCGGCCTTGCAAGGGTCACCCAGCATGTTGGCCGCCATCACGGGTGAGCATGTGCGTGGGGCCCAAGTGCAAGAAAAACCCGAGCATCCCTTCCGCAGCCATTTTGAAGACCTGCAAATTGGCGACTCCTTGTTGACACACCGACGCACCGTCACCGAGGCGGATGTGGTGAATTTCGGTGGCATTTCAGGCGACTATTTCTACATGCACTTTGACGAAGAAGCGGCCAAAGACTCGGCATTCGGCAAACGCATCGCACATGGTTATTTTGTGTTGTCAGCAGCGGCTGGTTTGTTTGTCTCGCCTGGTGTTGGCCCTGTGTTGGCCAACTATGGTTTGGACACCTTGCGGTTTGTGAAACCCGTGGGCATCGGTGACACCATCCAAGCCAGGCTCACCGCCAAGCGCAAAATAGACAAAAACAAACGTGATGACAAAGGTGTCGGGCAGGGCGTGGTGGCTTGGGATGTGGAAGTGACCAACCAGCTCGGCGAATTGGTCGCCAGTTACGACATCCTCACCTTGGTGGCCAAAAGGACCTGACCCATGAAAAAACTTTTTTGGCTTGCATGCTTGATCAGCACCTCTTTGTGGGCCGACAACTGCCCGCCACAAGAAAAACGCACCCACCCGGACAGCCGGTTTGTGGCGGTTGACAACACCAACGGTGCCGAGGTGCGGGACACGGTGACGGGATTGATATGGATGCGTTGTGTCTACGGCCAACAATGGGACGGCCAGCAATGCACGGGTGAACCCATTGCCAGACAGTTTCCCCAGGCCGTGGCCACGGTGGTCAATGCCAAACCTTGGCGCTTGCCCAGCCGCGATGAACTCATGGCCATCGTTGACCGCACCTGCGTTGTGCCCAGCCTCAACAGCACCTGGTTCACCGGCGATCCTGGCCGTGTCACCTGGTCTGGCACCGAGGACGACAGCAAGGAAGGCGCTTGGGTGGTGCACTTGGGCAACGGTTCTGTCAACAACTTGTATTACAAATTCCCCTTGTTTGTGCGCTGGGTGCGATAACAAATTAAAGTGTGGTGCATGAAGCACCTCCTCTTTTCCATCTTGCTGTGTCTACAGACACTGGCGCAGGCGCAGGGCATGCCCCCCTTGAAAGACTGGGTGGCAGAACACCCTCAATGGAAAGACAGCAAACAAGACATGGCCTATTTGGCCAACCGCTGTGCCAGCGCGTTTGATTTGGTGGGCAACCATTTCGCGGTCAATGCCACTTTGGACGAGCAAAGGCGCAGTGCCAACATCTTCTTGAACCACAGCGACACCTATGTGCGTGTGGGTTATTTTTTGAGTGTCAAACACGGCTTGAGCGAATCCGAAGCCGTCGAGAACTACAACGCCATCAATGCTGTTTATGAACAATGGATGAAAGACAACCTCACCAACACCGGTGAGTTGATGCAAAAACCATTGAGTGACGATGTGGAATTGTGTTTGCTGTTCCACTGGCAAACCCAAATGACGGTGAAAGAGTTGGAAGCCGAATATGCCAGCACCCGCCCAACGTCTTCTGAAATGATCGCCAGCTCGGACAAAAAATTGGACATGGGCATTGTTCAAATGGTGTGGGCCTACATCAAGTCGCAAACCCAAGCCCCGGCCGACCACCCCTTGCCCCCTCTGGTGGTGGACCCGTCGCTGCCCACCAATGCCCGCATGGTGTTTCAATTCCCCTCTGCCGATCAGCCCGACAACACTTTGCAAATCAGTGTGTCGCCACGCACCTTGAATGTGTGGAACAAAGGCATGGTGAGTTGGGCCGCTGGCCACGAACTCACCCACTATGCGTTTTTGATGCGCGAAAACGGCTGGGTGCGTCAAGCCCAATACCAAAGCAGCATGAAGCACCACTGCAACCCTGAGTTCATTCGATTGACCAGCGGCATTGCCGACTTGATAGCTGATCAATTGACCAACGGCAAAGACCGTTTGCGCATGTATTCCGAGGTGTTCAGGAGTTGTTCACGGCATCCCAATCAGTGAACAACGCTGAAGGAGTTTGGCCGTGCCAAACAAGTCTCACTCGATGATCACCAAGGGCGCTTCCTTTACGTCTGCTGGCGATGGTTCTTGCACAGGCTCCTCTTTCAGAGGTTGTTTGCGTTGGACCTTGCTGGGTTTTGGTTTCACCGAGACCGATGAGGGCGCTGGTGTTGCCGGGGAGATCGGTTGATCAACTGGTTCTGGGGTCACAGCGGGTATCGGCACTGTTGGCACTGCTGCGGGAGTCACTTCTGGAGGGGTCTTGATTGGCACCACAACAGATGGTACAGGCGCATCGTTGGAGGGCATTGCCCACATCGCCGCCAAACCCACCATAACCCCCAGTCCCATGCCCATCCCTTCAATAAGTTTCAATTTTGGTGAATACGATCTGCAAGAAGGCCGTGCTT
>JBDKLR010000118.1:0-28582 GCA_039795515.1 Pseudomonadota bacterium | reverse complement strand
AAACGCGTCATCTTGGTGGCAGGGCAGGTCGAAAACGACCCCACCTTGAAACACAGCGCCAACAGCATTCGAACCAATCTGGGTCTGCTCAAAGCCGTTGGCTTGGCCAATACGGACGCCTATATCGTGTTCAAACCTCATCCCGAGGTTTGGTCCCAATGGCAAGCGAACGGGGTCATTGCATCCGAGATTCAAGAATGGTGCGACGAGTGTGTGGGTGACATTCCTTTGTCTCAGTTGCTACCCAAGGTCAACGAGGTGCATGTCATGACCTCATTGGTGGGTTTTGAAGCTTTGCTGCGGGGCAAAAAAGTCACCAGCTATGGCCATTCTTTTTATGCAGGATGGGGTTTGACCACCGACATGCTGCCCATGCCCCATCGCACACGCCGTCTGAGCATTGACGAATTGCTTGCAGGGACCTTGTACTGCCATCCCCGACTGTTGGGTCGATATCCGCGTAAAGTATGGGCCACTGATCTGGCCATGCCCGCGATCACCCCCTTGCGATCATCAGGGCCTCGCTTGTCAGCACGAACCTGACTTTTTTAAAGGAGCACATCCATGTTTTTCCCTGCCCCCCACGACACCAAGGACGCCATTTCCAAATTCGCTGGTTTCATCGGCATGGTGGTCAGCATCACGCTGGCCCTCAACCTGATCCTGCCCAACAGCGGGGCGCTTTCGGGCAACGCCAAGCTGTTCGCTTGCGTGGTCATGGCGCTCATGGTCGGCTGGTTGTCGTTCGCGATCCAAATCAAGAAAAAGTAATCAACCCCAGAAAAAAACCGCCTGACCCCATCCAGGGCAGGCGGTTTTTTGTGGGCGGTTGAAACTCAGACGCGCTTGCGGTATTCGGCCGTGCGGGTGTCGATTTCCACTTTGTCGCCTTGTGCCACAAAGATCGGCACGTTGATTTCAAACCCAGTGGCGATTTTGGCGGGCTTGAGCACTTTGCCTGAGGTGTCGCCTTTGACAGCGGGCTCGGTCCAAGTGATTTCGCGCACCACGCTGGTGGGCAATTCGACAGAAATGGCCTTGCCGTCGTAAAACACCACCTCAGCGGCCATGCCGTCTTCGAGGTAATTGAGCGAGTCGCCCATGTTTTCGTTTTCCACTTCGTATTGGTTGAACTCGGTGTCCATCCAGACGTACATGGGGTCGGCAAAGTAAGAGTAGGTGCACTCTTTTTTGTCGAGCACGATTTGGTCCATTTTGTCGTCAGCCTTGAACACCACCTCGGTGTTGAAGTTGGCAATCAAGCTTTTGAGTTTCATGCGCACGGTGGCGGAGTTGCGGCCACCACGGCTGTATTCGGTTTTGAGAACAACCATCGGGTCTTTGCCGTGCATGATGACGTTGCCGGCGCGAATTTCTTGAGCGATTTTCATAAAGGTAGGGGACTTGGAAAAGCGGCTATTTTAGCCGTGCGTCGCCACGAAGCTTTCCAAGCGGCTGATCAAGTCGGTTTGCGCTTGCAAATGCCGCTTCAAAGCCTGCACCCATGTACCCCACTCGGCCAGGGTGTTGGGGGTGAGCAAGGGCAAGTCTTGTGGCTGATCAGCGTTCCAAGCCCCATGCGCTTGCACCACCACGGGCGGGGCATGGGTGACCTCCAAAAACGCCTGCAACTTCGGCCAGTGTGCGCCATCGTGCTGCGGGTAGATCTGCCACAAGAAAGGCTTGCCTGCCCAGATGGCTCGAATGAGCGAATCCTCGCCGCGCACCACATTGAAGTCTTGCGCGGCCAGCAATTGGTCAAAAGCCCCGTGGCTGAGATAGGGAAGTTCATGCACATAAAATCGCTGTGCCTGCGGCCATGATTGCAAGGCTTGGCGCACCGCCTGGGTGGCGCGACCGGCCGTCACATGCAGCACCACGCGGGCTGGCAGCGCATTCAACTGTTGCAACCAAGGAGCCAAGCTCGCAGGCTCGTAGCAAAACAGGCTGATGTTCAGACTTTGGGGGTTCAGGTCCTTCACGCCAGAGTCCGTCGTGCCCGAATCCGTCAGCGCCTTCAGGCCGCCCATCACCCCACCACTGTCTTTATGCAATCCAGGGTAATAAAACCACTTGGTCATGCCTTTTGCAGGGCCACTCATCACGGGCGAGGGCAGGCCATGGTTGCGCAAGGAGACCTCCTCGGCGCTGAAGTATTCAAGGTTGATCCACACAGGGGCTTGAGGCCAAGCGGCCATGGCGGCTTGAAACCCATGCGGCAATACACAGCCAAAGGCTTCAATCACCACGTCAGAAGCTGGATGGCTCGCAAAAGAGGTCGATTCATCTGGCCACGCCAGGACTTCCACCCCAGCGCATCCATGCGGGGCTATCCATGCCAGTGCAGATGCATCGTCCACAAAGAGTTGCACGTGCTTGCCCCGTGCGGCCAACTGGCTGGCAAGCCGCCAACACACGCCCAGATCACCGTGGTTGTCCACCACGCGACAGAAAACAACCCAGCGTTGATGGGTGTTTACCCCAGACATGGTCGAACGGGGGGTGCAAGCTCAAGCAAAATGCTCGTTTTTCTCAAAAGGACAGTGGCCATGCCCAAAGCTTATTTCATTTCCACCTACCAAGCCGTTCACGATGCCGACGCTTTGGCCGCCTATGCCAAGCTGGCCTTGCCCGCGATCCAAGCATCGGGTGGAACTTTTCTGGCACGCGGCATGCCTGCCATGGTGAAAGAACATGGCCAAATGCAACGCACCGTGTTGATTGAATTTCCCAACATCGACGCGGCCAAAGCCGCCTATGACAGCGAAGGCTACAAAGAAGCGCTCAGAGCACTTGGGGACAACGCGGTGGTGCGCGACATCCGCATCATTGAAGGCGTTTGAACATGACACAACTGAGTTTGCGCGCCCAAAGCCTGGGCACTGAAAACGCTTTTGTGGTGTTGGCCGAGGTCAACAAGCTGATCCGTGAAGGTCACGACATCATTTCGTTTTGCATTGGGCAGCCCGACTTTCACACGCCGCAAAACATCCAAGACGCGGGCATCAAGGCCATTCAATCCGGCAAGCACGGCTACACACCTTCCGCGGGCATTCCTGAGTTACGGCAAGCCGCTGCCGACTATTTCACCCGCACCCGAGGCGTGAAAGTGGATGCGGACGATGTGGTGGTGGGGGCGGGTGCCAAACCTTTCATTGGTTACACCATTCAATCGGTGACCGACTTTGGCGCAGGCGATGAGGTCATTTACCCGGTGCCAGGTTTTCCCATTTACGAGTCGCAAATCAAAGCCAACGGTGCGGTGGGTGTGCCGATTTACTTGCGCGAAGATCGAAACTTCAGCTTTGATCCGCAAGAGTTGGCCGACAAAATCACGCCGCGCACCAAGTTGCTGATCCTGAACTCGCCACAAAACCCCACCGGCGGCATCTTGACCAGCCAAGACTTGGAAGCCATCGCCGAGATATTGCGCAAGCACCCGCAAGTGTGGGTGTTTGCCGATGAAATATATGGTCAACTGGTCTACGACGGCGAGTTCAAGTCCATCGCCGCATTACCTGGCATGCAAGAGCGCACCATCCTGTCGGATGGTTGTTCCAAAACCTGGGCCATGACCGGTTGGCGTTTGGGCTTCACCGCCAACAAAAAACTCGCGCCTTATTTCACCAACTGGATCACCAACACCGAGTCATGCGCCTCGCACATCACCCAATGGGCCGGGGTGGAGGCCTTGAACGGCCCACAAGACGATGCGCGTCACATGCGTGAGGTGTTTTGCAGTCGACGCGATTTGATCGTCGGCTTGCTCAACCAAGTGCCTGGGGTGACCTGCAAAAGCCCCGGCGGTGCTTTTTACGCATGGCCCAACGTCACAGAGGCTTGCCGCATGACTGGCTGTGCAGATTCCGAGGTGTTGCGCAAACGCTTGTTGCTGGAGGCGGGTGTGGCGGTGTTGGCCGACATCCACTTTGGCCCGCGTGTGCCCGGCGACGGACAACACATTCGTTTCAGCTATGCCGCGTCGGACGAGGCCATCAAAGCAGGCCTGGCCCGCATGGCTGATTTCATTCGGAAGAACACGGTCTAAGCAAACACCGGCAAGGTGTCAAACGTGCCATTCAGCAACGCTTGGCTGTTGGCCCCCATCCATGACTGCATGACCGTGGCGTAAACACGGCGAAAGTCGGTGGTGTGCAGCACATTGCCTTCTGCATTGAGTTGGGTCAGGCTGGGGGCTTGGCCGTAGTGACCGCCTTTGATCGGCTGTCCAATCAGGTACACATGGTTGGCCGTGCCGTGGTCGGTGCCCAGGCTGGTGTTTTCAGCGGCACGGCGACCAAACTCGGAATACACCATCACGGTGACGTCTTTGTCGCGGCCAATGCGCTTCATGTCCTGCATGAAACCACTGACGCCATCGGACACATAGGTGAGCAATCGTTGGTGCTGTTCGGCTTGGTGCACATGGGTGTCAAAGGCGTTGTGTCTGTAGGCGGTGTGGTAGATGCGGGTGGGTAATTGGGCATGGATCATGGCCGCCACTTTGGGCAGGTCCATGGACAAAATGCCGTAGTCCACAGGTGTTTTGTAGTTGCGCCAAGCAGTTCTCACTTGCTCCGAAGCTTGTCTGGCGCTTTGCGCCACATCTTCCAAAAACTGCTGCGACAGATGGCCTCTTTTTTCAAAGCCGCCCAGGTCTTTGTCAATCAGCGGTCGGCTTTGGTACAGGCCTTTGCGACCAAAACGCTCGGGGTCGTCAAACACCACAGGGACATGTTTGGCAGCTCTCACCGCAAGAGACTGTCGCTCGTCAATGTTGACCAAAAAATTGGGCGTGAGTTGCGGGTCGATGGCATCAGCCAAGCGCCCCAGCCATCCATAGGGTTCGCCACCATTGGGCACACCGGTGTGCCAATAGGCCGCCGAGGTGAAGTGCGAGTAAGAAGGGTTGTCATAGCCGCAACCATGCACCACGGCCATTTGTCCTTCTTTGAACAAACGCTCAAAGCCCGCCATGCCGGGGTTGAAACCGTATTGGTCATCGATCTTGCGCACGCGGTTGGCGCGGATGCCCAACTTGGGCCGCAGGCGGTAATAGGCATCATCGGCGTAGGGCACCAAGGTGTTGAAACCGTCGTTGGCCCCTGTGAGTTCCACCACCACCAAGATCCGGTTGTTGTCGACTGCCTGCGCAGCGTGACCCAAGGGCCAGGTGGCGCCCATGCCCATCCCGGCCAAGGCTTGTAAAAATTGACGGCGGTGCAGTGTGTTGTGACGCATGACTCATCCCAATTGGTAAACGGGCAGCGACAAAATCACATGCAACGCATTGCGCAACGCGTCTTCCATGTAACTGTCGGCCTCTTGGAGGTTGCGGGTGCCCAGGTCTTGGCTGAGCATGTCGGCGATTTGGGTTTGCACCTTGGTGGGCAGTTGGACCGATAAGAAACGCTGGGCCAAATGGGCCACGGCATCGTCGGTGGTTTTGCATTTGGCTTTGCGCAGCAACTGTGCGACATGCAACTGCGCAGTGGCCCGCTCAATCGGTTTGACTTTTTCAATCGCTTTGCGCCATGCGTGGTAACTGGCCAAGCGGGTGTTGAAGTCCTCGTCACGATCACCTTGGTTGGACATGGACATCTCGCCCATGTTCTTGCCTTCAGGCTTGGTCGCCGTGGTCACATCTTGGCCTTGCGACAGCTTGTCGGCCACAGGCTCGATTTGGTAGAGCCCATTGGCGACGCGGTCAGGTGCCACAAAGTTGATGGGAGGAAAGACGGTGTCGTAAATCACATTGCCACGTGCCAACAAGAGGCCCGGCGTGATCCAGCTTCTGCCATTGGCCCAGCCTGCCACATTGGGTGGGTAAAACAACTTTTGACCCAACAACTCCGACTGCTCGTTGAAGTCTGGAATGCCAGGCACTGCCTTGAGTTCCATTTTTTTATAGGTGGAGATCAACAACTCGAGCGGTGGTTTGATGCGCGTGGCCACCGATTCGCTGCTGTAGAAGTCTTTCGAGAGCAACACGGTTTCCATGAAAGCCGCGATGTCGTATCGGCTGTCGCGCAGCACCTGGCCGAGTTGTTTTTGCAAGGCGGGAGACAGGTCCTCACGCACAAAGTAACGGTAGAGCTTGCCCGCCAGGTATTCGGCCGTGACCGGTTGTGCCAACAAGATGTCGATGACTTGTTCACCGCTGAAACGACCTGTTTGGTTCAGCACGGTCTTCAGGCCATCGTCGTGCTGAGAGGGGTTGATGACGAATGTCAAACCTTGGTAGTTCCATCCTGTGAAGGCGCGGGCGGCTTCTTTGATGTCTTGTTCGGTGTAGTTGCCCACGCCCATGGTGAACAGTTCCATGATTTCGCGGGCAAAGTTTTCATTCGGTGCGCCTTTGAGGTTCACCCCTGCATCCAAAAACGCCAGCATGGCTGGGTCTTTGGCGACCGCCACCATCAGGTCGCGAAAACGCCCGGTGGCGTGTTGGCGCAGGACTTCGTTTTGAATCTGCAGCTTGCGGTAGTCACGCACTTTTTCTTCGGTGGTGGCAAAGTGGCCGTGCCAAAACAGCGTCATTTTTTCTTGGAAAGGGCGCGGGGTGGTGAGCATGCGGTTGGCCCACCAATAGCCCAATCGGTGTGTTTCCAATCGTGATGCACGCAACCAGTACAAATAACGATCGGCCACTTGTTGTGCGCGGCGATTGCCATCGGGCTTGACTTTCACACCCAAGGATTCACCTTTGGCTTTGGCCAAATCGGTGGCCGCAGGACGCGACGCGGCAAAAGGTTCCAGGCCCGCATCGTGTGCGCCCGAATCTTGAAAAGGTGTGAACTTGTCGGGGGTGTGTTGATACCGCACCAGGCTTTTCACCGCTTGGGTGGGCGTCATTTGGGCCAGTCGCTGCACCTCTTCTGGACTGCCACCAAAGCCTGCGCGCTCAAGCAAATGCGCGGCGCGTTGCGCATTCCATGCTTTTGCGGGAAGGGGACTCAAATCATTGACCCATTGGGCTTCTTCGGCAGTGTTGGCGCGCACGGGGCCCATCAGTAACATCAGGCTCAGTGCCCAACAGGCTTTATTTGTTCGATACAAGGTCTTCATGTCAAAAATCATAGCTTCCAACACCCACCCCGCTGTCATGAAAATCGCTAGTCGAAGCCTGTTTGCTGTCGCCTGTGTGATGGGTGCGGCCTCGGTTTTGGTGGCAGCTTTTGCCGCTCACAAAGGTGGGGACTTGAACCCGGCCGCGCTGCGATCGGTCCAGTCGGCGATTCAGTTTCACCAAATCCACGCGCTGGCCTTGTTGGTCGTGGCTTGGATGGCCGTGGGACCCAGGGCCGCTTGGCCGCAGTTGCTGTCGGGTTTGTTTTTCCTGTGTGGCATGTTGATGTTCAGCGTGAACATCGAATTGATCCACCTGGCAGGTGTGGACTGGTTTCGCGCCCTGACGCCATATGGCGGTTTGGCCTTTGTCGCGGGTTGGCTGAGTTTGTTGGGCTGTTGCCGCACTACAGATTGAGCTGCAGCCACATGGCTGCACTGCCTGCGCCGACCATGGCCAGCGATCCCGATGTGATCAACCAGCCAAATGGACGCCCGCCGGTTGCAAACGCGAGGCTGGACTTGGCCAAGGCGCTGCTGACCAAAATGCCCATCACCCCCCAGCGCACCGACTCGGGTTGTTCTGAGCCAGTGACCGCCAGTTGCGCCACACTGACAGCCGCTGCGTGGATTTCTGCCAAACCCACCAACCAAGAGGCCAGCAGCGTGCCGCTGTCGCCAAACAACGCGCGCAACCAAGCCGAGATCAGCAGCACCAAACCGATGGTGGCGGCAATGAGCAGGGCGTGTGAAATTTTGAATGCACTGGTGGCCGAGTCCACTTCGGGCGGCACATGCACATTGATGTTGCGCAAACAAAGTCCGGTGACCATCAGCAAGGCCAAAGCAGCAACCACCAGGGGGATCAGCATCGAAGCCATCAAAGCTTGTGAGGTGGCCCCGAGCACCATCACAAACAAAATCAGAGAGGACAAGATGGACAACAGCGCGGCGGCACTGGCGGCATGAAGCAAATGCGGTTTTTCTTTGACGTTCCTGCCCATGCTCACCACGCTGGCGGTCGAGGACACAAAACCCGAGAAAAACCCGGCGATTGGAAAGCCCCAACGCGTCCCTGTGGCTCTGAAAGCAATGTGACCAAACATGCCCACCGCCATCACCAACACCACGATGCGCCACAGCGCATAAGGCTTGAGTGCGCCCCAAGGATCAATGGCGTGGTTGGGCAGCAAAGGCAAAATGACCAAGGCTGCGGCAGCCAACAACAACACGTCTTTGAGTTCGTCTTCTCGAATCAACTCCCGACCCAATCGGCGCAAGGGTTCTTTGGCAAACAAGATGCCAGCCACCACCACGCCAATGCTGGAGGCCAGCACCGGGTTTTGCATGGCCAAGCCCGCCAGCATGTAGGTCACCAAGACGGACACCTCACCCGTCATGCCCAAGTTGGTTTTGGCGGATTGCTGATAGCCCACCACTGTCAGAGCGCCCACCATCACCAATCCTGTAACAAAAGCAGGCATGCCCAGGCCCCAGCTGATCGACCCCAACAAAGCCACCAAGGTGTGGGTGCGCATGCCCGCCATGGTTTCCACGGGTTTGTGCAAACGTTCGCGCACCGTGCCAATGAGCAGGCCCAAGCCAAAGGCGGTGAGCAATCCAGTCAGCGAGTCTTGCCATTCCATGTCAAACCTCTTTGTTTTTATGCATTCAAATCACGGCCACGTGTTTCTGGCAAAAAGAAAAAACAAACCAACCATGCCATGAGCAACAAACCAGTGGGATAAAGCAAACCGTACATGGGCACACCCGTCTGGCTGGTAATCATTCCCACCATGTAGGGTGACAAGCCGCCCATCCACCCAGCAGCCAGGTTGTGTGGCAAACCGACCGCGGTGTAGCGTGTGCGTGCGCTGAACAACTCGGACAGCATGGCGGTTTGGGGACCAGTGACTAAGGCCACGGCCAGCACCAATACCAACATGCACCCGAACACCCCCCAGAGATGATCAAGCAACAAAGGCAAGCTGAGATACACAGGGAAGACCGCCAACACACCCAGCAACAAACCAGCCAACACGACCGGGCGACGACCGAGGCGGTCAGACCATGCCCCAGCCAAATAGGTGAGCGGAAACAGGCACAAGGTGCTGGCCACGCTGAGCCAGCCCACCACCACCGGGTCCATGTGCACCACGGTCTTCAAATACACGGCGGTGTAGACCTGCGAGCTGAAAAACAAAACGCCACCGCCTGCCGACACACCGAAAAACAAAAGCAACATGTGCGCCCTGGTCTGGGGGTCTTGCAAGCAATCCTTCAAGGGCGAGCGGCTCACGCTTTGTTGGGTCTTCAACTGACTGAAAACAGGCGATTCGAGCAAAGCCAAACGGGCTTTGAAACTCAAAGCAAGCAACAAAGCAGACAACAGAAACGGCACACGCCATCCCCAGTCTAGAAAATCTTCGGGGCTGAGCCAGGTTTGCAGCAGCACCAATTGCGCGGTCGAAGCCAAGATGCCCAAGCCGCCCATCCATTGCAGCACGCTGGTGGCAGCCCCTCGTTGGGCCATTGGGGCGTGCTCGGCCAAATACACATTGGCCCCACCAATCTCCCCGCCCATGGCCAAACCTTGGATCAACCGCAGGGCCAATAACAAGCCCGTGGCCCACCATCCCCATTGGGCATGGGTGGGCAGCAGACCCACCGCAAAAGTGGCGACACCCATGATGCCAATCGTGGCAATGAAGACCTGTTTGCGCCCAAAACGATCGCCATAGGAACCAAACAAAACCGCACCCAGAGGTCGCACCACCATGCCCATGCCAAAGGTGGCCAAGCTGTAAAGCAAGGCAGCCACAGGGTCATCTGCTGGAAAAAAAAGCACGGCGAAATGAACGGCGAGGGTGGCGAAGGTGAGGAAGTCGTACCACTCGATGAAGGTGCCAAAGCAGGCCGCCAGGGCGATGCGCTTGTAGTTGTTTGCTTGCTGCATGCAGGCATTTTGACTGATCCTCCAAATCAGGTTATGAATCCCCTGGTGCATATCAGTCGCTTAAGAAAACCCTAAGACTGCCTGCCTAGGATTCATGGCAAAGGAGAAAAGCATGCAAAAAGCATTTTTCATCATGGTCTTGGGCTTGTTCAACAACCTTACTTGGGCCACCACCCCGCAAGACCTGTTGGCTGAATACAGCCAGGCTGCTGGCCAACCAGCTCAGCCAGCCAATGGCCGTGTTTTTTTCACGATCAAGCATGGCAAGGAGTGGTCATGCAGTTCATGCCACACCTCACAACCCACAATGGAAGGTCAACATTCCTCGACCCGTAAGGTCATTTCCCCCTTGGCACCAGCGGCCAATTCCAAGCGATTCACCGATGCCACTAAAACGGAAAAATGGTTTCGACGCAATTGCAATGACGTCTTGGGGCGCGAATGCAAACCCAGTGAAAAAGCCGATGTCTTGGCTTGGCTGATCACCCTTAAACCTTGACCTCGGAATGTCAATCATGAACACCAGACGAATCACTTGGATCTTGCTCATTGGCACCTTGTCTTTACAAGCCGCCATGGCAGACGGAATTCAACAAGCCCCTGCTCTCGCGATCTACAACTCTGAATGCGCAAGTTGTCACATGGCCTACCCACCTGCTTTATTGCCATCTGCTTCGTGGCAGCGCATCATGGGTTCATTGAATAAACATTTTGGTGTGGATGCTTCATTGGATGCTGTCAACCAACAAAAAATCACCCAATGGCTGACGAACAACTCTGCCAAGGGCCGAAAAGCCAACTTGCTACCAATCCAAGACCGCATCACGAAAAGTGAATGGTTCTTGCGCCAACACAACAGCCATGAAGTACCTGCGGCGGTTTGGAAGCGACAGTCGGTTGGCAGTCCATCCAACTGCACTGCCTGCCATGCTAATGCGACGCAAGGCGATTTTGAAGAGCACAACGTGAGGATTCCCAAATGAACAAATCAACTAAGACCACCAGCATTCGCGTTTGGGATTGGCCTGTACGCGTGTTTCACTGGTCATTGGCACTGAGTGTTTTGATTGCCTTCTTAACGGGTGAGAGCGAGCAATTCAGCTTGTTGCATCAAACCCTGGGTTTTGTCGCAGCAGGTTTGTTGGCGTTTCGTTTTTCATGGGGTTTTGTGGGGACACGTTATGCGAAATTTTCTGAGTTCGTGAAAGGACCTCTGGCAATTTGGCATTATTTGAAAAGCATGCGTGACGGCCACCCCCAACACCATGTGGGACACAACCCTGTAGGAGGATTGGCGGTTTTGTTGTTGATGTGCTTGGTGGGTCTGACCGCTTTCACCGGATGGGTGATTGCCGCTGGAGATGCACCTGGCTGGCAAGAGGAATTGCATGAAATCGTAGCCAATACCCTCATCGGGGTGGTGGTGCTCCATGTTTTGGGAGTGTTGGTGAGCAGCTATTTGCACAAAGAAAATCTTATTCGTGCCATGCTCACTGGTTTCAAAAACGGCACTGCAGAGCAAGGAATTTCTCGAGGATGGTGGGGCATTGGGGTATTGCTTGTCGCAGCCATGGTCGCTTTTTGCATGACCCAACTCCAGCTTTGATAACCTCAGCGACATGCGAATCTTATTGGCCGAAGACGACGACTTGCTGGGCAGCGCCTTGCGTGCTGGGTTGTCACAGCATGGCTTCGAAGTGGATTGGGTGCGCGATGGCGTCATGGCGGAACGTGAATTGCGCACCCAGCAGCACCAAGCTGCCGTGCTGGATTTGGGGTTGCCGCGACTCGACGGCACCCAAGTGTTAATGCGCATTCGTCAATCGCATGTCATGCTTCCCATCTTGGTGTTGACAGCCAGAGACACGGTGGCAGACCGAGTAGCTGGCTTGAACATGGGTGCTGATGACTATGTGCTCAAACCAGTTGATTTGAACGAGCTCGCGGCCCGCTTGCATGCACTCATTCGACGCGCCCATGGCCATGTGCAGCATATGATTCAAGTTGGTGACATTTGTCTGGACTCGCTGGCGCGAACGGTCACCCAATTCAAAAAAGAGGTGAATTTATCCCACCGCGAGTTCGATCTGTTGCACACCTTGATGCAACATGCGGGGCAGGTGTTGACCAGGGCTCAACTCGAACAGCATCTGTACAGCTGGGGACACGAGGTTGAGAGCAATGCGGTGGAGGTACATGTCCACCATTTGCGGCGTAAATTGGGCAGTACTGCGATTGAAACCATTCGCGGTGTGGGTTATGTGATTCACAAAAGCAAAGCCCCAGCATGAGCCAGAGCTCCCAGTCCTATTCATTGCAACAGCGCTTGGTGTGGCGCACTGTGATCGGCTTCACGCTGGTTTGGACCGTGGTTGTGGGCTGGGTTGTCGTAGATGCCCGCCACGAACTCGACGAACTGCTCGATGCCCATCTCATTCAAACCGCCTCTTTGCTGTTGGTTCAACAGACTTCAGATGGCGATGATGATGACGTGATGGCCACCCGTTCAAGCAACAAGTACAGCGCGAATGTGGCCTATCAGGTGTTCAGGGAAGGTGAATTGGTGGCGGCCTCGGCCAATGCAGGGAACAAGGAACTGGCCCTACACACCCAAGGTTTTGCCACTGTGCAACGAACCGATGGACAGTCCTGGCGGGTCTATACGGCCTATGCCACCCATTCAGATGTGCGGGTGTACGTGGCGGAGGCCTTAAGCGGGCGCATGGACATCGTGTGGGCCTTGCTCAGAGGCATGCTGTTGCCTTTTGCGCTCGCTTTGCCACTTTGGGGATTGGTGGTTTGGTTGAGTACGCGCAGCAGCCTTCTTCCCCTGGCAGATTTGCGTCATCAATTAATCACCAAGGCAACGGCCACCATGTCCCCAGTGCACGTCAGCGATTTGCCTGCGGAAGTTCAGCCATTGGAGGATGCATTGAACGCCATGTTGTCTCAATTGGCCGAGCGCATGGAGACCGAAAGACGATTTACAGCAGATGCCGCCCATGAATTACGCACGCCCATCGCAGCCATTCGGGCGCAAGCCCAGGTGGCTTTGTTGGCGTCATCTGAAGCGTCATCGACGCTACGCCTACAGGCTTTGCAAGACACCATTCGTGCATGTGACCGCGCAACCAGAGTGGTTGAGCAATTGCTCAATTTGTCACGACTAGAAGCGCAATCAACCGTTTCGCCAATGACGGTCAGTGTTCAAACAGTGATGCAACAAGTGGCGGCTGATCTCGCCCCCACAGCCATGCAAAGACAGCAACAACTTGAAGTCCTGAACCATGTGATTGACTCTTCAGTGTTGATGCAAACATGTCCTGAGCCCGTATTGGAGATGATGTTGCGCAATTTGCTGGACAACGCACTGCGTTATGCGCCTGACCAGGGCCGGGTGCGTGTCATCTTGCGTGACACAACACAGCAGACCTTGGAATTGGTCTTTGAGGACAGTGGTTCAGGTATGACCGAAATTGACATGACCCGTTTAGGTGAGCGTTTTTTTCGTGTTCTTGGTTCTGGGAAAAGCGGCAGTGGCTTGGGATGGTCCATCGTTCGTCGAATCGCTCAAGTGCACAACATTCAGGTGCACCTTAGTCGATCACAGGACCTGGGCGGCTTGCAAGTGACCTTGCAAATGCATTCAAAAGCATAAATCAAAGCCCCTGGTTTCCTCTAGCCAAAGGCGCTGCTCAGTCGTTGTAACCTCCGGCAGATGAACAGACCCACCGATCAATACATCCAAGTCCTGGGCCACCGCATCCGCTATTGGACCCAAGGCGATTCCGGCCCCACCGTTTTGCTGTTGCACGGCATCAGTTGTTCGGTGCTCGAATGGGAACACAACATCGCAGCTTTGGCCCAGCAACACCGGGTCATCGCCGTCGACCTGTTGGGCTGTGGCCTGAGCGACAAGCCCTTGGACGCCGACTACACGATGCAAGGACAAGCGCGCTTCGTTTTCGAATTCATGGACGCCATGGGTTTGTCGTCGGTGCATATGGTGGGCAATTCCATGGGCGGTTGCATTGCCATGGAATGTGCGGCCATGCAGCCTGTGCGTGTCCTGTCCATGGTGTTGTCGGCCCCAGCCGGCATTGGACGCAACACCTTGTTCAATTTCCGCTTGGCCAGTCTGCCTGTGTTGGGAGAACTGCTGACCAAACCCAGCTTGTTTGGCTTGGGCATGATTTGGAAGCTGGCATTTCACAACCCCGCCTTCGTGACGCACGACATGTTGGCTGAAAAACTGGTTCTGGCCCGTATGCCCCATGCGCAAGCGGTGTTCCTCCAAACCCTGCGTGGTTTCGTGGGCTTTGGTGGTTTTCTCGAAGCACCTCGTCAAGCGTTTCATGCGCGCATACAGCGTATCCAATGCCCCAGCTTGGTCATCTGGGGCCAGCAAGACCAGTTTTTGCCTGTCAGCCATGTGCAGGTGCTCAAGCCCTTGTTGGCCAATGCCCAATACGAATTGGTGGATCAATGCGGTCACGTGCCCATGACCGAAATCACCGACCACTTCAACCAACGCACGCTTTCATTTTTGACTCAACAAACCGCATGACGCAAGCCCAAGCCATCGTTTTTGAAGCACCACAGGTGTTGTCCGTGCAGACCTTGGAGGTGAAAGCCTTTGAGGCCAACGACATTGAAGTCGCCGTGCGTTTCAGCGGCATCAGCACGGGCACCGAGCGTTTGTTGTGGGATGGCACCATGCCACCGTTCCCCGGTTTGGGCTATCCCTTGGTCCCAGGCTATGAAACCGTGGGTCAAGTGGTGCGGGTGGGCGAGGGTGCATCGGTGGAGGTGGGCGACCATGTGTTTGTGCCCGGCTCCTACACCTTTCAAGGGGTGCGCAATATTTTTGGTGGCGCTGGCTCTCGCCTCATCGTGCCGCACGACCGGGTGGTCAAGGTGCATCCCGATTTGGGACCCAAGGCCGTGTTGCTGGCCTTGGCCGCCACGTGCTACCACGCCATTGCGTTGGGCGGCAAGCGCTCACCCATGGTGTTTCCAGATTTGATCGTGGGTCATGGTGTCATGGGTCGCCTGTTGGCCCGCATTTGTGTGGCCATGGGTCAAGCGGCCCCCACCGTATGGGAAACCCAAACGGTGCGGCAATCGGGTGCACTGGGTTACAACGTGGTGCATCCCGACAACGATGCCCGCAAAGACTACAAAGCCATTTACGACGTGAGTGGTGACGCCAGCATCCTCAATGCACTCATCATGCGTCTGAGCCCTGGCGGTGAAGTGGTGTTGGCAGGGTTTTACAAACAAGACATTGGTTTTGCCTTTGCGCCGGCCTTCATGCGTGAAGCCGAGATACGGGTGGCCGCCCAATGGAAAAAACAAGACTTGCTGGACGTCACGGCCTTGGTGGAAAGCGGCGCACTGTTGCTCGAGGGACTGATCACCCACACTTTCCCTGTGTCCAAAGCCCAAGAGGCTTATCAGTTGGCTTTTTCCGATCCACAATGCTTGAAAATGATGATCGATTGGACATGACATGACACCACCCGCTAGCTTTGAAGCATTCACCGCCATCGCCATGGACGAGGGTTTTGACGAAGTCTTGGTACGCGAATGGGCGCCCGACTTGGTGATTGACAACCACACCCATCCATTTGATGTCAGCGCCTGGGTGGTGCGCGGGGAGTTCACGCTCACTGTTGGCGACAAGCCAATCAAGCTCAAAGCAGGTGAACCATTCAGATTGGGCCGCCACATCGAACACGCCGAACACTATGGCCCCGAGGGTGCCACGGTGTGGGTGGCGAGGGCCAACGCATGAGCGAAGACAACAAACCTTCTTTCGAAGACCGCGCCCTCAAATACATCGAGAGCCACAACAAGCAGATATGGATTGGCATCGCCATCCTGGTCGTGGTGGTGGTCTTGGTCAAACGCAACGCTGGTTGATCCTCAATCCAACTTCACCTTGCCCATGTCAAACGTGGGCTTAGGCATGGCGAGCTTCATGCCTTCCAAGGTTTGCACCAAGAGTTCTGCCAAAAAGTAATTGCGATATGACTTGCTGTCAGCCGGCACGATGTACCAAGGTGCGTTTTCGGTGCTGGTGGCCAACATGGTCTCTTGATAAGCCTGCATGAAGTCGGGCCACAGTTTGCGGTCTTCAAAATCAGAGGCTTGCAATTTCCAATGCTTCTGGGGGTCGTTCAAGCGCGCTTGCAAACGTTTCTTTTGCTCTTTCTTCGAGATGTGCAAATAGCACTTCAAAACCGTGATGCCCTCGTCGTGCAATAGGGTCTCGAAATTCAAAATGTCTTTGTAACGGCTTTGCACCGTGCTGGGCGTGATCAAGCCGCGCACCCGTGTGACCAAAACATCTTCGTAGTGGCTGCGGTTGAAGATCGCCATCTCTCCACGGCCAGGTACTTTGCTGTGGATGCGCCACAAAAAATCATGGCGCAACTCCTCTTCGGTCGGTGCGCCAAAAGCGTGCGCGTGGACACCCAAGGGACTGATGTGTGAAAACACATGGCGAATCACCCCGTCTTTGCCTGATGTGTCCATGCCTTGCAGGACCAACAAGAGGCCTCGCGTTTTACCGGCATACAAAGTGGTTTGCAGCTTGCTGAGCTTTTCAAACAAGGTTTTCATGTCCTGTTTTTCAGTGTCTACATCCTCCTCATCGAGGGGAAGCGTGCTGGTGGTTTCCAGGTCAAAGCCGCTGTCTTGTTTGACGCGCCATGGTTCGAAAAAAAATTTGTTCATCCAGATCTCAAATGAATTGTTGTAAAACCAGTGTAATGAATTCGATAGGGGTCCCCAATGTCAGTCCTTCACCAACAAGCCGCTGGTCAGCTCTTGCCCGTTTGGTTGAACTTCCAGCAGTTGCATGGCTTGGATCCAGCGCATCGCCCTCAAACGCGTGCTGAGGGTTACCAAGTTCAACAAGCTTTATTCAACGCCACACAGGACAGCACTTATGGATGGAAGATTGCGGCCACCAGTTTGGCGGGGCAAAAGCACATCGGTGTGTCGGGTCCTTTGGCGGGGCGCTTGCTCAACGCCAGGCGTTTGCCGCCTGGTGCCCACGTGTCCTTGCGAGGCAATGTCATGCGGGTCATGGAGGCCGAGTTTGCATTCCGCATCGGTCAAGACCTGCAAGCTGGCGCGCATGTGTGGTCACAAGACGAGGTGATGGCCCGCGTGGATGCCTTGCATTTGGCGATTGAAATTCCCAACTCGCGCTACCAGGACTTTGAGCATGTGGGCGAGGCCTCGCTGATTGCCGATTTTGCTTGTGCCGGTCATGTGCTCATCGGGCCCGAGGTGACCACCGCGTGGCGCAGCAAAGCCCTGCAGTTGCACGAGGTGCAGGTGCGGCGACAGGACGTGGTTGTGGCCAACGGGGTGGGGGCCAATGTGTTGGGCGACCCGCGCTTGGCGCTCACCTGGCTGGCCAATGAATTGATTTCAAACGGCTTGCACTTGAAACAGGGCGACACCGTCATCACTGGTACTTGTGTGGTGCCGGTGCCCGTGAATGAAGGCGATGAAATGTTGGCGGACTTTGGTGCTTTGGGTCAAATCGCGGTCAGTTTCACGGCTTGACACACGCTTTTTTCCACATCATCTCCACCGCACTGCCCGCAATAGGCGCCGCCCAAGGCTTGGCCTCATTGTCCGTTTGCAACACACCGCCATTGGCCATGTTCTCGGGGTAGGTGCTCAAGCTCAGTTGCCGGGCTTGTTTTTTCTCGCAATCGAATTCGTGAATGAATTTGGCGGACAAATACTGCTGCCCAGTCGCCGTTTGTTGTTGGTGAAAGTCTTGCGAACCTTCGGCTTTGATGATCGCCCCGTTTTTTTCCGCAGCATCCAGATTGATGTAGATGATGGACTCTTTGGTCTCGCCGACCAATGCCAAGCCCGCATGGGCCAAAGGCATGACGAGACCCCAAAGACATGTTGTGGCAATGAATGAGCGCATCTGCAATCCTTTTTCGTCAATGAGTGCCAAGCATATAAGCTGAATGCCTAGGGTTTCCCCTCGCATGTAGAAGCAGTGATAGAGTGAATCGCATGCAAGAACTTCAGGTGATTTTGAGTGGCATCGCACAAGGCTGCATCTATGGCCTGATCGCGCTCGGCTTCGTCCTGATTTACAAAGCCACCGAGACCGTGAGCTTTGCGCAAGGTGAATTGATGATGCTGGGGGCCTTTTGCGGCTTGGCCTTGGTCAGTTATTTGAAGTGGCCTTTTGCCTTGGCCGTGGTGGCCTCCATGCTGGCCATGGCTTGCATGGGTTGGTTGATCGAACGTGCCGTCATCAACCCGGTGTTGGGCGAACCGGCATTCGCCATTGTCATGTTGACGATCGGCATTGGCTATGTCATTCGGGGCTTGATCACCATGATTCCCGACATTGGCACTGAAACCCACACATTTGAAGTGCCCTACAAAGACATGTCTGTGGTTTGGGGCGGTGTGGTGTTGGGTGCCACGCAGTTGGTGGTGATAGGCAGCACCGCCGTCTTGTGTGCCTTGTTGTATGCGGTGTTCAAGTATTCACGGGTGGGCATAGCCATGCAGGCCACCTCGCAAAACCAATTGGCGGCTTACTACATGGGTATACCCGTCAAGCGTTTGAACAGCATGGTCTGGGCCTTGGCCGCCGCCGTCGCGGCGATTGCCGGCTTGCTGTTGGCCCCAATCACTTTTGTGCACGCCAACATGGGTTTCATTGGGCTGAAAGCTTTTCCCGCTGCGGTGGTGGGTGGCTTTGGCAGTTTGCCTGGCGCCATCGTGGGCGGCATCATCATTGGGGTGGTCGAGGCCATGGCGGGCTTTTGGTTGCCCGAGGGTTTCAAAGACGTGGCGGCCTATGTGGTCGTGTTGCTGATGCTGGTGTTCAAACCCAATGGCTTGTTCGGCGAAAAGCTGCGCAAAAAGGTCTGACCCATGCGATTCATTTTCAAAACCGGTTACGACCAAGACATCAACCTGGCCAAACACAGTGGCCATGTTTGGGCTTATGGCCTGTTGTTGGTGTTGTTGTGCGCCGCGCCTTGGTTGTTGGAAGAGTATTGGTTGGCACAACTCATCTTTGTCTTGATCTACGGCATTGTGGGTTTGGGCCTCATGTTGCTGGCTGGTTTCACCGGCTTGTTTTCGATTGGCCATGCCGCCTTCATGGGGGTGGGTGCTTATGTGGCTGCCGTCATGTCCAGCCAAGGTGTTTCATTCCCTGTCAGTGTCATGGTCAGCGCCGGGTTGTCCGCCTTGGTCGGAGCGGTGGTGGGCTTGCCCGCGTTGCGTGTCAAAGGCATTTACCTGGGCATTGCCACCTTGTCTTTTGGTTTCATCGTCGAAGAAGGCTTGGCGCGTTGGGAGAGCGTGACGGGTGGCAATGCCGGCATGCATGTCAAAACCATCCAAATGCTGGGCTGGAAAGCGGACAGCGCGGAAAAGTTTTACGCCGTGTGCCTGGTGCTGGCGGTGCTCAGCACCCTGGCGGTGCTGAATTTGCTGCGCAGTCCAACGGGTCGCGCATTTGTGGCGATTCGCGACTCTGAAATATCAGCGCAAAGCATGGGCATTCATTTGGCCCGCTACAAAACGCTGTCCTTCATGCTGTCCTCGGCTTTGGCCGGTGTGGGCGGCTCTCTGTACGCCCACAAAATGCAATTCATCAGCCCGGATCAATTTGGCATCTTGCAATCGGTGGACTTGCTGCTGATGGTGGTCATTGGTGGTTTGGGTTCGGTGCACGGTGCGTTTTTGGGTGCGATTTTTTTGATCACCATGCCCCAACTCATCACCTTGGGCAAAGATTTTTTGCCCACCTTCATTGGCCAGGCGCCAGGCTTGCAAGCGGTGGTCTATGGTTTGGTGCTTATTGGCTTTGTCATGTTCGAGCCCATGGGTCTGTATGGCCGGTGGCTCAAAGTGCGCACTTGGTTTGAGCTGTTTCCTTTTTACAGGCGAGGCATGTTCAAGCGGCAAAAAAGCTTTCAAAAATCGGACCGACTCAAATGAGCGACATTCTTCTCAGCGCCCACGATTTGACGGTTCGCTTTGGTGGCGTGCTGGCGGTCAATGGGGTCAGCTTTGATGTGCGCAAGGGCGAGGTGTTCACCCTCATTGGCCCCAACGGTGCAGGCAAAACCACCGTCTTCAATCTGATCAGCCGCATCTACACACCCACGTCGGGCCACATCGACTACCAAGGCCAGCGTTTGACCGACATGGCCCCGCATGCGGTGGCGGGCATGGGCATTGCCCGCACCTTTCAAAACATCGAGCTCTTTGAACACGCCACGGTGTTGCAAAACCTGTTGATCGGTCGGCATGTCCACAACCGCATGGGGTTTTGGAGCCAGTTGTTTTTCACCCCTGGTGTTCGCCAAGCCGAGCGCGCCACGCGGCACAAGGTGGAAGAGGTGATCGATTTCTTGGATTTGCAACATTACCGCGACACCTTGGTGGCAGGCTTGCCCTATGGTGTGCGCAAAGTGGTCGAGTTGGCGCGGGCCTTGTGCACCGAGCCGGAATTGTTGTTGCTGGACGAACCCTCCTCGGGCTTGAACGTGGAAGAAACCGCCGACATGGCGTTTTGGATTCAAGACATCCAACACGATCTGGGCATCACAGTGTTGATGGTGGAACACGACATGAGCTTGGTGTCCAAGGTCAGCACACGTGTGCTGGCCATGAACCAAGGGGAGGTCTTGGCCATGGGACAGCCCGCCGAGGTGCAAGCCCATCCGGCTGTGGTCGAGGCCTATTTGGGTGGCCGTTTTGATGCAGCCGATTTGCGGCGAAAGGCCTGACACCATGGATCAGCTGCTGCAACTCAACAACGTGGAGAGTGCTTATGGGCCTGTGCGCGCCATCCGAGGGGTGAGTTTGAATGTGCAGCGCGGGCAAATTGCCGCTGTCTTGGGTTCGAATGGTGCGGGCAAAACCACCATTTTGAAAACCATCTCGGGCATCATCGATCCGCGCAAAGGCAGTGTGACTTTCAAAGGGGAAAACATCACCGCCATGGATCCGGCGCACATCGTGCAACGCGGTTTGGTGCATGTGCCTGAAGGTCGCGAGGTGTTTCCGCTGTTGTCGGTCAAGGACAACTTGTTGATGGGTGCTTACACCCGACCCGATCGGGACGCGATTGCGCGTGACATCGAGTTGGTCTTCAGCTACTTTCCCATCCTGCGCGAACGGGCCAATCAAGACGCCGGTTTGTTGTCGGGCGGGCAGCAGCAAATGTTGGCCATTTCCCGCGCCTTGATGAGCCAGCCCGAGATGATGTTGTTGGACGAACCCAGCTTGGGCTTGTCACCCAAGCTCACGCAAGAGATTTTTGAAATCGTGGTGCGCATCAACCGAGAACGTGGCACGACCATTTTGTTGGTGGAGCAAAACGCCAACATGGCTTTGAATGTGGCTGATCATGGTTTTGTGTTGGAGTCAGGGCGTATCGTCATGGAGGATACCTGCGAGCGACTGCGCGAAAAAGACGACATCAAAGAGTTTTACCTGGGCCTGAAAGAGGCGGGTGCCCGCGACGAACGTCGCTGGAAAAAGAAAAAGACTTGGAGATGACATGAGCCAACTGTGGAACACCGCCCATGCACAAGGCAGCACCCAAGTGGTGATGCCGGGCGACACCATGGTCGAGGTGTTTTGGAATGCAGTGGCACAGCGGGGGCCGCGTTTGATGATGCGCGAGAAAAAACTCGGCATTTGGCGTGGCTGGACTTGGCATGAGACAGGGGATGCGGTCCGTCAAATCGCCATGGGCTTGGCGGCGCAGGGCTTTCAACCAGGGGACTGTGCCTCTGTTTTGGCCAACACCCGCTTGGAGTGGGTCTTGGCCGACATGGCGGTGTTGAGCGCTGGCGGTGTGTCCAACGGCATTTACCCCACCGACTCGGCTTCGCAAGTGCAATACCTTTGCGAGGACTCCAGCACCACGGTGTTGTTTGTGGAGGACGAGGAGCAGCTGGACAAGGCCTTAATGGCGAGCGAACAACTGCCCAAGCTCCAGTTGATCGTCGTGATGGACATGGAAGGTCTGACCCGCTACAACGACCCCATGGTCATCAGCCTGGACAGGCTGCGCGAGATCGGTGCAGCACATGATGCCAATCACCCTGGCGTGTTTGAACAACGCTTGCGCAGTCGCGGTCCCAACGACCTCGCCATCCTCATTTACACCTCGGGCACCACCGGCAAACCCAAAGGTGCCATGCACAGCCACGCAGCCTTGGTTTACATCGTGCATGGCTACAACCAGGTGCTACGCCAAGACGAAACCGACGAACGCATGTTGTTCTTGCCGCTGTGCCATGTGGCCGAGCGCTTGGGCGGGCAGTACTTTTCGATCTACACCGGCACCGTTTTCAATTTTGTGGAAAACCCCGATACCGTGCCTGAAAACGTGCGTGAAATCGCGCCCACCACCTTCACCGCCGTGCCCCGTGTTTGGGAAAAGTTTTACTCGGCGGTGACCATTGCGATTGCCGAAGCAGGCGCGTTTCAGCAATGGATTTACAAACAATGCTTGGGCATTGGCCATGCGGTCAGCGACAAGGTGCTCGCACAGCAAAGCGTCCCTTGGTGGTTGAAAGTGGCTTTTCACATCGCCAATCTGCTGGCCTTGAACAATGTGCGGCGCATGATGGGCATCCAGCGCGCGCGTATTTTGGTCACCGGGGCTGCACCGATTTCGCCGGATTTGGTCCGCTGGTATTTGGCCTTGGGTTTGCCCATGTTGGAAGTCTGGGGTCAGACCGAGTCTTGTGGAGGCTCCACCGCCATGCCAGCCGGGCGCATCAAACTCGGCAGCATCGGCGTTGCTTGCCCCTACAACGAGGTGATGGTCGATCCCCACACCCAAGAACTGCTGATTCGCGGCCCCAACGTGTTCATGGGGTACCTCAACCAACCTGAGAAGACCGCTGAAACCGTGGACGCCCAAGGTTGGTTGCACACCGGCGATGTGGGCAGTGTGGACAGCGAGGGTTATTTCCGTATCACCGACCGCATGAAAGACATCATCATCACGGCGGGCGGGAAGAACATCACGCCCAGCGAGTGGGAAAACGAGTTGAAGTTTTCGCCCTATGTGACCGACGCCGTGGTGATTGGCGACCGTCGCGCTTACCTCACCGTGATCATCATGATCGACTTGGAAAACGTGGAAAAGTTTGCGCAAGACCGCGACGTGCCGTTTTCCAATTACGCCAGCTTGACCCGCGCCGCCGAGGTGCAGGCCTTGATTCAAAGCGAGATCGACAAGGTCAACCGCAAATTTGCACGGGTGGAGCAAATCAAGCAATTCCACTTGCTCGACACCCAACTCACGGCTGAAGACGATGAACTCACGCCGACCATGAAGCTCAAGCGCAAATTTGTCGAGCAAAAGTACAGCGAGACGATTGAAGCCATGTACCGTTCACCCTGACCCCTAGTCACACCGAGGAGACCTTTGATGAAACTGAAATCCACTTTGCTGCTGTTGGCCATGGCCACAGGCAGCGTGTTTGCCCAGCAACAAGGCGTGAGCAAAACCGAGATCACCATCGGCACCATCCAAGATTTGTCAGGCCCTTTGGCGGGCTATGGCAAAGCGGTGCGCAATGGCATGCAACTGCGCATTGACGAACTGAACGAGCAGGGCAGTTTGCACGGTCGCAAGCTTCGCTTGGTCACCGAGGATTCGGGCTATGACCCCAAACGCGCGGTGCTGGCCGCTCAAAAATTGGTCAATCAAGACAAGATTTTCATCATGGCCGGTCACATTGGCACCGCCCAAAACAACGCCGCCATGCCCGTGCAGTTTGAAAAAAACATCATCAACTTCCTGCCGGTGACAGCGGCACGCGAGATGTACGAGCCCTTCAACCGTTTGAAGTACGCCATGTTCGCCACTTACTTTGACCAAATGCGCGCGTCCATTCCCGCGATGGTGAAAGAGAAAAAGCTCAGCAAGGTGTGCGCGATTTACCAAGACGACGAGTTTGGTTTGGAGGTGTTCCGTGGCGCTGAAGCGGGTTTGAAAACCCTCAACATGGAGTTTGTTGAAAAGACCACCTTCAAGCGCGGTGCCACCGATTTTTCCTCGCAAGTGGCGCGCATGAAGTCGGCTGGTTGCGAGTTGGTGATGATGGGCACCATCATTCGCGAAACCGTGGGCACCATGGCCGAGGCCCGAAAAACAGGTTTCAACCCCATCTTTTTGGGCTCCAGCGCGGCGTACAGCGACTTGATTCACAAATTGGGTGGCAAGGCGGCCGATGGGTTTTACGCCACCATGACCGTGCCCCATCCATACCTCGATGAGGCCTCCAAACCCATCAGCTTCTGGGCCAACAAGTACAAAACCAAGTTCAACGAAGACCCCACGGTGTTTTCTGTCTACGGCTACAACATCTTGGATGCCTTCATTCGCGCCGCCCAAAAAGCCGGCCCCAACCTGACCACCGACACCTTCATCACGGCGATGGATTCCATGACCATCCCCACCGATTTCTTCGGCGGTCCGGAGGCCAAGTTCTCGCCCACCAAGCACCTGGGCTCAAACCGCAGCCGTTTGGCGCAAATCCAAGATGGCAAATGGAAGGTCATTTCAGACTATTACAAGCTGGACTGAACAAGGCGCATGAAGGGCCAGTCCACAATGGCTGGCCGGCATTTTTCATGGGTTTTTGTGGGTGGACGCTGGCATTGCTCTGTATAAAGCGGTGTCCACCACCCTGAATGCACCTCGTGACCACATTCATTTTTGCCACCTTGATGCTGTTTTCCACTTCTGTTTTCGCCGAGGACTTGAGTTCTTGCACGCTGAAAAAAGAGGAAGACCAGAAGAACTTTTGCAAAGCCTCGTTTGCCGGCAGTGGAACGTTTTGCGACCAAATCAAAAACGGCGAATTACGGCGCGACTGCACCTTCATGGTCATCCGTATTCAGCGGGAAAACGCCTACAAAGTGCGCAACAACAAAAAAGACGTGCCACCGGCTGAATAAACCTTCCCAGACTGGCACCCGGGTTGACTCGCTGCCAGTCAACGGCCTTTGAACACCGCGTTTCTCTTCTCTGTGAACGACCGCACGCCCTCGGCCGCATCGGCGCTGTTGGCGAGTCGTTGCTGAACCTCGTCAAACGCAGCGCGCGCTGCCATGGGGCCTTCCTCGATGGCTTGGCGCACAGACTGTCGTGTGGCCACCACGGCCAGAGGCGCTTGGGTGGCAATGGTCTGGGCGATGGCCATGGCCTGTGTCCATTCGGTGCCTGCAGGCACCACCTTTTGGACAAAGTGCAAACGCAGTGCTTCTGCGGCATCAAATTCATCCCCGGTCAGCAGATGCAACAGGGCGTTGCCTGCGCCAGCGCGTTCGGCCATGCGCAAGGTGGCACCCCCTGTGGCCATGATGCCGCGCTTGACCTCGAGTTGAGAAAAGCGGCAGTTGTCAGCGGCCACGACGATGTCTGCCGCCAACATCAACTCGATGCCCAGGGTGAAGGTGATGCCCTGGACCGCCACCACCAGGGGTTTGCTGCGGCGGCGCAAGCCCGGGGTCCCCAGGTCCAAGGGGTCGACGTCACCGGCCTGCACCGCGTGTTCGCCGCGCTGCATCAGGCCCGCAAAAGTGGGCAAGTCCAGCCCTGCGGTGAAATGCGCACCAGCGGCGCACAGCAGGCCCACGCGCAGAGCGGGGTCGTCCTCCAGCAGGCTGTAAGCCTTGGCAAGTTGGGACAGCATGTGGGGCGTGAAACCGTTGCGCTTGGCCGGTCGGTTGATCGTGATGACCAACACATGACCTTGCACCTCGTGGTCGATGCGCCCCAGGTTGTCGTGGTTCAAGCGCCCACCTCGGGTGTGTCGCGGTGCTCCACGCGGCCATCCGCGTGGCGGGCAAATCGACCCGCCTCGCGCGGGTGCACCGGGTCGGAGGCGCCCCAAGGCCAGCCGCCAAATTCGGTGCGGCGGTAGTCCTCAAAGGCCTGGTGAATCTCCGCTTGGGTGTTCATCACAAACGGGCCGTATTGCGCCACAGGCTCGGCGATGGGGCGGCCTTGCAACATCAGCAGTTCCACCACATCGGTGCCCTGGTTGATCAGCAGCAGGTCGTCTTGCGCGCGCACCTCCACCACCGAACGATGCGGAATGGTTTGTCCCGCCATTTGCAGGGACTGCCCTTGAAAATAATAGAGCTGTCGCCGTGTGCCTGCTTGGGCGGCGGGCAAGGTCCATGTGGCGCCGGGGTGCATGCGGATGGTCCAGATGGCCAAATCCGAGCCCTCTTGGCTGGCCCAAGAATGGGGCGGCGGGGGCAGGCCTTTGGCGTCGTCCAAATGACCAGCCACCACCAACACTTCGGTGGCGTGGCCAGCGGCGTCAAGGTGGTTCACCGTTTGGATCTGCTCACGCCAAAACATGGTGAAGTGCGGTTCGCACATCTTGTTTTTGGCGGGCAGGTTGAGCCAAATTTGAAACAACTCGCAGGTGTTGGCTTGGTCCGTGTGCCGCAGGGGGAACATCTCGCAATGCACGATGCCTTTGCCCGCCGTCAACCATTGCACATCGCCATCGCCAAAACGCGCGGTGGCACCCAGGGAGTCCGAGTGGTCGATGCGGCCTTGGCGCACGATGGTGACGGTTTCGAACCCTCTGTGCGGATGCGATGGAAAACCAGGGATGGTGTGCCCGTGGTACATGCTCCAGCCGTCTTTGTTGCCAAAGTCGCTGCCCATTTGCCGACCTGCCAAAGATGCGGCGGGGCCCATCTGCGCATTGCCTGCGGGGTAATGGTCCAGGTGGTGCACACAAAACAAAAAGGGGTCGATGGTCTGCCATGGGAAGGACAGCGACGCCACACGCAAGATGCTCATGCTTTACTCCAACGCTTGGTAAACCAGTTGCTTGATCATGCGGCGGTAGTACTGTCGAATCGGGCCAGGGGTCTGCGCCATCATCAAACCAATGACCTGTTCTTTGGGGTCGATCCAAAAGAAGGTGCCGCCTGCACCGGCCCAGGCGTAGTCGCCTTCAGAGCCGGGCACGCTGGCCATGCCCTGGCCTTGGCGCACCATGAAGCCCAAACCAAAGGTGTAGCCCTGCACACCCATGAGCAATTCGCCGGGTTGCAAAGGCGTGGCCACTTTGGGGCCCAAATGGTCCGAGGTCATCAAGGCCACGGTGGTGCGGCTCAGGTAGCGGCGGCCGTCCAGCGTGCCGTTGTTCAGCAGCATTTGGCAAAACCGCAGGTAATCGTCGGCGGTGGTCACCAAACCAGCGCCGCCCGCGTCATTGCCTTGCACCTTGGTCACGTCCAACACAGGAGACATGGGTTTTTTCGTCAAGGGGTCGATCGCCAAAGGCTCGGCGATGCGTTGGCGTTTGTCTGCGGGCACCACAAACGAGGTGTCTTTCATGCCCAGCGGTTTGATCAGGCGCTCATCGAGCATCACGCCCAGCGGTTTTTTGCCCACGGCTTCAAGCACACGACCCAGCAAATCGGTGGACAGGCTGTACTCCCAGGTGCTGCCGGGTTGCCATTGCAAAGGCGCTTTGGCAAAGGCGGCCACTTGCTGCTCGGGTGTCAATGTGATCCACACCGAGGGCACATCGTTGGAAAACAAACCTGCATTGATGTAGGCGTTGCGCATCGCGGGCGAACGGGTGAACTCGCCATAGGTCAGGCCCGAAGTGTGGCGCAACAAGTCGTGCACCAAGATGGGACGCGCAGCTGGCACGGTGGTGCTGGTCGGATCGGCGGGGTTGGCCATCACTTGCATTTGTCCAAACCCGGGCAAGAACTTGGACACCGGGTCGGCGAGTTGCAATTGGCCTTCTTCCACCATCATCATGGCCAACACCGAGGTCATGGGTTTGGTCATGGAATAGGCACGGAAGATGGCGTCGCGCTTGACACCAATCGCGTCTTGGTAAACCACCGCGCCATTGCGCGCCACCACCACGACGGCACCAGGCATTTGCTGGGCGTCTATTTCAGCTTGGATGACCGGGCGAATGCGGGCCAAGCGCTCGGCCGACAAGACTTTGGAGGCGGGTGAAGCGGTGGGGATGTCGGCGGCCCAGGTGGCCAGGCTGCCCAGCAGCAAGGCGCTGGTCAGCGCGCTCAGACAGGCGCGACGGCCTCGGGTAGGGTTGAACAAGCGCATGGGGACTCCAAAACGGTGTGAAAGGTGCGGCAGAGGTTAGCAGATGGCCATCCCTTAAGCTTGAGCCTTCGGGCCCCAAAACAATTGAAACAGGAGACAGCCTTGAAACTGAATGCACAAACACCAGCCATCGTCACCGGGGGTGCTTCTGGCTTGGGCGCAGCCACCGCGCGGCGCTTGGCCAGCCACGGCGTCAAATTGGCTTTGTTCGATTTGAATGCGGCGCTGGGCGAGGCCTTGGCTGCCGAGATCGGCGGCGTGTTTTGCCAAGTGGATGTCACCTCGGAAGAACAAGTGGACGCGGCCTTTGCCAAAGCGCGTGCCGCCCATGGCCAAGAACGCATCTTGGTCAATTGCGCGGGCACGGGCAACGCCATCAAAACCGCCAGCCG
>JBDKLR010000117.1:0-8809 GCA_039795515.1 Pseudomonadota bacterium | reverse complement strand
CAGCCGCCACGGGCGACGGGGTAGCTGACACGCAGGCCTTGGGCTTGCACCAGCACAGGCGCGTTGGAAACCGGCTCGAACACATTGCGCTCGGGCTGGCTTTCCACCAAACGCCGGGTGTAGGGGTGTTGCGGGTGGCTCAACACCGTGCTCACCTCGCCGTGCTCGACCACCAAACCGCTTTCCATCACCACCACCCGGTTGGCGAAACGCCGCACCATGTTCAAGTCATGGGTGATCAACAGCACCGCCATGCCGTGCTTCACCTGCAGGCTGTCGAGCAAATCCAAGATTTGGCTGCGCAAGGACACATCCAGCGCGGTGGTCGGTTCGTCGGCCAACAGCAACTTGGGCTCACCGGCCAAAGCCATGGCGATCATGGCGCGCTGGCGTTGGCCACCGGAGAGTTGGTGCGGGTAGCTGTGGACCCGGCGCTCAGGTTCGGGAATGCCGGTGTCGGTCAGCAAGGCGATGGCGCGTTGCCAAGCGTCTTTGCGGGACAGTCCTTTCTTGAGAGTCAACACCTCGGCAATTTGGTCGCCAATGGTGAACAAGGGGTTGAGCGCGGTCATGGGTTCTTGGAACACCATGGCGATCTCGCTGCCGCGAACCTCGCGCAAATCCGCTTCGCCCATGTGCAGCAAATCGCGGCCTTCAAACAAGGCTTCGCCGCGCACCCAAGCCCCTCTGGCCAGGCCCAACAGACTCAGCGCGGTGACGGTTTTGCCCGAGCCTGATTCGCCCACCAAGGCCAATTTTTCGCCCGCTTGCATGGTGAAGGACACACCATGCACCACCTCGCGCCCCTGGAAAGACATGTGCAAGTTGTGCACCTTGAGCAATGGACTCATGGTCGGGGCTCCTGCGCCAATTTGCGGGGATCCAAGGCGTCTCGTAACGCGTCACCCATGAAGGTCAGCAAGAGCAAGGTGATCACCAGCACGCCAAAGGTGGAGATGGAAATCCACCAGGCATCGATGTTGTTTTTGCCTTGCGACAGCAGTTCACCCAAACTGGGCGTGCCGGGGGGCACACCGAGGCCCAAAAAGTCCAGGCTGGTCAGGGCCAAAATGGCCGCGCTCATGCGAAATGGCAAAAACGTGACCACCGGGGTCATGCTGTTGGGCAGCACATGACGCCAAATGATGGCCCAGTTGGACAGCCCCAAGGCGCGGGCGGCGCGCACGTAGTCCAGTTGGCGGTTGCGCAAAAACTCAGCCCGCACATAGTCCGACAAGCCCATCCAGCCAAACAGGCTGAGCAATATCAGCAACAAGCTCACGCTGGGCTCGAACACCGCCGAGAAGATGATCAGGAGGTACAACTCGGGCATGGCACCCCAAATCTCGATGAAGCGCTGAAACGCCAAGTCGATCTTGCCCGCGAAAAAGCCTTGGATGGCACCCGTCACCACGCCCAGCACGGTGCCGGTGATGGTGAGCGCCAAGGCAAACAAAACCGACACCCGAAAGCCATAAAGCAAACGCGCCAACAGGTCGCGGCCACGGTCGTCTGTGCCCAGCCAGTTGTCGCTGGAAGGCGGTGCCGGGTTGGGCTCCTTGGCGAAGTAATTCAAGGTGCTGTGGTGGTAGGGATTGGGTGGAAACACCGCCCAATTGCCGGGTTTGGCGAGTTGCTGGCGGATGAAGGGGTCGAAGTAATCGGTGGGTGTGGCGAAGTCCCCGCCAAATGCGGTTTCGGGCGGGTTCTTGAACACGGGCACATACAACTCGCCTTGGTAACTGACCAGCAATGGTTTGTCGTTGGACACCAGTTCAGAGGCCAAGCTCACAAAAAACAACAGCACAAACAAGATCAAGCTGACAAAGCCCATGCGGTTGCGTTTGAACCGACGCCAAGCCAATGCGGAAGGAGACAAAGACACGGTGTTCATGGCGCTCAATCGAATTTCACACGCGGATCAACCCACGCATAGCAAAGATCGCTGATCAACTTGGTGACCAAGCCCATCAGGGTGAACAAATACAAGGTGCCCAGCACCACCGGGTAATCGCGGCGCATCACGCTCTCATAACTCAAGAGGCCCAGACCATCGAGGGAGAACAAGGTTTCGATCAACAAGGAGCCGGTGAAAAAAGCACCAATGAACGCGGCCGGAAAGCCGGTGACCAAGGGAATGAGCGCGTTGCGCATCACATGCTTCCACAACACGCTGCGCTCAGACAGGCCTTTGGCGCGGGCGGTCAGCACGTATTGCTTGCCAATTTCTTCGAGGAAGGCGTTTTTGGTCAGCATGGTGGTGACCGCGAAAGCACCCAGCACACTGGCGGTGATCGGCATGGCGATGTGCCAGAGATAGTCCACCACCTTGGCGCCAGCGCTCAGGGTGTCCCAATTGCTGGAGGTCAGGCCGCGCAGGGGGAACCATTGCAACTGACCACCGAACACCACCAACAAAGCCACCCCCAGCACAAAGCCAGGTATCGCATAACCGACCAGCACCACCACACTGGTGAGGGTGTCAAAGCGCGTGCCTGCACGCACCGCTTTGGCGATGCCCAAAGGCACCGACACCAGGTAGCTCAGGAAGAAAGTCCACAAGCCCAAACTGATGGACACCGGCAGTTTTTCTTTCACCAACTGCCAGACATCCTTGGGATAAAAAAAACTCTTGCCCAAATCGAAGCGGGCGAACTGTTGAAGCATTTGCACAAAGCGCTCCAACGGCGGCTTGTCAAAGCCATAGAGTTGCTTGATTTCTTCAATGCGGGCGGCGTCCACCCCTTGACGCCCCCGGTAACCTGCCCCGCTGGCGGCGGCACCCTCGCCGCCGCTGTCACGGCCTTGCAACTGCGAGACCATTTGCTCGACAGGGCCGCCTGGCACAAACTGGATGACCACGAATGTCAGCAACAAAATCCCAAACAAGGTGGGGATCATCAGCAGCAAACGCTTCAAGATGTAAACAAACATGTCAGCGCTCCCCCACCAAGTTGTTGGTGCTGGCCCACCAGGTCGAGGTGATCCAGGTTTCTGGTTGGTAATAGCGTGGGGTCACATTGGGCCGCTCAAAGCGCCCGGCCCGCCAGGCCACGCGGTGCAAGCTGCCATACCAATGGGGCACGCTGTAGTGCCCGTGGCGCAGCACCCGGTCCAACGCTTTCAATGCGGCCACCAGTTGCGGGCGGGTTTGCGCCGCCACCGCTTTGTCCAGCAAAGCATCCACTGCAGGGTCTTTCACGCCTATGACATTGCTCGACCCTTCGGTGTCGGCGGACTTGGAGCCAAAACGCTCCAGCAATTCGGTGCCCGGGGCTTCGCTGCCGCCAATGCGGTTGCTGATGAGCTCGAAGTCGAACACGTCCATGCGCTTTTGCAGCACCGCAAAGTCCACCACCTTGTAATTCACCTTGAACCCCAGTTTTTCCAAGTTTTTCGCGTAAGGCGTGACCACCCGTCCCATGGAGCCCGAGTTGTCCAAAAATTCCAGCGTGAAGGCCTCGCCTTTGGCGTTGCGCAAAGCGCCGTCGCGGTAGGTCCACCCGGCTTGCGCCAACAGGTCGCGCGCCAAACGCAAATGGTCGCGCAAGGTCTCGCCCGAAGCCGGGTCGAGGCTGGTGACAGGCGGCAAAGGCACGTTTTGGCTCAACACCTCGGGCGACAGTTTGTCGCGCAAAGGTTCGAGCAACGCCAATTCATCGGGCGCGGGCAAGCCCTTGGCTTCAAAATCGCTGCCCACAAAATATCCACGCACCCGGGTGTAGGCCAGGTAAAACAACTGGCGGTTCATCCACTCGTAGTCCATAGCCAGACCGATGGCTTGGCGCACCCGTTTGTCCTGGAACTTGGGCAAGCGGGTGTTGAACATGAAGCCCTGGAAGTCGCCGGCATTGCCGTGTTGCAGTTCTTGTTTGATCAGCGTGCCGTTGTCAAACAACTTGCCCTTGTAGGCGCGGGCCCATTCGCGTGCCACAAAGGCCTGGATGTAATCGAATTCACCCGCTTTGAACGCCTCGAACTGGGCGGTGCTGTCTTTGTAGAGCTTGTAAGTGATGCGGTCGAAATTGAACATGCCGCGACGCACGCCCAGATTTTTGGCCCAGTACTCGGGGTTGCGCACGTATTGGATGTCTTTGCCGAAGTCGGTTTTGCCCAATTTGTAAGGGCCCGAGGCGATCGGCACATCGGTGACCACCTGGTCAAAGGCTTTGCCTGCGCCCCATTTGTGGCTGAAGATCGGCATGCCCCCCACGATCAAGGGCAACTCGGCGTTGGCGCGCTTGAAATCAAAACGGATTTCGCGCTCTGACAGCACGGTCACGCCCTTGACCTCGCTGAAATAGGTGCGAAATTGCGGCGCGGCTTCCTTGCTGGTGAGGCGGTCAAACGCGTGCTTCACATCGGTGGCCAGGACTGGGTCGCCGTTGTGAAAACGGGCCTCTGGGTGCAGTTTGAAAAGCACCGACAGCTTGTCCGCAGCCACCGTCACGTCTTCGGCCAACAGGCCATAGGCCGTGGTGGGTTCTTCGGCGTTGCCGGTCAACAAGGTTTCAAACATCAAGGCATTGATCCCCGGCGGTGCCGTGCCTTTGAGGGTGAAGGGGTTGTATTTGTCAAAACTGGATGCGCGCGTCGGGGCCACCAGGCTGATGTCGCCGCCTTTGGGGGCCACCGGGTTCACGTAGCTGAAGTTCCTGAACCCAGCGGGGTACTTGATGTCGCCAAATTGGGCATAGGCATGGGCCGCCCAAGCGCTGGAAGCGCTGCACAGTGCCAGACCAAATAAGAAAGTTCGCATGCGACAATTCTGCAAGATTTTTCAGGAGCTTCCACGTGGCACAAAAAACAGGGTTTTTAGCTGGCAAAAAATTATTGATCACCGGCGTCTTGTCCAACCGATCCATCGCCTACGGCATTGCCCGGGCCTGCCATGCGCAAGGCGCAGAACTGGCGTTCAGCTACCAAGGCGAGCGTTTCAAGGAACGCATCACCGAATTCGCCGCCGACTTTGGCTCGAACCTGGTGTTTGACTGCGACGTGTCCAGCGATGAGCAAATCGCCGCTTTGGTCAGCGGACTCACGGCTGTTTGGCCCCGATTGGATGGTTTTGTGCACGCGATTGGCTTTGCGCCGCGCGAGGCGATCGCAGGCGACTTTTTGGAAGGCCTTAGCCGAGAAGCCTTTGCGGTGGCGCATGACATCAGTGCCTACAGCTTTCCCGCCATGGCCAAGGCGCTGTTGCCCCATCTGAATGACAACGCCTCGGTGCTGACGCTCTCGTATTTGGGGGCGCTGCGCAATGTGCCCAACTACAACACCATGGGCTTGGCCAAGGCGTCTTTGGAAGCCTCGGTGCGTTATTTGGCCGAGTCTTTGGGCAGCCAAGGCCGTGGTCTGCGTGCCAATGGCATCAGTGCGGGTCCAATCAAAACCTTGGCCGCTTCGGGCATCAAGGGTTTTGGCAAGATTTTGGATGTGGTGGCCGCGAATTCACCGATTCGCCGCAATGTGACCATCGAGGATGTGGGCAATGTCGCGGCTTTCTTGTTGTCGGACTTGGCGGCTGGTGTGTCTGCGGAAATCACCTATGTGGATGGGGGTTTCAGCCAGGTGGTGCCAGGAATTGCGGATTGAACACATGGCCAGAGAACTGCGCACATAGAGTTCATTTTTTCCTGCAGTCTCTCGGTGCTTGAACGCCTTCATTACTTGCTGCCGTCACGGTATGCCAAAAGCTTGCGAAGTGCCACCTGACATGTTGCTCGCCGTCACGGGATGCCAAAAGCTTGCAAAGCGCCACCTGACATGTTGCTCGCCGTCACGGGATGCTCGAACGCCGCTCACCGCAGCAAAGCTGCGACGCTCGCTACGCGTCCGAGCACCCCATGCCGGCCTCAAAAAGACTTGGTGCTTGGGTCTGTTTTGAATGGTCCTTGCGATCGCTGTTGGCCAATCACCCTATTCGACAGACACGCAGATGGAACGCGTAGCGAACGTCGCAGCTTTGCTGCGGTGAGCGGCGTTCTATCTGCGGGGCTGGCGACAAGCACTTTTGACCTCTACAAGCGCTATTGACCTCAACAAGCACTTTTGACCTCAACAAGCGCTTGTGGCCTAAAAAAAGCGCTTGCTGTCACACAGATCCTTCACTCGCTTTTCTGCGCCAACGCCACCCCAGGCAAGATCAGCAATGCCCCGACCAAATGGTGCCACCCCAGCGGCTCGTTCAGCACCCCCCAAGACACCACCGCGCCCCACAAAGGACCCAGGTACAAGACCATGCTGACCCGACTGGCCCCCAGCAGCTGTTGGCCCCAGGCGTAAACGCTGTAAGCCAAGATGCCCGGAAACACACCCACCACCAGCACCATGACAGCGGCCTGCCATGTCCAAGCCGGGGTGCTGGGCAGGCCAGCCTCCCACCAAACAAATGGCAGCACCACCAAGCACCCAAAAAACGCCATCACCGCCAATCTGGCCAAACCGCTCAAGGGCGACGGCCAACGCTTTTGCAACAAAGCAAATGCGGCCCAGCTGCAGGCCGCCAGCAGTATCAGCGCGTCACCTTCGACCCATTGCACCTCTGACAGCCGGGTCCAGTGCCCTTGCACCACCACATGCACCACGCCCAACAGGGCGATCAGCACACCCAGCGCTTGCCACCAGCGCAAACGTTCTTTCAGCCAAAAAACAGCCGCCAAGCAAATGAACACCGGCGAGGACGCGTAAATGAGGGAAATGTTCATGGCCGAAGAGGTTCGAGCCCCAACATACACCCAAGCACCGCATATCAGCATGCCAAAAATACTTAAAACCAGGTAACGTCGCCAATCTTGGAGGATGTGGCTTCTAAATTGCCATATCTCCGCCCTGCTCCACCAACCCAGGCTGACCGCCACGATCCCCCAACGACCCAGCGCCAAGCCGTGGGGTTCGATGACACCGGGTGCCATGCGGGCGACCATGAAATTGAAGGCCCACATGGCGGGCACGCACCAAATGGCGACCGCGGCCAAACGGACTGAATGGGCCATGCTCATGCGCTCAAGGCCTCTCGGGCCAGAGCAGCCACTTCGGCAGCGGGCCGGTCTTTCAGACGGTGATCGCTCCAAACTTGACGCCATTTGCGAGCACCCTTTTGACCATGACGCAGCCCCAGCATGTGGCGCGACACCGCAAACCAGCCCACACCCAGACGGGCTTGGCGGCCCATGTAGTCCACCATCTGCGCTTCGACCTGGTCCATCTCCAAGGGTTCGGTGGCATGACCCATCAAACCGTCCCATTCGCTGAGAAACCAGGGCCGGTGATAGGCCTCGCGACCCACCATGACGCCATCGAGTTCGCCCAAGTGCTGGGCGATTTGCGCCGAGCTGGTGATGCCGCCATTGATGACAAATTTCAAAGATGGGAAGTCCTGCTTGAGGCGCAGCACCCATTCAGGCTTAAGAGGCGGGATTTCGCGGTTCTCTTTGGGCGACAAGCCCTGCAGCCAAGCGTTGCGGGCATGGACGATGAACAACCCGCAACCCGCTTGGGACACAGTGCCCACAAAATCCCGCACGAAGTCATAGCTCTCGCCCCGGTCAATGCCGATGCGGTGTTTCACCGTGACGGGCAGGTCCACCGCGTCTTTCATGGCTTTGACGCCATCGGCAACCAACTGCGGTTCGGCCATGAGGCAAGCGCCAAAGGCACCGCGCTGCACCCGTTCGGAGGGGCAACCGCAGTTGAGGTTGATTTCCTGATAACCCCATTGCGCGCCAAGTTTGGCGGCCTTGGCCAGATCGGCGGGTTCGCTACCGCCCAGTTGCAGGGCCACGGGATGCTCTTCGGGGTTGAAATCCAGGTGGCGTGGCACATCACCGTGCATGAGCGCGCCGGTGGTGACCATCTCGGTGTAGAGCAAGGCATGGCGCGACAGCAGGCGGTGGAAATACCGGCAGTGACGGTCGGTCCAGTCCATCATCGGCGCGACACTCAATCGGCCATCGGGCAACAAATCAGTCTTCAAAAGGTTTCAATCTGTCTTGCAAGCGAAGCCGGCATTCTCGCTTTGAATTCAGAACAGATTCATCTGCGGCGAATGCAGCAGGTGTTTCGCCACAAATTGCCACAGCATGGGGTGGTGTTCATTGCGGTGCCAGTGCGGTTGCATGTATTTCTTGGTGTACCAATGCGCTTGGCTTTCCAGATGACAACCGATCAAGCCCACCGAGCCTTGCACAATGGCCATGGGGTCGCCATTGGCATAGGTGGCAATGGTTTGAAACGAGCCGCCCAAGAAGGTGGGGCCATCGTAAAAGTACATGTGCTGGGGCTGTCCCATCCAAGTGACCGGGGACACGGTGCCATAGGAGGAACGAATATCGGCCTTGGGGCGCTTGATGTACTGCACACAGCGCGTGCCTTGCAGCAGGTTGAAATAGTAAGCATCCGCCCAATACGCGCCCATGCAAATGCCCAGGTACTTGCCGCCGCGCTGCATATAGGAGCGAATATCGGCCAAGTTGGGTTTGAGCACGGTTCGAAACGCCGTGGCTTCACCATCGCCACCGGGAAACACCACCAAATCGACGTCATTGAAAAACCCGTCGGCCACTTTTTGCTTGGTGAAGATTTTGAGGCGGGCCATGGGGGAAAAAGCGGCCATCACACCGTTGACCGAATCAGCCGAGCAGGTGGGATGGTGCAAAAAAATGGCAATGGTTTTCACTGCAACAAGCCTCAAACACCTGCTCAGGCGGTGATGTCCAACACCACATTGCCAATGGTCTGCCCCGCCTCCACGGTCTCGTGAGCGGCCACCACTTGGTCCAACGGGAACACCGCCCCGATGCTGTGTTGC
>JBDKLR010000116.1:0-6425 GCA_039795515.1 Pseudomonadota bacterium | reverse complement strand
GTCTCATTCGTCGAAAGGCCTGAATAGACCTTGGTCTGAAGCCTAGAATCCCTTTCCTCTTGTCCCTCGGAGTTTGTTCATGAAATCACGTTTCCTCACTCGTTTGATGGCCTTGTCGTTGCTGTGCGGCAGCGTTGCCGTTGGGGCACAAGAGGTGTTCAAAATCGGTCTCATCTTGCCCATGACCGGTCCCTCGGCTTCGACCGGCAAACAAATCGAAGCGGCCGCCCGCTTGTACATGGCGCAAAACGGCGACAAAGTGGCAGGTCGCCAAATTCAACTGATTGTGAAAGACGATGGCGGCGTGCCGGACGCGACCAAACGCATCGCGCAAGAGTTGGTGGTCAATGACAAAGTGGGTGCCCTGAGCGGTTTTGGTCTCACCCCGTTGGCCTTGGCCACAGCGCCCATTGCCACGCAATCCAAAACACCCATGGTGGTCATGGCGGCAGCCACTTCCAGCATCACCGAAGCATCGCCTTTCATCGTTCGCACCAGCTTCACCTTGCCTCAGTGTGCAGTAGCCATGGGCGACTGGGCTCCCAAAAACGGCCTCAAGCGCGTCGTGACCTTGGTCACCGATTACGGTCCTGGCATCGATGCCGAGCGTTATTTCAAAGAGCGCATGCAACTCAACGGCGCGCAAGTGTTGGACAGCCTGCGCGTGCCTTTGCGCAACCCCGACTTCGCGCCCTTTTTACAGAAAGTGCGCGACTTGAAGCCCGATGCTTTGTTTGTCTTTGTGCCCTCTGGCGCAGGTGCAGCGGTCATGAAGCAATTTTTGGAGCGCGGCATGGACAAGGCCGGCATCAAACTCATCGGCACGGGGGACTTGACCGATGACGACCAACTCAATGACATGGGTGAAGGCGCATTGGGTGTGGTCACGTCGCACCATTACTCGGCGGCTCATCCATCGGCTTTGAACAAAAAATTTGTCGAGGCATTCAAAAAAGCCAACAACGGTTTGCGGCCCAATTTCATGGCCGTGGGTGGATACGACGGCATGCGCGTCATTTATGAGGCCTTGAAAACCACCAAGGGTGGTCAAGGCGGTGGTGAAGCTATTTTGGCGGCCATGAAGGGTCAAATTTTCGAGAGTCCACGTGGACAAATTTATATCGACGCCCAAACCCGTGACGTGGTGCACAGCATCTACTTGCGCAAAGTTGAGCGCAAAGATGGGCAACTCTACAACGTGGAGTTTGATGTCATCAAAGACATGAAAGACCCCGGCAAAGCCAAGTAAGCCCAGGCCATGTGGACCCTTTTGTTCGATGGTGTCGCCTACGGGATGCTGCTGTTCATCCTGGCGATTGGCCTGGCGGTCACGCTGGGGTTGATGAATTTCATCAACCTGGCGCATGGTGCTTTTGCCATGGCAGGGGGTTACACCACGGTGTTGTTGATGCAGCATGCAGGACTGCCTTTTTTGGTTTGTGTGCCTCTGGCTTTTGTGTTCACCGCTTTGTTGGGGGCGCTGCTGGAGGTCACGCTGTATCGGCGCATGTACAACAAGCCCCATCTCGATCAGGTGTTGTTCTCCATCGGCCTGACATTCATGGCGGTGGCGGGGGTGGACTACGTGGTCGGCTCCACCCAGCAGTTGGTGCAATTGCCCGACTATTTGAAAGGGCGCACCGAACTTTGGGATGGGGCGCTGGGCATGGGCCATTACCGACTCGCCATCATTGTAGTTTGCGCTTTGTTGGCCATCGGCTTGCAACTCTTGCTGGTGCGCACTCGATTTGGTTCGCAATTGCGGGCTTCGGTGGACAACCAACGCGTGGCGGCTGGCCTGGGCATTGATGTGAACAAGGTGTTTTTGGTCACCTTCGCTGTGGGCTCAGGCTTGGCTGGTTTGGGCGGTGCATTGGGTGCCGAGGTCCTGGGGCTGGACCCGATCTTCCCGCTCAAGTTCATGATTTACTTTCTCATCGTGGTGGCTGTCGGTGGCACCTCAGGCCTCACGGGACCTCTGCTGGCTGCTCTGCTGTTGGGTATTGCGGACGTGGCTGGCAAGTACTACGTTCCCAAACTCGGTGCTTTCATTGTGTACAGCCTGATGATCATCATCCTCATGTGGCGTCCCCAAGGCTTGTTTGTCCGAGGTGGCAAATGAACAGCGTGTCCCACCGTCTCAGGTCTTCGAGCCAGCCCCGTTGGTGGGAGTTTGGGGTGTGGGCCCTGTTGCTGGTCTTGCCCTATGCGATGCCTTCGCATGCCTTGTTGATCAGCGAGATCACCATCATTGCGCTGTTTGCCATGTCGCTCGATTTGATCTTGGGCTACAGCGGCATCGTGTCATTGGGACATGCCGCTTTCTTTGGCATGGGTGCTTACAGCGCGGCTTTGTTTGCCAAGCACATCCACCCCGATCCACTCTGGGGACTGGCTGTGGCCACCGTGGTGTCAGCGGTTTTGGGGCTGGTGTGCAGCCTGGGTGTGTTGCGTGGCTCGGACTTGACGCGATTGATGGTGACATTGGGCGTGGCCCTCATCTTGCAAGAACTGGCCAACAAGCTCGACTTTATGACTGGTGGGGCAGACGGCCTGCAAGGCGTGGTCATGGGCCCGGTCTTGGGTCGTTTTGAATTCGATTTGATGGGGCAAACAGCGGCTTGGTATGCGTTGTTGATCACCTTGCTGGTGTTTTTGCTGCTGCGCCGCGTGGTCCACGCGCCGTTTGGTTACAGCTTGCAAGCCATCCGTGACAACCCTTTGCGTGCCAGAGCCATTGGCATTCCGGTGCATGCGCGTTTGGTGTCGGTTTACACCTTGGCCGCCGCGCTGGCGGGCATGGCGGGAGGCTTGCAAGCGCAAACCACAGGCTTTGCTTCGTTGGATGTGTTTGGGTTTGACCGCTCCGCCGATGTGTTGTTGATGCTGGTCATTGGTGGCACGGGTTGGCTGTGGGGCGGCATCATTGGCGCGGTGGTGTTCAAGAGTTTGCACAGTGTCATTTCTGCATGGACGCCGCAGTATTGGACATTCTGGTTGGGTTTGTTCCTGGTTTTGCTGATGCTGGTCGGGCGTGAGCGCTTGATCCGCCCATGGACTTGGGGGCGTCGCGCATGAGTGCAGACATCGTCTTGTCCTGTGAAGGTTTGGTGAAGCGCTTTGGCGGCATCACCGCCACCGACCATGTCAGCTTGCAATTGGCGCGAGGTGCCAGACACGCCTTGATTGGCCCCAATGGCGCAGGCAAGACCACCTTGATCAACTTGCTCACAGGTGTGTTGGAACCGACAGCAGGTCGCATCCATTTGCTCGGCGAGGACATCAGCCACATGGCGCCACACCAACGTGTCCGGCGTGGCCTGGTGCGTACCTTCCAAATCAACCAATTGTTTGAGGGCCTCACACCCATGCAAACCTTGGCCATGACCGTGTCTCAACATTTGGGGCAGGGCGCTGCTTGGTGGCATGCCCTGGGTCATGACGCGCGCATCGGTCAACGTTGCGAGGCTTTGTTGGCGCAATTTCACCTCACCGAGGTGATGGACCAACCCACGGCGCACTTGGCCTACGGCAAGCGGCGATTGCTTGAAATGGCCATCGCCCTGGCTTGTGAACCCAGCGTGCTGTTGCTGGACGAACCCGTGGCAGGTGTGCCTGCTGGGGAGCGCGACGAATTGTTGCGCACCGTGGCTGCATTGCCTGAGGATGTCACCGTGGTGTTGATCGAGCATGACATGGACTTGGTGTTCAGCTTTGCCAACCGCATGACGGTGTTGGTCAATGGGGCGGTGCTGACCGAGGGCACACCCGCTGAAATGGCCGCCGACCCTCGGGTGCGCGAGGTGTATTTGGGCCATGGAGACCAGCATGTCTGAGGGATTGCAAATTGATCATTTGACGGCGGGCTACGGAGAAGCGGTGATCTTGCACGAGGTGAGTTTGTCGCTGGCCCCAGGCGAAACACTGGCCCTGCTCGGGCGCAATGGCACGGGCAAAACCACCTTGATCAACACCATTGCCGGTGCCACCCGACAGCATGCTGGGCGCATTCATTTGAAAGGCGTGGCCTTGCACGCCTTGCCATCGCACCAGCGTGCCGCCGCAGGTGTGGGATGGGTGCCGCAAGAGCGCGATATTTTCAAATCACTCACGGTGTTGGAAAACCTCACTGCGGTGGCCAGGTCGGGCGCGTGGACGCCTGCACGGGTGTTCGAGCTGTTCCCGCGCTTGGCCGAACGTCAACACAACATGGGCCACCAACTCTCGGGTGGTGAACAACAAATGCTGGCCGTGGGTCGTGCCTTGGTGCTCAACCCCCATCTCTTGTTGTTGGATGAACCGCTGGAGGGCTTGGCGCCCATCATCGTGCAGGAGTTGCTGGGTGCGATTGCCCGCATCACGCGCGATGAGGGCTTGTCAGCCATCATCGTCGAACAGCACCCACAAGCCATCTTGTCCATCAGCCACCAAGCGGTGGTGCTCGATCAAGGGCGTGTGATCCACAGCGGCACCGCCGCTGATTTGCAAGCCCATCCCACCTTGCTCGATCAGCTGCTGGGTGTGGCGCGTGACCAGGCCTGAACCATGGACATGTTGCAAACCTATCCTTGGCTCTGGACCGCGATTGCTGCATTTTTCGGTTTGCAATTTGGCAGCTTTTTGAACCTGCTCATCTGGCGTTTACCCGTCATGCTGCAGCAGCAGTGGGAAGATGAGGTCGCTGAATTTCAAGGCCACGAAGCCAAACCGCGTCCTGTTTTCAATTTGTTTTTTCCGGGTTCGCATTGCACCAGTTGCAAGACACCCTTGCGCGCCCGCGATTTGGTGCCTGTGTTGAGTTTCATTTGGCTCAAAGGCCATTGTGGTCATTGCCATGCCAAAGTGTCTTGGCGCTATCCCCTGGTGGAGTTGGCGGTGGCAGCCTGGTGGGCGGCTTGTGCAACCCACTGGGGCTTCACGGCAGCGGCTATTGCCTGGGCGGGTTTTGGTACTGTGCTGCTGGCTTTGGCGCTGATAGACGCCGACACCATGTTGTTGCCCGACAACCTCACCTTGCCATTGCTGTGGGCCGGTCTGTTGCTGTCTGCATGGGGTTTCATCAGCGTGCATTTGCACGACAGCGTGTGGGGCGCTGTGGCGGGCTACTTGTCGCTGTGGTTGGTGCAAGCGGTTTTCAAGCTGATCACTGGCAAGCAAGGCATGGGCGAGGGCGACTTCAAACTCTTGGCCGCATTGGGCGCTTGGTTGGGTTGGTTGGCCTTGCCTGGTGTGGTGTTGCTGGCTTCTTTGCTGGGTGTCTTGGGGGCCGTATGGATGCGTTGGCGCGGCGCTTTGGCTTCTGGTCAACCTTTGCCGTTTGGTCCTTGCTTGGCCATGGCAGGCGCGTGTATTGCATGGGCAGAACCGGCTTTGATGTTCAGCCATCGTTTTGTGTACTGAGGTCCTGTTCATGCGTTCAAGCCCTTTACCCCCCCGCGCCATCCCTTGCATGTATTTGCGTGGTGGCACGTCCAAAGGTCCCTTCTTCAAAGAAGCCGATCTGCCCAGCGACACGGTCACGCGTGACCGTGTTTTGTTGTCCATCATGGGTTCGCCCGACAAGCGACAAATCGATGGCTTGGGTGGCGCGCATCCCCTGACCAGCAAGGTGGGCATAGTTCGACCCAGCAGCACAGCAGGGGTGGATTTGGATTTTTTATTCGCGCAGTTGCAACCCGACAAAGACACGGTGGACACCACACCCAACTGCGGCAACATGCTGGCCGCAGTGCTGCCCTTTGCTCTGAGTGCGGGCATGGTGCAGGCGCAATCAGACACCACCACCTTGCGCGTGTTGACCTTGAACACCGACATGCAATGTGACATCACCGTGCAAACACCGATGGGACCAGACGGTCAACGTTTTGTCGCCGACACCGGGGATGCACGCATTGATGGCGCCCCGGGCACTGCAGCCCCGATCACCATCCAATTTTTGGACACCGCAGGTTCTGTTTGCAGCGGTTTGCTGCCCACAGGGCGCGTCAAAGACCGTGTGCGTGTCGAACCCACCGAACAACTCTCGGGCTTTGAACCTTTTGACATCGATGTCACTTGCATCGACAACGGCATGCCTTTGGTCATGTTCAAAGCCACCGACATCGGTCGCACGGGTTACGAGTCGGTGGAGGCCATGAATGCCGACACCGAACTCAAGACCCGCATCGAGGCTTTGCGCTTGCAGGTCTCGGTGTTGATGGGCTTGGGCGATGTGCGAACCAAAAACTATCCCAAGATGACCTTGATCGCACCACCAGTCCATGGTGGCGCATTGACCACGCGTAGTTTCATTCCCCATGTCTGCCACGATGCGATTGGTGTGTTGGCCGCCGTCACCGTGGGCACGGCTTGCGTGTTGAAAGGCTCGGTATGCGATGGCGTGGCCGTGATGCAAGCCGGTGACCACCAAGCTTTGTCGGTGGAGC
>JBDKLR010000115.1:0-19193 GCA_039795515.1 Pseudomonadota bacterium | reverse complement strand
TACTGCGCCACCCGCGCCCGCGCCGGCAGCTTCATGGGCCTGGCCACCAACGTGGACTACGCCACCGAAGTCACCTTGCAGCCGCTGGACCGTTACGCGCTGGACGCATCGATTTTGTTTTCCGACATCCTGACCGTGCCCGACGCCATGGGCTTAGGGCTGTCGTTCGCGCAGGGCGAAGGCCCCAAATTTGCCAAGGTGGTGCGTGACGAGGCCGCGGTGGCCGAGTTGGCCGTCCCCGACATGCACAAGCTGCAATACGTGTTTGACGCGGTCACCAGCATCCGCAAGGCCCTGAACGGCCGCGTGCCGCTGATAGGCTTTTCCGGTAGCCCTTGGACGCTGGCGTGCTACATGGTCGAGGGCGGTGGCTCAGACGATTACCGTTTGGTCAAAAGCCTGATGTACAGCCGTCCGGACCTGATGCACCGCATCCTGGCCATCAACGCCGACGCCGTGGCGCTCTACCTCAACACCCAAATCGAGGCCGGCGCGCAAGCGGTGATGGTGTTTGACAGCTGGGGCGGCGTGCTGGCCGACGGCGCTTTCCAAGACTTCAGCCTGGCTTACACCCGTCGGGTGCTGGCGCAACTCAAGCGCAGCCACGATGGCGCGGTCATCCCTCGCTTGGTGTTCACCAAGGGTGGCGGTTTGTGGCTGCCCGAGATGAAAGACCTGGATTGCGAAGTGTTGGGTCTGGACTGGACCATGAACCTGGGCACTGCCCGGCGCTTGGTCGGCGGCGAGGTCGGCGGCCCTGGCAAGGCGCTGCAAGGCAACATCGACCCGAACGTGCTGTTTGCGCCACCTGCACAGATCGCGACCGAGGTGCACCGTGTGCTCGACAGCTTTGGCACGCCCCACACCGACCCCAACACCACAGGCCCCACCCACATCTTCAACCTGGGTCATGGCATCAGCCAGTTCACCCCGCCCGAGCATGTGAGCGCTTTGGTCGACGCGGTGCACAGCCATTCGAAAGCTCTGAGACAGAAGGCGGTTTAAGGCCATTCGGGGGGTGCAAAAGGGTTCACGAAAGCTCACTTATGCACAAAAATTTGGCGTGACATCAACTAACGGCTTACACCTCCTCAAATTTTTCAACGATCTCAGTATTTACGTAAGTTGTTGATTCATAACAAATCCAAGGGTTGCTGATTTTTCGGGCAATGTGTTCAAAACCTTGTCAGATCGGGGTTTCAGCGATAGTCTGACAAGCTGTCAACAAAGTTATCCACAGAATCTTGGGATGACTTTCAAACTCCTTTGCCAATCAACCACTTAGCGCCATTAATGAAGTTTCATCTGAAAAACGACACGCAACTGGGGGCTTGACACCGTGGTGGAAATTGCCGTTTTGCTGCCCACCCCGGCCTACAGCCGGTTGAGCGGCCCCTTGAGTTACAGCCACAGCCAAGCCCTGCAAGCCGGCCAGTTGGTCAGGGTGCCCCTGGGCCAGCGGCACAGCCTGGGCCTGGTCTGGCACCCGCCCACAACGCCGGCCCCGCAGGCCATGGCGCTCAAACCGGTCGAGCAGGTGCTCGAAGGCATTCCCGCGCTGTCGGCGCAATGGCTTCAATTGGTGGATTTCGCCGCCCACTACTACCAACGCAGCCTGGGCGAGTTCGCGCTGGCCTGTTTGCCGCCCCAATTGCGCGACCTGAGCAACGAGCAGCTCGCCAGAAAACTGAAAAAACGCAGCAATATCAATGGCTTGCAAGCCCCGAACGACGGACTCTCCGAGCCTGTTCTGACGCCCGAGCAGGCCCAGGTGCTGGCGCGCATGGCTTCGGAGTCCGGCCCGTTTGTGCTGCACGGCAACACCGGCAGCGGCAAAACCGAGGTGTATTTGCGCCGCGCCGCCCAGGTGCTGGCGGCCGACCCGCAGGCCCAGGTGTTGATGTTGGTGCCCGAAATCAACCTCACGCCACAGCTGGAACAACGGGTGCGCCAGCGTTTCGCCCATTTGGGCGAGGCGGCCATCGTCACCTTGCACAGCGGCATGACGCCTGCCCAACGTCTGGACCACTGGCTGAGCGCCCACACCGGCCAAGCCCGTTTGCTGCTGGGCACCCGCATGGCGGTGCTGGCGTCGTTGCCGCATTTGAAACTGATCGTGGTCGACGAAGAACACGACCCCAGTTACAAACAACAAGAGGGCGCGCGCTACTCGGCGCGCGATTTGGCGGTGTACCGGGGCCAACTGGATGGCGCGCAAGTGATCTTGGGCTCGGCCACGCCGTCCTTGGAGAGCTGGCACCACAGCCGCGCGGCCGTGGTCGGTGAGCCCGCACCGCGCTACCAGCGCCTGTCCATGCCCAGCCGTGTGGGTGATGCGGCCTTGCCGCAGTTGCGCCGCGTGGACATGAACCACCAACCACGCAAAACCCTGGTGTCCGCGCCGCTGTTGGCCGCGATGCGCGAACGCTTGGCCCGGCGGGAACAGGTGTTGGTGCTGTTGAACCGCCGTGGTTATGCGCCGGTGCTGCATTGCGCCGCCTGCGGCTGGAAAAGCGAATGCCCGCATTGCAGCGCCTACCGGGTGTTTCACAAATCCGACCGCACCCTGCGCTGCCACCATTGCAGCCTCACCCAAGCCGTGCCGCGTGCTTGTCCGGGCTGTGGCAACCAAGACATAGGCTCGTTCGGCCATGGCACCGAGCGGCTCGAAGAACATTTGGCCGAGTTGTTGGTGGACCTGCAGCGCGCCGATGGCTCGCCCCTGCGCATCGCCCGCATCGACGCCGACTCCACCCGCTTGAAAGGCGAGTTGGTGCGCCAGCTCGCCGAGGTGCACGACGGCGATGTCGATGTCTTGGTCGGCACCCAAATGGTGGCCAAGGGCCACGACTTTCGCCGCGTCACCTTGGTGGCCGCTTTGAACCCCGATGGCGCTTTGTTTTCATCGGACTTTCGGGCACCCGAACGTTTGTTCGCCCTGTTGATGCAAGCCGCGGGCAGAGCCGGACGCGATGCCGCATTGAGCAGCCACAGCGCGTGTGAAATGTGGGTGCAAACCTTCCACCCGACCCACCCGCTGTTTGAAACCTTGAAACAGCACGATTTCGCGGCGTTTGCCGCGCAACAACTGGAAGAGCGTCGCCAAGCCGGTCTGCCGCCCTTCAGCTTCCAAGCTTTGGTGCGGGCCGAGGCGCGCAGCCAAGAGGCCGCGCAAGCGTTTTTGAACGCGGCCGCTGCAGCGGGTCAAACCTGGCTGGGCGAATTGGAGCTGGCGGTCACGCTCTACCCTGCCGTGCCCATGAGCATGCAGCGGGTGGCCAATGTCGAACGTGCCCAAATGCTGATCGAGTCCCAGTCGCGGCCGGCCTTGCAGCATTTCTTGGCCGCCTGGCAGGCCGATTTGCAGCATTTGCGCACCAGCCACAAGGCGGTGATGCGCTGGGCGATCGACGTCGACCCGCTGGCGATTTGAAATTGGGCCTAGGCAGCGCATCTGCTGCGCGACCCGGCTGGGTAAGATCGCTCCCCCTATGACCGCTTCTCTCAATCTCCCGCAACTGGAAGCGGTTCACCATGTGCAAGGCCCGTGCTTGGTGCTGGCCGGCGCGGGCTCTGGCAAAACCCGGGTCATCACCCACAAAATCGGCCACCTGATTCAGCTGGGCTTGGCTCCTGAGCGCATCGCCGCCATCACCTTCACCAACAAAGCCGCCGCCGAAATGCGCGAACGCGCCAAGCAACTGGTGGGGCGCGAGGCGCAAAAAGTGGTGATTTGCACCTTTCATGCCTTGGGTGTGCGCATGTTGCGGCAAAACGGCGAAGCGCTGGGCTTGAAACAAAACTTCAGCATCTTGGACACCGACGACGTCACCTCGATCTTGAAAGACGCGGGTGGCACCACCGACGCGGCCACCGCGCGCCAATGGCAATGGGCCATCAGCCTGTGGAAAAACCAGGGCCTGAACGCCGCCATGGCCGAGGCCCAGGCCAGCAATGACAACGAGCGCATCACCGCGCGCATCATGGCGCGCTACGAAGAGCGCCTGACCGCCTACCAAAGCGTGGACTTTGACGACCTGATCGGCTTGCCCCTGAAACTGTTGCAGCAGCACGAACAGGTGCGGGCGCAATGGCAACAGCAGATGGGCCATGTGCTGGTGGATGAATACCAAGACACCAACGCCACCCAGTACGAGGTGTTGAAACTCTTGGTGGGCGAGCGCGCCCGTTTCACCGCCGTGGGCGACGACGACCAGTCGATCTACGGCTGGCGCGGCGCCACTTTGGACAATTTGCAGCGCTTGCCGCAAGACTTCCCTGCCCTCAAAGTGGTCAAGCTCGAGCAAAACTACCGCTCGACCAGCGCCATCTTGCAAGCCGCCAACAACGTGATTGGCCCCAACCCCAAGCTGTTTCCCAAGACCTTGTTCTCCGAACTCGGTGCGGGCGAGCCGGTGCGCGTGATCGACGCGGACAACGAAGAACACGAGGCCGAGCGTTTGGTCAACCGCATCCAAAGCATCCGTGCCGGCAACGACACCGGCGAGGGCGTGAGCACCTTTCGCGCCTGGAAAGACTTTGCGGTGCTCTACCGCGCCAACCACCAAGCCCGCGTGTTGGAAAAAGCCTTTCGCAAAGCCGCCATCCCCTACAAGGTGTCGGGCGGGCAAAGCTTTTTCGACCGCGCTGAAATCCGCGACCTGTGCGCCTGGCTGCGCCTGCTGGTCAACAACGACGACGACCCGGCGTTCCTGCGCTGCGTCACCACCCCCAAGCGCGGCATCGGCCACACCACCTTGCAAAAGCTGGGCGAATTTGCCAACCAATACCGCATCAGCTTGTTCGAGGCGGTGTTCAGCCATTCGCTGGGTGCGGTGTTGCCCACCAAAGCGGTGGGCAGCTTGCTGGCCTTTGGCAACGAGATCAACGATTTGCAATTCCGCGCACGCCACACCCAAGGTGCCGAAGCGGCGATGGCGCTGCTGACCCAGTGGCTGCAAGACATCGACTATGAAAAGCATTTGTACGACAACGAAGAGAGCGAGAAGCTGGCGGCCGCGCGTTGGACCAATGTGCTGGACTTCATCGATTGGATGGCCAAGCGCTGCGGCGGCGAGGTGGACGACGCCGCGGGCGTGAGCCTGGTGAACGAAAGCAAAAGCCTGCTGGAAGTGGCGCAAACCATCGCGCTTTTGTCCACCTTGTCAGAGCGCGAAAAAGACCAGGACGTGGTCACCTTGTCCACCTTGCACGCGGCCAAAGGCCTGGAGTGGCCGCACGTGATGATGGCCGGCGTGAACGAGGGTTTGCTGCCTTTCAAACCCGAGGAAGACGGCGTGAGCTTGCAGCAAGACGCCTTGAACCTGACGCGCATTCAGGAAGAACGACGCCTGATGTACGTGGGCATCACCCGCGCCCAGCGCAGCTTGGTGGTGAGTTGGAGCCGCAAACGCAAAAAAGGCCGCGAAATCGTGAGCGCATTGCCCAGCCGTTTCATCGGCGAAATGGCTTTGGATGTGGCGACCGTGAAAGAAGACCCGATGGCCAAGCTGCGCGCCTTGCGGGCCGAGTTTGCGAAAAGGGTGGAAGAAGAGAAGGCGGCGGAGAAGCCTTGAGCGCGCATGAGCGACTTCGTTGAATTTTTAGAAGAGGTGTTCGCCGAATTCGGCCCGATCACCACGCGCCGCATGTTTGGCGCACACGGCATCTACCACGATGGCCTGATGTTTGGCCTGTTGGCGCAAGGACGCTTGTATTTGAAAACCGATGCCACCAACCTGCCCGCGTTTGAAGCGGTGAACGCACAACCCTTCACCTTTGAGCAGCGCGGCAAACCCGTGAAGTTGTCTTACTGGACAGCGCCCGAAAGCATCTTGGACGACCGCGCGCAAGCGGCGGCGTGGGCGCACAGCGCGTTTGCAGCGGCCATGCGGGCGCAAGAGGCCAAAGAGCGCCATGCCGCGCCGCCATGGCGACAACAATGATGCCGTCTCAACGCAACACGGACAAGCCCTGTTTTTGAACCACCGACAAAAGCTTCAAAGCCAAGAGGACTCACACCACCCTGAGCATCGGCTGGTCGGTCTGCGGGCGTGCCACTTCACCCACCACCGAGGCTTGGACAAAGCCATGTTGCGACAACAGCGCCATCACCTGGTTCAAAGCCGAGGGGGCACAACTCACCAACAAGCCGCCGCTGGTTTGCGGGTCGCTCAACAAGGCCTGTTCGACCGCGCCAAACCCCGCAGGCAAGACCACTTCCGCGCCGTAGCCCGCCCAGTTGCGGCCTGATGCGCCTGTGACAAAGCCCTGCGCGGCCAAGTCACGCACACCCTCGAACACCGGCACCTGCGACCAGTTCAGGTGCACATCCACATGCGAACCACGCGCCATTTCCAGCGCATGTCCTGCCAAACCAAAGCCGGTGACATCGGTGAGGGCGTGCACGCCGTCGAGCGCCGCCAAATCCGGGCCGGCGGTGTTGAGTTGGGTGGTGGAGGCGATCATCTGTGCATAGCCCGCCGCTGAAAGCTGTTCTTTTTTCAAAGCAGCTGACATGACACCCACGCCCAAGGGCTTGCCCAGCACCAACACATCGCCCACTTGCGCCGAGGCATTGCGCTTGATGCGCGAGGGATGCGCCAAGCCCAGTGCCACCAAGCCGTAAATGGGCTCGACCGAATCGATGGTGTGTCCACCCGCGATCGGAATGCCCGCCGCCTGGCACACGCTGTTGCCGCCTTCCAAGATGCGTCCAATGGTCTGGGTGCTCAGCACGTGGATGGGCATGCCGACCAGCGCCAGCGCCAAGATCGGCGTGCCGCCCATGGCGTAGACATCGCTGATCGCGTTGGTGGCGGCGATGCGGCCAAAGTCGAACGGGTCGTCGACGATGGGCATGAAAAAGTCGGTGGTGGCAATCAGCGCTTGTTGGTCGTTGAGTTGGTAGACGGCTGCGTCGTCCGCGGTGTCGATGCCCACCAGCAGTTGCGGGGGCAGGCTGAAACTGTTCATGCCGGCCAAGATGTCGCGCAGCACACCGGGGGCGATCTTGCAGCCGCAGCCGCCGCCGTGGGCCAAAGAGGTGAGTCGGGGTTCTGTGGAAGGGGTCGAGGTCATGCGGGAAATCTACCATGCGCCTCTTGAGCCAGCTCTCTATGATGACCGATTCAGCGTCGCCCATCCCCGCGCGTATTCGGAGAGTTGTTTGGAAGTTTCATTTGCAGAAGAAATCCAGTCCTTGCGCTTGGGGGAAGGCGACACATTCCATGGTGAAGGTATCTTGGCGGTCACCAAGGCCTTGCTGCAATCGGGTGTGGCCTATGTCGGGGGTTACCAAGGCGCGCCGGTGTCGCACCTGCTGGATGTGATGGTGCAAGCCAAGCCACTGATGGACGAACTCGGTGTGCATGTCGAAGCCTGTGCCAACGAAGCTTCAGCCGCCGCCATGCTGGGTGCCAGCATCCACTACCCGTTGCGCGGCGCGGTCACTTGGAAGTCCATCGTCGGCACCAATGTCGCCTCGGACGCCTTGTCCAACCTCGCCTCACCTGGGGTGGTGGGTGGCGCGCTGATCGTGGTGGGCGAAGACTACGGTGAAGGCGCGTCGGTCATTCAAGAGCGCAGCCACGCGTTTGCACTCAAAAGCACGCTCTGCCTGCTCGACCCGCGCCCCGAACTCGGCCACATGGTGGCCATGGTGGAACATGGCTTTGCTTTGTCCGAGGCCTCGAACATGCCGGTGATGCTGGAGCTGCGCATCCGGGCCTGCCATGTGCGCGGCCGTTTTCAAACCCGCGACAACCAAGCGCCGGCGCTGTCCACGCGCCACCTGATGCGCGAACCCGCGCGCTTTGATTACGACCGCTTGGCCCATCCCCCGGTCACCTTCGCCCATGAAAAACGCAAGCTCGCCGAGCGCATTCCCGCGGCGCGGGACTACATCGTGCAGCACGGCTTGAACGAGCACATGCCTGGTGGAAAACACCCCGACCTGGGGCTGGTGGTGCAAGGTGGTCTTTACAACGCCTTGATCCGCAGCTTGCAGCAAGTGGGGATGGCAGATGCGTCAGGCCAAACCGACATCCCGATCCTGGTGCTCAATGTCACCTACCCTTTGGTGCCCGCACAATTGGCGTCTTTTTGCCAAGGCAAACGCGCGGTCTTGGTGGTGGAAGAAGGCGCGCCCGAGTACATCGAGCAAGACATCGCCACGCAACTGCGCCGCGCCGACATCCAAACACCGCTGCATGGCAAGGACCTGTTGCCCGGCGCGGGCGAATACAGCGTGGAAGTGATCAGCGGTGGTTTGTTGCAATGGCTGGACCGTTACCTGCCCGAGCACCACAACCCGGCTGCCGCCTGGATGAAAGACCTGCACGCGCGCCGCAGCGCGGTGGCGCAAGCACTGGGGCAAGCGCTGCCGCCCCGCCCGCCAGGGTTTTGCATCGGATGTCCCGAGCGGCCCGTGTTTTCAGCTTTGAAGCAGGTGCAGCAAGACATCGGCTCGGTGCATGTGGCAGCCGACATCGGTTGCCACGCTTTGGGCACTTTCGAGCCGTTCAACACCGGGCATTCCATCTTGGGCTATGGCATGAGCTTGGCCAGCCGCGCAGGCGTCTCGCCCATGATGCAAGGCCGCACCCTGGCCATCATGGGCGATGGCGGGTTTTGGCACAACGGCCTGCTGACAGGGGTGCAAAGCGCCTTGTTCAATGGTGATGACGCGGTGCTGCTGATTTTCAAAAACGGCTACACCTCGGCCACTGGGACCCAAGACATCATCTCAACCCCCGCCTCTGCGCAGCAGCCTGGCACCGAGCCCATGGCCAACATGACGATTGAAGCCACCTTGCAAGGCCTGGGGGTGCAGTGGCTGAAAACCGTCCACACCTACGACGTGGAGCGGGTGAAAGCACTGTTGAAAGACGCCTTCACCTCGGACTTCAATGGCTTGAAAGTGATCATCGCCGAGGGTGAATGCCAACTCGAACGCCAGCGCCGCATCAAACCCCAAGTGGCGCAGCAACGCGCACGGGGCGAGCGGGTGGTGCGGGTGAAATACGGTGTCGACGAAGACGTGTGCAACGGCGACCATGCCTGCATCCGCCTCTCGGGTTGCCCCACGCTCACCCTGAAAGACAACCCCGACCCTTTGAAAGTCGACCCGGTGGCGACCGTCATCGACGGTTGTGTGGGTTGCGGTCTGTGCGGCGAGAACGCCCACAGCGCCAGCTTGTGTCCCAGTTTTTACCGTGCCGACATCGTGCAAAACCCTTCCACGCTGGAGCGACTGTGGGCGGGTGTGCAAAGCCGCTTGGTTCGCGCCTTGCAAACCGCATGACACAGCCCATCAGCCTGTTGATTTGCGCGCTTGGCGGCGAAGGCGGTGGCTTGCTGAGCGAATGGCTGATGAACACCGCTCGCTTGGCGGGCTACCCGGCGCAAAGCACCTCCATCCCTGGTGTGGCGCAGCGCACCGGCGCGACCACGTATTACATCGAGGTGCTGCCCACACCTTTGTCCGCTGTGTCCACCCAGCCGGTGTTCAGCCTGAACCCGGTGCCGGGTGCTCTGGACGCTTTGTTGTCGTCGGAGTTGCTGGAAACCGCCCGTCAAATCAGCGCGGGCGTGGTGTCGCCCGAACGCACCCGGGTGTTCAGCTCGACCGCGCGCAGCCTGACCACTTTGGAACGCATGCCGCTGGGCGATGGCCGCTTGGACAGTGCGACCTTGGCCCAGTTGGTCGAGCAATGGAGCCGCGAATCTCAGTTGTGGGACTTTGGTGCCATGGCGCAATCCAACGGCACGTTGGTGAGCGCGGTGATGTTGGGCGTGGTGGCGGGCAGCGGTTTGTTCCCGTTTGCGCGCGAGCACTTTGAAACCACTTTGCAGCATAGCGGTGTGCACAGCGCGGCCAGCTTGCGTGGGTTTGCTGCCGCCTACGCGCGGGTGCAAACCGGCCACGCTTTGCAGGCCATGTTGAATGATGACGACACCGCCGCGCCCACCCTGGCCATGCCCGAGGCGGTGCAGGCTTTGCCCGCCCCGGTGCGTGACATGGCGGCGCTGGGCCATGCGCGTTTGCTGGACTACCAGTCCCCCGCCTACGCCGCCCTGTATGTGCGGCGGCTGCGTGAGGTGATCGCGGTGGACGACGATCCACACGCGGCCAGCCGAGAAGTGGCGCGTTGGCTGGCCTTGTGGATGGCGTTTGACGACATCGTGCGCGTGGCCGATTTGAAAAGCCGTGCCAGCCGCATGCAGCGCGTCGCCACTGAAGTGAAAGCCCAGCCCGGTGAACTGCTCAAGGTGTACGACCATTTCAAACCCGGTGTGCCCGAGTTGGCCGCCTTGTTGCCTGCGGCTTGGGCCCGACCCTTGCTGCGTTGGAACGCGCGTCGTGTGGCCAGCGGCCATGCCCCCTGGGCCTTGGCCCTCCAGATTGGCAGCCACTCGGTGCTGGGCATGTTGTCCTTGCGATTGCTGGCCAGCTTCAAATGGTTGCGCCCACATGGCAGCCGTTATCAGTTGGAGCAAACCGACATCGACGCATGGTTGCAAGCGGTGGTACAAGGTTTGCGGCGCGACGCCCCATTGGGCCTGGAACTCGCCCGCTGCGGTCGTTTGATCAAGGGCTATGGCAGCACCAACGAACGCGCCAAGCGGCATTTGCAACACATCCTGCAATCGTCCGCCGACTGGGATGCCCAGGCCGTGGCCCGCGCACGCGAGGCCGCTTTGCAAGACGAAGGCGGCGCGGCTTTGAACCAGCAACTGAAAGCTTTGGGCGCGCCCGCTTTGCCGGCCCCTGTGCAACCCCTGCGCTTTGTGCGCAACGCCACCCGTGTGAACAAACCATGAAAACACCGCCCAATCTGTTCAAACAAGCCCTGCAACAACAACGCCGGCAAATCGGTTGCTGGTTGTCGCTCACCCACACCGATGCCGCCGAGATATGCGCCTTGGCTGGCTTTGACTGGCTGGTGATCGACGCCGAGCACGGCCCCAACGACTTGCAAACCATCCGCGCCCAATTGCAAACCTTGGCCGCCTACCCCCACAGCCACCCGGTCACCCGTTTGCCCGTGGGCGACACCGCGCTGATCAAACAGTACCTGGACCTGGGTGCCACCAACTTGCTGGTGCCCATGGTCGACACCCCCGAACAAGCCGCGCAACTGGTGCAGGCCTGCCGCTACCCGCAAGCCGATGGCCTGGGCGGTGTGCGTGGCATGGCCGGTGGGCGCGCCTCGCGCTGGGGCCACTACGAGGACTATGTGCACGCCGCCAACGAACAGGTGTGTTTGATCGTGCAAGTCGAGTCGCGCTTGGGCCTGACCAACCTGGACGCGATCGCCGCCACACCGGGTGTCGATGCGGTGTTCATGGGCCCGGCCGATTTGTCGGCGTCGCTGGGCCATGTCGGTCAACCCAGCCACCCCGAGGTGGTCGCGGTCATCGACGAGGCCATCGCCCGCATCTTGCAAGCGGGCAAAGCGCCCGGCGTGATCGCCACCAGCCATGAACTGGCCCATCACTATTTCTCAGCGGGTGCGGTGTTCGTGGCGGTGGGCATTGATGCGCAAATCTTGATGCGCGCAAGCCGCGAATTGGCGGCGCAATTCAAACCGACCCAGGCCGACGCGGCTCGCACGGGCGCTTATTGAGACCGCGCTTCTGGGTTCGACCAAGGGCAGACACCGAGGATCACCTCAGGGCTTCTGGGTTATCCTGTGGCGTCGTTTTTTATCAGCTGTTGTTCGCTTTTTGCCCATGAAAAATCCTGCCTCATTCGTCCAGCGCGGCCTCTTGGTCAGCCTCATCGCCTGCCTGCCTGTGTGGGCCGCAGCACAAGACAAAACCCAGCAAGTGCGCGTCTCCACCTGGGTGCCAGCCCAACACGCCTTGAACCCAGCGATCCAAGCCTGGGCCGAGAGCATGAAAAAAGCATCTGGCGGCAGCATCAACCCCACGCTGTTTCCCTCCGAGCAACTGGGCAAGGCTTTCGACCACTACGACATGGCGCGCGACGGGCTCACCGACTTTGCTTTTGTGAACCCCGGCTACCAACCCGGCCGCTTCCCGATCTTCGCCGCTGCGTCGTTGCCTTTTGAGATCACCAATTCCAAAGCCGGTTCTGCCGCCATCGATGCTTGGTATCGCAACTACGCGGCCAAAGAGATGAAAGAAGTGAAGTACTGCTTCGCTTTCGCGCACGACCCAGGCGCTTTCCACTCACGCAAAAAAGTGGTGCTGCCCGCGGACATCAAGGGCCTGAAAGTGCGCCCCGCCACCGCCACGGTGGGCCAAATGATCACCTTGTTGGGCGGCACCAATGTGCAAGCCTCCGCGCCCGAAGCGCGTGACGCGATCGAGCGTGGCGTGGCCGACGCCCTGACTTTCCCCTGGGGTTCATTGACCCTGTTTGGCATCGACAAAGTGGTCAAGTACCACATGGATGTGCCGCTGTACGTCACGCCCTTCGTCATGGTGATGAACCTGGACAAATACAAAGCCTTGTCCACCGCGCAAAAACAAGTGGTGGACAACCACTGCAACCCTGAGTGGGCCGAAAAAGTGGGCACTGCTTGGGCCGATTTTGAAATCGCCGGACGCACCAAGCTGTTGGCTGACAAAGGCGGGCGCGAGATCTACAGCCTCACCCCCGATCAACTCGCCGCTTGGAAAACCGCGGTCGCGCCCGTGCAAAAGCAATGGGCCGACGAGGTGAAAAAGCGTGGCGACGACCCCGCGCCCATCCTGAAAGCTTTGCAACAAAGCCTGGCCAAGTACAAATCGGCGATGTGACCGGCCATGCGCAGTGACCAGCCCAAAAGCCCTTTCGACAAAATCATTGACACCATCGAATGGCTGGCGGCCTTGTTCGTCGGCATCGTGGCCTTCAATATTTTTCTCGCCGTGGTGCTGCGCAAGTTTTTCGACACCTCGATTCCCGACAGCTACGACTTTGGGCGTTTGTTATTGGGCATCCTGATTTTTTGGGGCATCGCCGCCACCAGTTACCGTGGCAACCACATCACCGTGGACCTGCTTTGGACCTATGCCAATGCGCGCTGGAAGCGCTACATCGATGTGTTCGCCACCTTGGTGCTGCTGTTGGTGGTGACGGTGCAAACCATCATGTTGTTTGACAAAGTGGCCACCACTTACCGCGACCATGTGCTCACCTACGACCTGAATTTGCCGACCTGGCCCTTCTTCGCCGTGGCCTGGATGGGCGATGTGTGCGCCGTGCTCTTGATCACGATCCGCACCTACCGCTTGTTGCGCGACCCCGAGGCCTTGGCCACCCCCACCAACGGCACAGGACACTGACATGGATTGGATGAACCTCAGCCCGGATGCCGTGGCCTTGATTGGCTTTGTGGCTTTGTTCACGCTCATGCTGTTGCGCGTACCCGTCGGCATGGCCATGGGCTTGGTGGGTGTCTGCGGCTACGGCTACATCGCGGGCAGCGGCCCGGCACTCAAGCTGATTGGCCAGACCTCGATGCGCACCGTCACCGACTACACCTTTGGCGTCATCCCGATGTTCATGCTGATGGGGGCGTTCGTCTCCGTTTCAGGTGTCAGCCGCGAGTTGTTTCGCGCGGCCAACGCGTTCATTGGCCATTTGCGCGGTGGCTTGGGCGTGGCCACCGTGGTGGCCTGCGGCGGCTTTGCGGCCATCTGCGGTTCATCGGTGGCGACAGCGGCCACTTTCTCCTCGGTGGCCTACCCTGAGATGCGCCGTTTTGGTTATCCCCAGTCTTTCTCCACCGGTGTCATCGCCGCTGGCGGCACGCTGGGCGCCATGTTGCCCCCCAGCACTGTGCTCGCGGTCTACGCCATCTTGACCCAGCAAGACATTGGCAAGCTGTTCATGGCGGGCATCGTGCCCGGCATCTTGGCCATGCTGATGTATGTGCTGACGATTGTGATCATCGTCAAAGTGCGCCCCGACTGGTTGCCTCGCGGGCCGCAAACCACCTGGCCCGAACGCATGGCCGGTATCAAAGACGTGTGGGCACCTGTGCTGTTGTTCGTGTTCGTCATCGGCGGCTTGTACGGCGGTTATTTCACACCTACTGAGGCTGGTGGTGTGGGCGCCACTGGGGCGTTTTTGCTCGGCGTGTTGCGCGGCAAACTCGACCGCGCAGGCACCTTGACCGCGCTGCTGTCGGCCACCCGCACCGCCGCCGCGGTGTTCACTGTGCTGATCGGCGCCTTGATTTTTGGCTATTTCCTCACCATCACCCAAGTGCCGCAAAACCTCACCGCCTATGTCAGCGAACTCGGCTTGGGCCGCTACCAAGTGTTGGCGCTGATCATGGTGATGTATTTGTTGCTGGGCTGTTTGATGGACGCCATGGCCATGATCATCTTGACCGTCCCCATCATCTTCCCGATCATCGTGCAGCTGGGTTTCGACCCGATCTGGTTTGGCATCATCATCGTCATGACCGTCGAGCTGGGCCTGATTCACCCGCCCGTCGGCATGAACGTGTTCGTCATCAAGAGCGTGGTGCCTGACGTGAGCTTCACCACCATCTTCAAGGGCGTCATCCCCTTTGTGCTGACCGATTTGCTGCGACTGGTGATCCTGATCGCCTTCCCGGTCATCGCGCTGTGGTTGCCCAGCCAGATGCCCTGAATCAAAGCCCGATCACGCCACCGTTCTTTTTCCGCACTGCCACCGTGGCCGATCGCGGACGGGTTTCGTCCACGTAGTCGGGCCAGTTGGAGAATTTGGCCGTTTCTTTCGGGTCGCTGCGGTCGCTGGGTGACTCGCCCGGGTGCTGGATGTTGAGGAACATCGTGGTGCCATCGGGCGTGAACGACAAGCCGGTGATTTCGCAATTGGTCGGCCCTGTCAAAAAACGCCGCACTTCGCCGGTGTCCAAATCGCAGGCCAGCAACTGGTTGTTGCCAATGCGCGCAAATTCGCCTTGACGCATTTGGCTGCTGTGCATATCGGTTTCGATCCACAACAAGCCGCCTGGTCCGATGGTCACGCCATCGGGACATCCAAAAACATCGCCTTGGATATTGCCTTGGGCCTCGGCCCGTGCATTGGCTGGGTCGCCAGCCAATAGCAGGTGGTTCCAGTTGAATGACAAGCCGTCAAAGTCACCGTTCTCTTTCCAACGGATGATTTGGCCCATGGTGTTGTTGGCGCGCGGATTGGCCGCGTCCACACCGGGTTTGCCGGGTTCACCACGCTGGCTGTTGTTGGTCAGGGTGCAATACACCCAGCCGGTGGCCGTGTCGATGGTCAACCATTCAGGGCGGTCCATCTTGGTGGCGCCCAACAAATCACTGGCCTGGCGTGCTTTCACCAGCACCTCGCCCTGATCGGCAAACCCATTGGCGGCGGTCAACGGACCCTCGCCCCAGATCAGCGGCAACCACAGGCCCGTGCCATTGGCGTCAAAACGTGCCACGTACAAAGTGCCGTGATCCAGCAACTCGCGGTTGGCCTTGGCACCACCGGGCTGGATCTTGTCGCGGCTGATGAATTTGTAGATGTATTCGAAACGCGCGTCTTCACCCGAATACACCACGGCACGGCCGTCTTTGGTTTGCGCGACCCAAGCCCCTTCGTGGGCGGCACGACCCAGCGCGGTGCGTTTGATCGGTGTGCTGGTGGGGTCCATCGGGTCGACCTCGACGATCCAACCAAAGCGGTTGGGTTCGTTGGGATGCAAAGCCGCATTGAAACGGGCGTCGTGCGCTTCCCATTGGCTGTAGCTCTTGGCTTTCAAACCCCAGCGTTTGTGGTGTGCAGAGGGTTTGTCACCGGCGGCAAAGTAATTGGCCCAGTTTTCTTCGCCCGACAAATACGTGCCCCAGGGCGTCATGCTGCTGGCGCAATTGTTCAGAGTGCCCAGCACCTGGGTGCCTTGGCCGTCGGCGGCGGTGCGCATCAAGGGGTGACCGGCCGCCGGACCGCTCAGGCGCATCGGCGTGTTGGCGGTGATGCGACGGGCCCATTTCGAGGGGCGCACATGCTGCCACCCTTTGGCACCCAACTGGACCTCGATGACCGAGATGCCATGCGCGTTTTGTGCTTTCAGCACTTTTTCTGCCGTCATTGGCTCAAAGCCATCTGGGAACAACAAGCCCTCGTCGATGTATTCGTGGTTGATCACCAACAGGCCGTGTTGGGCGCTGCCGTTGAGCGGGAAAAACACCAAACCATCGTGGTGCATGCCCAGTTGCACCGCTTGGTCGGCGGCGCTGTTGGTGGCGTCAGGCCTGTAAGCGGGCATTTGTCCGGCGATGCCCACCGGATCGCCCCAGGGGGCCAGCACTTGGGCCACGTAGTCGGCAGGCAACTCGATGAAATCGCCCACGCCAATGGGCATGCCTTTGAAACCGATTTTGCTGGTCGATTTGGCCAGCGCTGTGGCGGGCACCGATGCCAACAAACCCAGCCAAGCGGCCAGTTGCAGGGTCTGCCGTTTGGCGGGATCGGACACCTGGTGGATGCTGGGGTTGGCGGAGGGGTTGCTGTCCTCCATCTGCGAAAAGTCTTTGGCCATGGCGCTCTGAAATCAAAAGAAAACGCAGAGTATGCCGCCAGCTTGTGTCATTTCAGTGGCCACAAACACAAAACCCCTGGCGCTTTCACACCAAGGGCATTGAGCAATGAGAGGGCGCGAAACGCGCAGTGGTTCAGGACGCGTTGAGCGTGAACAGGCGAATCAGAATCACCAGGGTGGTGATCATGCCGCTGAAAGCCACGATGCCGCCCAGGTAAACCTTGGCCAGTTTGTTTCTGGTTTGGAGTGCAACGCTTTGGTTCATGGCCGACCTTTCAACATGTGTTCAGACATCGAAGCGACAGTCTAACAGAACACGCTGAGATGTAAACCCTGATTTACAAGGGTTTCTACCAGGTCGGTCTCACAAAGAATTCAGAAACGCCAGCAAATCCTCGCGCTTGGCCTTGGGCATGGCGACAAATTTGTCCCGCGCAGGGGCCGCTTCGCCACCATGCCAGACGATGGCTTCTTGCAAACTGCGGGCGCGACCGTCGTGCAACAGCGATGTGCTGGCATTCACCTGCTTGGTCAGACCAATGCCCCACAGCGGTGGGGTGCGCCAGTCGGAACCGCCAGCTTTGAAATCGGGGCGGCCATCGGCCAAGTCGGGGCCCATGTCATGCAGCAACAAATCGGTGTAAGGCCGGATCTTGCGGTTGGCCATCTGCGGCAGATGGGCGGACTTGCTGGTTTGCAACTCGCTCACATGGCAGGACGCGCAGCCTGTGGTGTTGAACAGTTCCTCGCCACGCTTGACCTCGGGCTTGTCTTTGTGGCGTTGCGCCGGGGCGTCCAAGCTCATCGCCCAAAAGCTGATCGCGTCCCACAACTCGGGACGCAACTCGGTGGGGCCAACGATGGCGGCTTTGCATTCTGTTTGCACCTCGGTGCAATACTGATCGGGGTACAAAGAAGAGGTGATGCCCATGTCACCATGGAAGGCGTCGGCGATTTGCTGGCGGATGCTGGGTTGATTGGCTTTCCAACCAAACCGACCCAAGCTGGTTTTTTTCAGGATGTCGTCGCGCACATAGTTGGGACGGCCATTCAAGCCCATGGCTTTTTGCTTGGCCGCGATCGCCAGAATGTCTTTTTCGCTGACCGCCTCCAAATAGCCCAGGCCCACCATGGCTTGCGAATTGCGCAAGGACATCATGACGTTTGGGGACAAAGGACCGAAGTTCAGGTTTTCCACCCGCACTTTGGGGGCGCGCAATTCGATGGTTTCACCATCGGGGAAGTTGAATGGACGTGTCACCCAATCAATGAACACCTCGGCTTCACCCGCGCGGGCTTGCGGGTCTTTGCGGGTGACGATGTCAAACATCTGGATCTCGGTGCCGTAGTGCGGGTCGGGTTTGGGGCCACCATGCTCGTTCTCGCCAGGAACGGAGAGGCGCAGCACATGCTGCACCGTGAGACTGCCGCTCGCATCCAAGGCGCGACCACGGCCTGCGTTGACATGGCAGGCGGCACAGTTGGTGGCCAAGAACATCGGGCCCAAGCCCCATTCACCGCCCGCAGGGCCAGGCAATGACAAATCCCAGGTCAAGGGAATCACCGGGTTGTTGACCGCCATCCAGAAGTTGGTGAACACCTTTTCACCTTCGTTGAACAAGCGCAGTTGTTTGGCATTCATGCCCGCGACGGGTTGCTTGTAAACGTTTTGCGGCAGAACATTGGCGGCATCTGTTTGTGGAATGGCGCTGCCAGGACCGACCGTCAAGCTCAGCACCAACAAAGACGACAACAGTTTTTTCACAGGCAGATCTCCAACAACAGCGCACAACCAAAACGGTACGTATGGTCATTTTGACAGCAGACGAGTTGCCAGAACTTGAGCCAGCTCAAAAACCCGTCATATAGCTGACGCGTTGCCAGACTGCCACACACCAAACCTGCGCTGCCTGGGAACAGGCAGCGCAGGGTCTTTGGCGACTACTCAGCTCAGGTGGTGAACAGCAGCAGGTTCATACACAGGCGTCGGAATGCCTTCGAAACGAGCCTTGAGTTGCAAAGCCATGAACTGCGAATAGTGGCGGTTCTGGTGCAAATTGCCCCCCTGAATCCACAGATGTGGCACCTGGGTAGGCTTCCACATGTTGCGCAACTCGCCCTCCCAAGGGCCAGGGTCTTTGGGGGTATCTGAACCCAGACCCCATACCTTGCCCAACTTGTCGGCCACCTCGGATGAAATCAGGTCGCCCAACCAGCGGTTCATAGAACCAAAACCGGTGGCATACACAATCAAATCGGCTTCCAGCTCAGTGCCATCGGTGAGCACCACACTCTTGGGTTTGATCTTGGCGATGTTGACCCCGCTCTTGAGATGCACACTGCCATTGGCCACCAACTCGCTGGCACCCACATCAATGTAGTAACCCGAACCACGGCGCAAATACTTCATGAAAAGCCCCGAGCCATCAGCGCCAAAGTCCAGCAAAAAGCCGGCCTTTTCCAAACGCCCGTACAAATCGGCCTCGCGCTTTTTCATTTCCTCGTACACCGGGATGTGGAAGGTGTGCATGATCTTGTAGGGCACGCTGGCAAAAATCAAATCGGCCTTGTGACAATCAATGCCGTTTTTTACCGCCTCCTCGCTGTACAAACCGCCCAAAGCCAACTCCATCAAGGCGTCACTTGGTGCAATGTGGGTGCTGCTACGCTGGATCATGGTGGTGT
>JBDKLR010000114.1:0-7613 GCA_039795515.1 Pseudomonadota bacterium | reverse complement strand
CATCGCGCTCGGTGATGATTTGGCCAATGTGTTTGATGCGCGTGGTCAAGTCCGTCACGTGGGCTTTGCGCTCAGCGCCATAAGAATCCAACAACGTCGGTGCCGCACCGTGACACAACACAGCGTCGAGCTTCCAGCACAGGTTGACCGCATCGCGCACGCCCTGGCACATGCCCTGGCCCAAAAACGGCGGTTGCTGATGGGCCGCATCGCCCGCCACAAAAATACGTCCCTGCCGCCAGGTGTGGGCCACCAAGGCGTGAAAGCGGTAACTCGCTTGACGCCACAGCGTGCCATCAGCGGGGGTTAACCACGGGGCCAACAGGCGCCAGGCGCCTTCAGGCGTGGCCACTTCTTTCGGGTCTTCGCCTGGGTTGATGGAGATCTCCCAACGGCGGTGCATGCCCGGCCCCATCACATAGGTTGAAGGCCGTTCGGGGTTGCAGTACTGCACACTGGTGGTGGGCAACTTGGCCAAGCCTTGCGCATTGACCATCACATCGACCACCAACCAAGGCTCATCAAAGCCCAAATCGTCCAGCGCGATGCCCGCTTGCGCACGCACGGTGCTGCTGGCACCATCGCAACCGATCACATAGCGCGCCTTGACATGAGACAGGCTGCCGTCTTCGGCTTGCAAACTCAAGGTGGCATGGGTGTCGTCTTGCGTCAAGGCGGTTAAGGTGAGCCCGAGTTGCGTGGTCACCGACGCATGTGCGTTGGCGTATTCACGCAAAATGCCTTCCACCGGCGGCTGGGTAAAGACCACCGACGGCATGTGACTCAGCGGATAAGGCGCCGCCACGGTCGACATGCGCTTGATGATTTGCCCATCGACGCCGTAGTAGACCGAGTCGGTGAACGGTTCCAGATAGGGTTTGATTTGTTTGCCAATCCCCATCTGTTGAAACAACCGTGACATCTCGTGGTCCAGGGCAATGGCACGCGGTTTGTCGTACACCTCATGCGATTTGTCACACACGAAGGTGCGAATCCCCTTCGCGCCCAACAAGCCCGCAGCCACGGCCCCCGTGGGGCCAAAGCCGACGATGGCCACGTCGTACATATCGCTCTCTTGCGCTGCCGCCATGGTCAAGCCGCCTCGTCTTGAATCGTGTTGTGCAAGAGCCCAATACGCTCAATTTCAATTTCAATGGTGTCACCCTGCTTCATCCACACAGGTGGTGTGCGAGCTTGGCCGACGCCGGCGGGGGTTCCCATGATGATCAAGTCGCCTGGCTCTAGCGTCAGACACTCGGTGAGCAAGGTGATGGTTTCTGCCACACCCCAGATCATGTCGCGGGTGTTGGCGTCTTGCATGACCTGACCATTCAGGCGCGACTGAATACGCAAGTCGGTGGCGCCTGGCGGGAGTTCATCCGCCGTCACCAAGACGGGACCAAAGCCACCGGTTTGGTCAAAGTTCTTACCAATCGTCCATTGCGGTGTTTTCTTTTGGTAGTCGCGCACCGAGATGTCATTGAAACAGCTGTAGCCAAAGACAGCGTCCAAGGCGTTGTCCATGGTAGCGTGTTTGACCGTTTTGCCAATCACCACAGCCAACTCAGCTTCGTAGTCCAAACGTTCCGACACACGGGGGCGAATGGCTTTCGCATTGGGGGCTAACAACGATGAGGCGCTGCGCAAAAAGAACCAGGGGTATTCAGGTTTATCGCGTCCGCCCTCTTTGGCATGGTCAAAATAATTCAGCCCCAGGCAAATGATCTTGCCTGGCTCAGGCAGGATGGGCGACAGCTGCAAGCTGGCCATGGGCATGCGCGCAGCGCCTGATGCCAAGGCAGCTTTGGCCGCGGCCGCCAGATCAACGCCTGATTTCAGGGCCAGGCGCAAATCAGCCTGAACTTGCGGCTGGGCCTTGTTCAAGTCAATGACGTGCTCGCCGTCGATCAAACCCAAGCGATCTTGGCCGTTTTGGTGGAATGTGGTGAAACGCATGCAGGTGTCCTGAAAAGTTAGAGAGAAGAAACAAACACAATAGCCTTTTGAGCCTCTTTAAGACGCGCGCTCGGAGGCGCGGAAATCCCCCATTGGTCAACACGCCCAGGCGGCCACGTCCAGTCGCTGGGCTGGCCGGCTTGGTAGCTGTCGTCGATTTGCTCGACCTCGGCGGTGTACTCAATCACCACGTCAAAGGGGCCCACAAAGTAGTTGAACGCGTTGTCACCCGGGCCATGACGTCCTGGTCCCCATTCGGTGGCATAGCCTGCGTCCTTCATGCGTCCGGCGCCGCGCATGACCGAGTCCAAATCAGGCATCAAAAAGGCAATGTGGTTGAGTGCATCGTTGTCGGTGTCGCCCAACGCGATGCTGTGGTGGTCGCTGTTGCAGCGCATGAACGCCATGATGCGGGTGCGGTCTGACAAGGAAAAATCAAACACCGCTTCCATGAAGTCACGGCTGTCCTCCACATGATGGCTGTTAAGCACCGCATGGGCCAAGCGAATGGGCTTGTCTTTGGCTTCATGGGCATCCGCATGCACGTCATCGCCATGCACCAGCTGAAAAATACGCCCGTCGCGATCAGCCACGGTCACGGCCACCCCACCCCCTGGCTCAGCGACAGGTGCTTTGGCGTGCAGCACTTTGCCACCCGCTTGCACGGCCGCCTGCGCCACAACATCGAGAGCCGAAACATCACTGGCGCGCAAGGTCACGTGACGAATGCGTGCGGTTCCTGGGGCTTGGTGCAAGGCCAGCACGTGGTGATCCGCCCCGGTCCCACGCAGATAAATCGCATGCTCAGTCCGTGCCGACACATCGAGGTGCCAGATGGTGGTGTAAAAATTTTCGGCCGCGACCAAGTCGGGGACCTGAAGCGCCACACTGCGCAGCGCGCTGACGCGAGAAGAGGCATGGGTCATGGGTTCTCCAAACAATCAAGAAGCCAAGCCCAAAAATCGGCGGGCATTGGCATGGGTGAGTTGGTCCACGATGGCAGCGTCAAATCCCGCATCGGCGAGACGCGCCACGGGGCGCTGATCGTGGAAGTTAAAGGGGTAATCGGTGCCGATCATCAGCTGCGAAGCGCCAAAGGTGCGCACCAGATGCTGCAGCGTGGGGGTGTCAAACACCAAAGTGTCGTAATAGAGTTCGCGGGCTTGCTCGACGGGCGAACGTTGCACGCTGTCTTTGAGTGCAGGAAACACCGACATGGCTTGTTGCAAACGCGGCAGCAACATGGCCAATGTGCCCCCGCCATGGCTGAACGCCAGACGCAGTGTGGGGTAACGCATCATCAAATTACCGGTCAGCACCGAGGCTGCGGCCAAGCCGACATCAGTGGGGTATGCCAACACCTGTTGCAAAGGCGCAGGCCCCAGCAAGCGGTCCATGCCAGTGGGACGCAAGGCATGCACAAACACAGGCATACCCAAGGCCACACAGGCTTCAAAGAAAGGATCGAACTTGGGGTCCCCCATCACCACGCCATTGATATTGCTGCCGATCTCTACCCCCTGGATGCCCAGCGCGGTTTTCATGTAGTGCAGCTCGTCAATGGCCAAGGCCACATCCTGCAAGGGCACAGCCCCCATGCCGACCAATTGCCCGCCCGACTCGTGCACCATGGTGGCAATTTGCTCGTTCAAAAAACGCACCAGTTGGGCGCCGTCGGCTGGATTCATCCAATACGACAGCAGTTCGGGCATGGGTGAAATGGCTTGCAAGGTCAAGCCCATGTCGGGGAAATCAGCGAGACGGCGCGAGGTGGTCCAACACTTGTCTGACACGGTGCGGTAGTTTTTGCCATCAATCATCACGTGACGGTGACAAGCATCCGCAGGTGCCATGGATGGCCAACCCGAGGGCTCCACATGACCCAGGTATTTCGGAAACGCACCGGGAATGACATGCGCGTGCACGTCGATGCCGCAACCGCAGGCTTTGGCAGCTTGCATGTGTGTCTCCCTTTGTATTTGATGCAAATCAAGAAGTCTAAGGATGACGTCCCGCTTCACCTAGTCCGTTTCATGGATACATAATATCCACACCATGGATATACGATCGGTTGACCTGAATCTCTTGGTGGTGTTCAACGCCATGCTCGAGCACCGTAATGTGACCAAAGCCGGTGAGGCTTTACGTCTGAGCCAACCTGCGATGAGCGCTGCCGTTGCGCGCTTGCGCAGTGTGTTTGACGATCCCCTCTTTGTCCGCTCTGGCGTGCACATGGAACCTACCCCGAAGGCGCAAATGCTCAGTCTCAGCATTAGGCAGGTGGTGCGTACGATTGAGACCGACATCTTGCGCCCCACCCATTTCGACCCTGCCAGCAGCAACCGCACCTTCACCTTGGTCACGCCAGACATTGCTGAGGTTAATTTTTTACCCCGACTGTTGACCGAGCTGGCACGTCAAGCACCCCAAATCAATTTGAAAACCTTGGCCATGCCGCGTCAAGCAGCAGCACAAGCTTTGGAATCGGGCATGGCCGAAATGGCCATTGGCTACTTCCCCGATTTGCACAAAGCTGGTTTTTTTCAGCAAAAACTCATCTCCAACGCCCATGTGTGTTTGGTTCGAAAAGGCCACCCCGACATTGGCCAAAAACTCACGCTCGCCCAGTTCAACCACGCACTCCACGCCGTGGTCAGACCGGATGGCCGTGAACATGTGTTTGAGCAATTTCTACAAAGCAAGGGCATTGCGCGCCGAGTGGTGGTGGAGCTGTCTCATTTCATGAGCTTGCTGCCGATTGTGGAAACATCCAATCTGATCGCCACGGTGCCCAAAGACTTGGCCGATTTTTTTGTGCAACACGGCAAAGTGCGCTATGTCGACACGCCCATGAAGTCGCCCGTCATTGATGTGCATTTGTTTTGGCACCAAAGGTTTCAAAAAGACCAGGCCCATGTTTGGCTGCGACAAGTCATTCATCGACTGTTCAGCCGCGACCTGGCCATCGCCCACACCCAACGCTAAACTTTCCTAAACCCTATGCGCCATGCCCACACAGAGGAAACCATCATGAGCTCCATCTTCGATCAAGACCTGGAAAAGAATCCTGCCAACTACGTTGCCCTGTCTCCGGTGAGTTTTGTGGAGCGCAGCGCCGAGGTGTTTGCCGACCTGCCCGCTGTGGTGCATGGTGCGCGTCGTTACAACTGGGCCCAAGTGCGCGAACGTTCTGCACGCTTGGCTGCCGCCTTGCAAGCTGCGGGGGTCAAACGTGGCACCACGGTGAGCGTGATGCTCTCCAACACCCCCGAGATGGTGGAGGCCCACTATGCAGTGCCCGCGTTAAACGCCGTCCTCAACACGCTCAACACACGGCTGGACGCCCATTTGCTCGCCTGGCAAATGAACCACTGCGAAGCACAGGTGCTGATCACGGACCGGGAGTTTTCTCAAACCACCGCACAAGCCTTGCAGATGCTCAAAGACGAATTTCACAGAGAAATGTTGGTCATTGATGTCTGCGATACCGAATACAGCGGCCCTGGCGAACGCGTCGGCAGCCAAGACTACGAAGCCTGGCTGAGCCAGCATGCCCCGTTGACCGAACTCCACGGTCCCAGCGATGAATGGGATGCCATTGCTGTGAGCTACACCTCGGGCACCACGGGAGACCCCAAGGGCGTGGTCACCCACCACCGTGGGGCTTACCTCAACGCCGTGAGCAATGCCGTCACCTGGAACATGCCCAACTTCCCGCGCTATTTGTGGACCTTGCCCATGTTTCATTGCAACGGCTGGTGCTTCCCTTGGACCGTGGCCATGTTGGGCGGTGTGCATGTGTGTCTGCGCCGCGTGGATGCACCGCACATCTTGCAAGCCATTGCCGAGCACAAGGCCGACCATTACTGTGCCGCACCGATTGTTCACAACCTGCTGATTGCCGCACCCGATGACATGCGCAGCGGCATCACCCATGCGGTCAAGGGCATGGTGGCGGGTGCTGCGCCACCCGCGTCCATGATTGAAGGCATGGCCAAACTTGGGTTTGACATCACCCATGTGTATGGTTTGACCGAGGTGTATGGCCCCTCCTCTGTGGCGGTCAAACGCAGCGCCTGGCAACAAGCCAACCTGTCAGAGCAAACCCGACTCAATGGGCGACAAGGCGTGCGCTACCCCATGCAAGAAGGCATGACACTCAAAGATCCCAAGACCTTGGCCGAGCTACCCGCCGATGGTGAGACCATGGGCGAGATCATGTTCCGAGGCAACGTGGTCATGAAGGGGTATTTGAAAAACCCCAAAGCCACCGCCGAAGCCTTTGAAGGCGGTTGGTTTCACACGGGCGACTTGGCTGTGCTCGAGCCTGACCGTTATGTGAAGATCAAGGATCGCAGCAAAGACATCATCATCTCGGGCGGTGAAAACATCAGCTCGCTTGAAGTCGAAGACGCTTTGTACCGACACGCGGCCGTGGTGGCCTGTGCGGTGGTCGCCAAACAAGACGACAAATGGGGCGAAACACCCTTGGCCTATGTGGAGCTCAAACCTGGCAGCGAGGTCACGGCGCAAGAGCTGATTGCGCATTGCAAGTCACTGCTGGCCAGCTACAAGACCCCCAAAGAAATCCGGTTTGAAACGATTCCCAAAACCTCCACCGGAAAAATTCAAAAATTCCAGCTGCGCGAGCGCGCCAACCAAGCCAAGGCCTGACACATGACACAGACGACCAGCGAACACATCTTGGCCACCCACGACGCACGTGGCGTGGTGACCTTGAGCTTGAACCGTCCCGAAACGTTCAACGTGCTCTCCAGCGACGTGATGCACGACTTGCAAAACCGTTTGGACGCCTTAGCCCAAGACACTAGCGTGCGCGTGGTCGTGCTCTCAGCGCAAGGCAAGGCGTTTTGTGCGGGGCACGATCTGCGCGAAATGCGGGCCAGCCCTTCGCTGGCGTATTACCAGACCCTGTTCCATCAATGCAGCCGCATGATGATGACGCTGCAACGCCTGCCCGTGCCCGTGATTGCCCAAGTCAACGGCATCGCCACGGCAGCAGGTTGTCAGTTGGTGGCCATGTGCGATTTGGCGGTGGCGTCCAACACCTCTCGCTTTGCGGTCAGCGGCATCAACCTGGGCCTGTTTTGCTCGACACCGAGTGTGGCCTTGTCACGCAACCTGGGACGAAAAGCGGCCTTTGAGATGTTGATGACGGGCGACTTCATTACTGCCGAGCAAGCCTTAGACAAAGGTTTGGTCAATGCCGTGGTCAGCCCCGATGCCTTGGATGCCGCCGTCGCGCGTTACGTGGACAGCGTGTTGGCCAAACCACGAACCGCTGTGGCGATTGGCAAGAAGTTGTTTTATGAACAGCTCGAACAACCGCTGGAGGCCGCTTATTCAAATGCAGAACAGGCCATGGCCTGCAACATGATGGACGACGCCGCGCTCGAAGGGGTGCAGGCGTTCATCGACAAACGCTCGCCCAGCTGGAAAACCAGCTGAACTGAGCGTCCGTCTCGCGGCTTGTTAGCGGCTCAGCTATTGCTGTACCGTGTCCCAGGCCACTTGTTGCAGATGCATCGCCACCTCAGGTGACAGACCTGCAGAAAATTTCAAACCCACAGGCGATTTGTTGAACAACGCAGCATAGGTTGTTGCAGTCGCTAAATAGGTGCCCGCCACGCTGGGGT
>JBDKLR010000113.1:0-8516 GCA_039795515.1 Pseudomonadota bacterium | reverse complement strand
TGTTCCCCGCCCCTCGTCAACGCTGGGTGGACAGCATGGTCAGCCCTGAAGCGGCCATCAAAGCTTTGCCACATGACACGTTGGTGATTCACGGTCGCGAAGACCGCATCATTCCACCCGCCAATTCACACACCTTGGCCGAGTGGATCCCCCGCTCCCAGTTGCATGTGTTTGGCCAATGCGGCCATTGGACGCAAATCGAACATGCCAAAAGTTTCGCGCAATTGCTGAACGACTTTTTCTCAGACTGAACTGCCCCCTGAAGGACCCCCTGCGATGCAAGCTCAATTGATAGAACAACTTGGCAACGAGTTGTACGAAGCCTTGGTGCACACCCAAACGCTGCAACCCCTGACCACGCGCTACCCCGACATCACGATCGAAGACGCCTACCAAATCCAGCAGCAGTTAATGAAAAAACGCCTGTCCGCAGGTGAACGTGTGATTGGCAAAAAAATCGGTGTCACCAGCAAAGCGGTGATGAACATGCTGGGCGTTTACCAGCCCGACTTTGGTTATTTGACCGATGGCATGGTCTACAACGAAGGGCAAGCAATTCCGATGTCCCGCCTGATCCAACCCAAAGCCGAAGGTGAAATTGCATTCGTGCTGAAGAAAACGCTCAAAGGCCCAGGCATCAGCTCGGCCGATGTGCTGGCAGCCACCGAAGGTGTGATGGCCTGCTTTGAGATCGTGGATTCGCGCATTCAAGATTGGAAGATCAAGATCCAAGACACAGTGGCTGACAACGCCTCGTGCGGTGTGTTTGTGTTGGGCGACCGCCTGGTGGACCCGCGCGATGTCGACCTCAACACCTGTGGCATGGTGCTCGAGAAAAACGGCGACATCGTGGCCACGGGCGCAGGTGCGGCGGCTTTGGGTGCCCCTGCCAACGCTGTGGCTTGGTTGGCCAACACCTTGGGTCGCTTGGGCATTGCACTGGAAGCCGGCGAAGTGGTTTTATCGGGCTCCCTGGCCATCATGGTGCCCGTTGCAGCAGGCGACAACTTGCGTGTCACCATCGGTGGCATTGGCAGTTGCTCGGTTCGCTTTGTTTGATTTTTATTGGGAGTTGTCATGAAAAAAGTGAAATGCGCCTTGATTGGGCCCGGCAATATTGGCACCGACTTGCTGGCCAAATTGCAACGCAGTCCAGTGCTGGAGCCTGTTTGGATGGTGGGTATTGACCCCGCATCGGACGGCTTGAAAAAAGCCCGTGAAATGGGCATCAAAACCACCGCCGACGGCGTGGACGGCTTGGTCCCGCATGTGAAAGCGGATGGTATTCAAATCGCTTTTGACGCCACCTCGGCCTATGTGCATGCAGAAACATCGCGCAAACTGACCGAACTCGGCGTGATGGTGATCGACCTCACACCTGCGGCCATTGGACCGTTTTGTGTGCCACCCGTCAATTTGCAAGAGCACATTGGCAAGCGCGAAATGAATGTCAACATGGTCACCTGCGGTGGCCAAGCAACCATCCCCATGGTGTATGCGGTGTCGCGCATCCAAGCGGTGGACTATGCAGAGATTGTGGCCACCGTGTCCTCCCGCTCTGCAGGCCCCGGCACCCGTAAAAATATTGATGAATTCACTCGTACCACCGCCAGTGCGGTGGCCAAAGTGGGCGGTGCCAAGCAAGGCAAGGCCATCATCATCATCAACCCCGCCGACCCACCGCTGATCATGCGTGACACGGTGCATTGCCTGGTGGAAGGCACCCCCGATGAAGCCGCCATCACGGCGTCGGTACACACCATGGTGAAAGAGGTGCAAAAGTACGTGCCTGGCTACCGCTTGGTCAATGGCCCTGTGTTTGACGGCAAACGCGTCTCCATTTACCTGGAAGTAGAAGGCCTGGGTGATTACCTTCCCAAATACGCCGGCAATCTGGACATCATGACCGCTGCGGCGGCGCGCACCGCAGAGATGTTCGCCGAAAACATTTTGTCTGGCGCCATCCAACTCGATGCCGTCACGGCTTGATCAATACAAAGGATTTCCCATGAGCTTGAAAGGTCGAAACATCAAAGTGCACGACATGACCCTGCGTGATGGCATGCACCCCAAACGCCACCTCATGTCGCTCGAGCAAATGCGCAATATTGCGCAAGGCTTGGACGACGCTGGTGTGCCCCTGATTGAAGTCACCCATGGTGATGGCTTGGGTGGCAGCTCTGTCAACTACGGCTTCCCATCCCACACCGATGAGGAATACCTGTCTGCCGTCATTCCATTGATGAAACAAGCCAAGGTGTCGGCTCTGCTGATTCCAGGCATCGGCACCGTAGACCATTTGAAAATGGCCCATGACTTGGGCGTGCACACCATCCGCGTGGCCACGCATTGCACCGAGGCTGATGTGTCGGAGCAGCACATCACGGCGGCCCGCAAACTCGACATGGACACTGTGGGCTTTTTGATGATGGCCCACATGAACACCCCAGAGGGTTTGGTCAGCCAAGCCAAGTTGATGGAAGGCTATGGCGCCAATTGCATTTACGTCACTGATTCTGCCGGCTACATGCTGCCCGAAGATGTGACGTCTCGCATCGAAGCGGTCAGAGCGGCTTTGAAGCCTGAAACCGAATTGGGTTTTCATGGTCACCACAACCTGGCCATGGGCATTGCCAACAGCATTGCCGCTGTTCGCGCGGGTGCCAACCGCATTGACGCGGCCGCAGCTGGTCTGGGCGCTGGTGCGGGCAACACCCCGATGGAGGTGTTCATCGCGGTGTGCGACCGCATGGGGATTGAGACGGGTGTGGATGTGTTCAAGATCCAAGACGTGGCAGAAGACCGTGTGGTGCCCATCATGGACCACATCATTCGCATCGACCGCGACTCCCTCACTCTGGGCTACGCCGGCGTTTATTCCAGCTTCTTGCTGTTTGCCAAGCGTGCCGAAAAGAAATTTGGCATTCCTGCCCGCGAAATTTTGGTCGAGTTGGGACGCCGTGGCATGGTCGGCGGTCAAGAGGACATGATTGAAGACACCGCCATGACCCTGGCAAAAAATCGCCATTTGAAAGCGGCTTGAAGCAAACGAAAGCAACCCATGGCACTCGATCAAAAAACCATCCACCAACTCGCTGAGCATTTGGAAAACTGCCAACTCAAGGCCCAAGACACGCTCAAAATCACAGACGACCATCCAGACATGGATTGGAAAGATGCGTACGACATCCAAGACGAGGTGTTGGCACGCAAACTGCGCCGTGGGGCGCGGGTCGTCGGCTTCAAAGCAGGTCTTACCTCACACGCCAAGATGAAGCAAATGAACGTGGACAGCCCCGTTTTTGGATTCTTGGTGGACGAATTCAGCGTGCCCGAAGGCGGTGAGGTCAAGATTTCAGATTTGATCCACCCCAAGGTGGAAGCTGAGATTTGCTTCATCACCAAACACGAACTGCGCGGCCCCGGATGCAATATTGCTTCGGTTTTGTCCGCCAGCGATGTGGTGTTGCCCGGCATTGAAGTCATCGACAGTCGCTATCGCGATTTCAAATTCGATTTGAAAAGCGTGGTGGCTGACAACACCTCGGCCTCACGCTTTGTGGTGGGCGGACAAATTGCCGATGCGCGTTCGGTCGATTTGCGCACCTTGGGCGTGGTGTTCGAGATCAATGGAGAAGCCGTGGCCTTGGGCGCGGGTGCTGCTGTCTTGGGCCATCCTGCGGCGGCTGTCGCCATGTTGGTCAACCACTTGGGTGAGCGCGGTCAAGTGTTGCCAGCGGGCAGCTTGGTGCTTTCAGGTGGCGTCACCGAAGCCATCACCGTGAAAGCCGGTGACCATGTCAACCTGCGTATTCAACACCTGGGCAGCGTTTCGCTGCGTTTTGTTTAAGGAGTCTCTCATGCCACTCGCTCAAATTTACATGCTCGAAGGTCGCACTGAAGCGCAAAAAAAAGCGGTCATTGAAAAAGTGACACAAGCCCTTCAAGAGGCTGTCGATGCCCCCGTCCAAAGTGTGCGGGTGTGCATCATCGAGATGCCCAACACCAATTGGGGCATCGGGGGTGTCAGTGCCAAAGACCTGGGGCGTTGATCGCATCGCCTCATGAGTCTGCCTGCTGCCGTGACGGTGCTGGTCAGCCGTCGCATCAAACCTGGCTGTGAAGCCACGTTCGAAACCCTGATGAACAACATGATGGCTGTGGCCAGTGACTTCCCGGGTCACCTGGGCGGTCAACTGGTCAAACCCACCCCGGTGGAACCCGACCTGTACCACGTGGTCTTTGCGTTTGACAGCGATGCGCATTTGCAAGATTGGCAAAACTCGCCAGCCCGCTCGCTGGGATTGGCCGCCATCGAACCCCTGACAGAGGGACCTGCGCAAACACGTCAAGTCATTGGCATGGCGCATTGGTTCATGACAGGCCAAGGCCACTCGCCTCCCCCACGCTGGAAAGTGGCTGTGGTCACTTGGATGGGCATTTTCCCCACGGTGCTGATGCTGTTCATTGTGCTGGGTGATTTGTTGGCACCTTGGCCGCTGGTGCCGCGTGTGATGTTGCTCACCATGCTGGTGGTCATCATCATGACCTGGGTGGTTGCACCGCAACTCACCCGTTGGCTGAAACCTTGGCTGCACAGCCATTCCAAACAGGATTGATCATGGATTTGAAACTCAAAGGCCAAACAGCGTTGGTCACGGGATCGACTGCCGGTATTGGCTATGCCATTGCACACGCCCTGGCCGCTGAAGGCGTGCATGTGTGCATCAATGGCCGTTCGCAAGGATCGGTGGATGCGGCTTTGAAACGACTGCAAAGCGCCTTTCCTGATGCGACATTGCAAGGTGTGGCCACCGATGCTGGCACAGCGGCTGGTTGTGCCCTGTTGGTGAAAGCATTGCCGCGTGTCGACATCTTGGTCAACAACCTGGGTATCTTTGACCCCAAACCCTTTGAAGACATCCCCGATCAAGACTGGACTCGTTTTTTTGAAACCAATGTCATGAGCGGTGTGCGTTTGTCACGGGCGTATTTGCCCCGTATGAAGCAGCGCAACCAAGGTCGCATCGTGTTCATCTCCAGCGAATCAGGCATTTGCCCACCCGCTGAAATGGTGCACTACGGCATGACCAAATCGGCACAACTGTCGGTGGCACGCGGCTTGGCTGAGACATGCGCAGGCACGGCCGTGACGGTCAACAGCGTGTTGCCAGGCCCCACGCTGACCGAAGGCGCCAAAACCTTCTTCGATACCTTGGCTGCCCAGCAAGGCGTGGATTTCGAGAAGGCTTCGGCCGATTTCTTCGCCCATGGTCGACCCACGTCGCTGCTCAAACGCTTCATTCAACCCGAGGAAGTGGCCGCCATGGTGGCTTATGTGTGCAGCCCTTTGTCCGCAGCCACCAATGGCGCGGCGCTCAGGGTGGACGGTGGTGTGGTGCGAAGTCTGGTCTAAACAGTCACTGGCTTGTCTGCCAAGGGCATGCCAAATCCCACCAAAGTGCCTCTGCCCTGCACACTTTGCAGGCGAGTGGGCATCTGGTGTTGCAAAGCTTGTTGTTTGACACTGAACAAACCCAATCCCAGTTTGTTGATGCCCTCACCCGCCAAATCAAAACGGGTGAAGGCTTCGAAGCAGTCCTTCACTTGGTCTGGACTCATGCCCATGCCGTTGTCGATGCACAGCAGCCACAGCACCTCACCACGTCGCTGACAAGCCAGCAGCACTCGACCACCAGCAGGGGTGTGGTGAATGGCATTGGTCAGCAGATTGCGAACCATGCGCTGAACTGCATATGGATCGATTTCCACGTTTGCATGTTTGGGGCGGTATCGCAGCACCAAATGACGCATTTGGGCCAATGGTCGAAATTCCTCCACCAAAGGTTTGATGACTTCGTCGATGCAGACCGTTTGGAAATGGGTCGTTGATGTTGTGGGTGCAGCGCCGTCAGCGAAAAATCGCAAATGGTTCATGAAATCGTCGACCGACTGCGATGCCAATTTCAAACCTTTGACCAGCATGGGCCATTGGTCCGCAGGCGCTTTCAGCAATGCTTGGGCATAGAGTTGAATGCTTTGCAAGGGCTGCCACAAATCATGCTGTGCAGCTGCATACCAACGTGCTCTTGCCTGCGACATCAGCAGTCCTCGCGCCAACTGTTCTCGCTCGCCAATCACTTGAATGCTGGCAGCCAAACCCAACAAGGTGGACACCACGGCCCCTTGGACAAACTGCACCCCCAAAGTGGTCAGCAGGGGCCACTCGAACCAACGGTACAACCAATACACCAGCACCGATGATGCATAAACCACCCATACACCCAAGTACAAGGTATGCGGTCGGGCCGATGGCCGTCGCTTGTAAAGCCAAGCCAATCGCAGCATGAACAAGGTATGCCCTGTCCCTCCCCACAGGAGCAAGGACCTGAGCCATTCGGGCAAGAACCAGGCGAACAAAGGCACCACGCACAACCACAGCAGGGCCAATGCTTGCAACTGCCGATGAACCGATGTGCTGGACTGCTTCGTGTTGAGAAAAGTTTGGGCATGAAAAACACTCAGCACGAACAACAGCCAATAACAAATACTGCCGATCCATGCCGCCTGGAAACGCGACAGCATGGGCCACCACAAACTGAGCAGGCCACTCACCCACATCGCGGCAATCAGCTCGGTCAATGCCATGCCCAAGAACAATGGCAGTTGCGGGCTTTGCAAATGCCTGATCAAGGTCAAGGCATAAAACATCACCATGCAAGGAAGCGCCAACACGGCGCCGATGAACAACATCAGACGCTGCTGTTTCTGATGGTATTGAACGGTGCTTTGTGCTGACAGCGGAAATTGAATACGGTTAGGGCCTTGAATGCGCAACAAGACATCCAAGCGATGTGCCCCTCGGCTTTTCAACGCCCAGGTGGCCATCAAGTACCCTTCGCCCACCCCTCGGGACTGGGCACTGACTTCGGGCAGGATTTCCCAATCGCCACCTCCATATCGCACCCACAAGGCACTGTGGTCTTGCGTGGGCGACTGCAAACTGAGCCACAAGGTCTGCTCTTCGAAATCTGTGCTGTCCATTGTGAACGCTGCCCAATGCGGTGGACTGTTCGCTGCCCCCACCACCTGATGGGCATGTTGAAGTGTCAAAGCCGCAGGCGTTTGTGATTGCGCCCATGCTTGTTCGGGTGTCCATGAAGCACTGGCATCACTGACGATGCGAAGCCTGGACCAAAGGGTCGTCGTTTGCGCCTGCGACTCCAACCCGCAGAAAAATAACAGCACCAACAAAAAGCGCACCATTTCATGTGTCCCCGATGCCTTTTTGCTGTGTCCACAGCACATACTGGGTGCAGGCTTGCGTTCGGTTTTTCACACCCAAGCGCTGGTAAATGTCTGCCATGTGGGTGCGCACCGTGCTCTCACTCAGATGCAAAAAATGAGCAATGTCTGTACTGCTTTGGCCTTGCGCCATCAATGAGAGCACCAACCGTTGCTTGCTGGAGAGTCGGTCCACCACATGGGATTCAGCCTCGCGCGCCAGAAAATCAGTAGATGAGGGAGCGCCAGCTGAAATGACTTTGGCCAACACGCCCAGCAACGCTTCCTGGAGCTTGGAAGAGGAGGTTGACTTGAAGATACAAGCCACGTTGTTGGCCAGGCAAGCTTGCACCACCCGTTCATCGTCCAATGCAGTCAGAACCACCAAGGCACCATCTGGCCTGGCTGCACACACCGCATGCAAGGTGTTGAGGCCTTGGGAGTCTGGCAGGTTCAAGTCCAGCATCACCAATGCAAACCCTGGCGTTTGCTGCAAACACACCAGCGCCTGCTGCAGTGAGTGGGCGTGGGTGCACACCATCTGGTGCAAAAGACCGTGAAGATGCACACGCAAGGCATCGGCCATCAAGGGATGGTCTTCCACAATCAGGACGCGAGGATGAGACATGACACACCTCCTGCCCTGAGGTGTACGAAGTTTCAGCTTCTACGACAAGATGTCAGCCAAGAAAATGAGGCCTTATGCAACTTCTATGGATGAAGGGAGTGGTGTTGCGTTGCGCCGCAACATGAGCGCAGACAAGACCCCCATCAGGGCTATCGGGATGGCAGCGAGAAACACGGTTTGCAAACCAAAGCGCGTGCTCAAAGCCGCACCACCCAAGGCACCCAGCACCCCTGTGAAGCCATAGCCGATCACGGCATACAAGGCCTGTCCTCGGCCACGCAACCGGCCAGGGAAATGCTGGGACAACCAGGCAATGCACACCGTGTGTTGAATGGCAAAGGTGAACACATGCAGGGCTTGCGCCAGCAGCAGCACCCACAGCACCTGACCAAACCAAGCGGTCAAGCCCATGCGCACCGCCATCACGCCAGTGCAGACGCACAACCAGGCGGGCAAACTCAGCCAATGCAACCAACGGCTTTGTGTGAAGAAGCCCACGATCTCGACCACCACCGACAAGGCCCACAACACACCAATCATGTCTTTGCCATAGCCCAATTCGTCCAGGTACAAAGAGAAAAACGTGTAAATGGCCACGTGCGAC
>JBDKLR010000112.1:0-11927 GCA_039795515.1 Pseudomonadota bacterium | reverse complement strand
CGACTACAAACCAGACTCCACCTTGATCGAGTTGCAAAACCTGCAAAAACAAGTCGAGGTGATGCGCGACAAACAACCCCCGGTGGACGACATGGGCCCCTTGCTGGGGCGCTCCAAAAGCTTTGTCTCGGCGGTGGATTTGTTGCGCAAAGCGGCAGGCACCCAAGTCACCGTCTTGCTCACAGGTGAAACTGGTGTGGGCAAAGAACGATTTGCGCGTGCCTTGCATGCCTTGAGTGACCGTGCATCCCATCCTTTTGTGGCCATCAATTGCGCAGCCTTGCCGCCCGATTTGATCGAGTCCGAGTTGTTTGGAGCGGAAAAGGGCGCTTACACCGGTTCGAGTGCTGCTCGCCCAGGACGCTTTGAACGTGCCGATGGCGGCACACTCATGTTGGACGAGTTGGGTGAATTGCCGTTGCCCGTCCAATCCAAACTGTTGCGCGTGTTGCAAGACGGTGTGGTCGAGCGCTTGGGGGGCACCGTGCCCAGGCGTGTCAATGTGCGCGTGGTTGCCGCCACCAATGTCGACCTGGCAGCCGCTGTGGAAAAAGGCCAATTCCGACAAGATTTGCTCTACCGCCTCAATGTGTATCCGATCCGAGTCCCGTCTTTGCGCGAGCGCTCCGAGGACATTGAAACACTGGCGCAGCACATGCTTCAAAAATTTTCAGAGCGTCACAACAAATCCTTGGCGGGTTTCAGTGACCGCGCTTTGGAGGCATTGCGCAACCACGCCTGGCCGGGCAATGTGCGCGAATTGGAGAACCTGATCGAGCGCGGCGTCATCCTCACCGGACCTGGTGAATGGGTGGATGTCGAACGTTTGTTCCCGGCCTTGCCAGGCTCTGGGGCTGAGGCTTTGGCCACGGTCAGCAAAAGCGGCCGTTTGGCCGCTGGTGGCTCTGGACAAGGGCAGGCCTTGCTCAACGACTTGATGGATCGCAAGCTCAGCATCAACGCCTTGGAGCGTTTGTTGATTCAAGAGGCGGTGGACCGCAGCAATGGCAATATTTCAGCAGCTGCCAGGCTGCTGGGCTTGACCCGTCCCCAACTCAGTTACCGCTTGAACAAGATGAGCGACGACAATGCTTGATTGATGATTTGATGAAAAGCCATGGCCAAGCGTTCTTTTGTTTCTGACACCGACCCGGACCAAGCAGACCCGTCAGCCCCGTTCGGCAATGTGGTGGATTTGAGCCGCACACTCATTGAGCGCACCTACAACCAACTGCGTTTGGACATTGTGGAAGGCCGGTTGCAGCCCGACGAAAAACTCCGGGTTGAGCATTTGAAGAACCGCTACGAGGTCGGTGCTGGCACCTTGCGTGAAGCCATGTCGCGCCTGATCAGCGACAGCCTGATCATGGCCGAGGGGCAGCGCGGCTTTCGGGTGGCGCCCATCGCCATTGAAGATTTGGAAGACATCACGCGTACCCGTATCCAACTGGAGATCGAGGCCTTGCGGCAATCGATTCAGCGGGGCGACCAAACCTGGCGTGACAAATTGACCCAGGTGCATGATGAACTCGATGCCCTGGGCAATCCGGGCGATGCGGTGGATCGCAAGCAATGGGAGCATTTGAATGCCCGTTTTCACGCTGTGCTGATCGAGTCCCATGCATCCGCTTGGACACTGCGTTTTTTAGACATGCTGTCACGCCATGGCGAGCGCTATCGCCGTTTGGCCATCAGCCTGAAACTGCCTGGTCGTGATGTGCAAGCCGAGCACCGCGATATTTTCCAAAGTGCCGTCACGGGCAACGATTTGCGCGCCGCTTTGGCACTGGAGGCGCATATACGCGCCACCACCGATTTGCTGCGCCAGGCCATGGACAAAGGCGTGAAGGTGTTTGATGCCTAGTCGCGCGGTTTGAAAGTAAACGAGATTTTGCTGGGCATCTTGCCGTTCTCATCCCGCGGCAAACTGCCTGTTTTTTCAATGGCATCGAGCACGGCTTGATCCCATGCTTCGTTTTTGCTGGACACGGTCAGCTTGGCAGACAAAATTTCCCCTGAGGGGCTGCAAATGACTTCCACTTCTGCCGCCGGATTGCCCGCCACGCTTTGCAATTGCGAATCTGTGAAAACGATGTTGCGTTTGACCCGGGCGCGCAGACGACCCAGGTAGTTGGCGGAGGCACCGGCTGCTTTGACCGACTGGCCCGTGTCGGTGGCATTGCCAGCAGCATCAGCCAAGGCTTTGATTCGTTTTTCATCTTCTTTGCGTCGAACTTCGGCCTGCCGTTCTTCCTCCGCTTGACGTTGGGCCTGTTCCTTGGCTTCTTTTTCTTTTTTGGCTTTGGCTTCTTCGGCCTCTTTGCGCTTTTTGTCTTTGGTTTCTTCCCGTGCTTTGTTCTCCGCTTCTTTTTTCTTTTGCTTGTCAATGGCTATTTGTGGGTCGACAGCGGGCTTGGGCGGCGTGACTTCTTTGACCGGTGGCGGGGGTTCTGGCTTGGCTTGGGGTTTGGGCTTGACCACTTCCTCGACGGGGGGCGGTGTGGGTTGCGCTTTGGGCGCGGCTGTTTGCGGCACGGCCGCCCATAACTCGGCTTCCACGCCCAGGTCCTGGGGGTCGTTTTGCCAATGAATGCCCCAGGTCAGCGCCAAGACCAGCAAGGCATGGATGAACAAGGCCAAGAACACAGCGCGGCCCGCGCCAGGTGGCGGGGGCGGTGCAAATTCCAGGTGGGGTGCTGTGTGCATGCTGTGAATCAGTTCATTCGCTCATCGTGACCGCGAGGCCGACACGCTGAACGCCCGCGCGTTGCAATTTGTCCATCAACTTGACCACGTTCTCATAGGCTATTTTTTTATCAGCGCTGATGATGACCGGGGTGTTGGCATTGCCCGCTTGCAATTGAAGCGCCAAACTGGCGGCGTTGTCCATGGTGGCGTCTTGTTTGTTGTTGTGGTCCTGGCCCGATGTTTTGGACTTGACCACGATGCGCAACTCTTTGTCTATTTCCAGAGTGATCACTTGTTCAGGCGCGGCACTGGCTTTGCCGACACTGGGCACGTCGATCATGCTAGGGGTGAGCAGCGGTGCGGTCACCATGAAGATGATCAGCAGCACCAGCATGACGTCGATGAACGGCACCATGTTGATGTCACTGATGGTCCGTCTACCGCCGCGGTTTCTCAATGATGCAGAGGCCATGGCTTGCTCCTGTTAACGGCTGGCCGCAGACTGCGCGCCTACGTTGCGCTGCAAGATGTTGGAGAACTCTTCAATGAAGGTTTCGAGTTTGTTGGCCACACGGTCGATGTCACGTGAAAAACGGTTGTAGGCCAATACTGCAGGGATGGCGGCAAACAAACCAATGGCGGTGGCCACCAGCGCCTCTGCGATGCCAGGGGCCACTTTGGCCAGGGTGACTTGTTGCAAAGCAGCCAATCCAGTGAAGGCGTGCATGATGCCCCAAACCGTGCCAAACAAACCCACATAAGGCGACACCGAACCCACTGACGCCAGCATGGACAGGTTGGATTCGATCGCGTCCATTTCACGCTGCAAGCTGGCACGCATGGCGCGTCGGGCACCGTCCATCAACAAGCCGCTGTCGCTGATGCGGCGTTCGCGGAGTTTTTGGTATTCACGCATGCCACTGGCAAAAATTCGCTCCATCGGACCCGCCAATTTGGCGTTTTGCTGGGCCGCCGCAAACAGCTCGTTCAAACTTTTGCCCGACCAAAAATCACGCTCGAAATCTTCATTCAGGTTTTGCACCTCGGACAAAGCCAGCAGTTTTCGAAAGATGGCGGTCCAGCTGAACACCGACACCGACAGCAGGATGAGCACCACGGCTTGCACCACCCAACTGGCATTGAGCATCAGTTGCACTATTGAGAAATCATTCATGACAGGAGCTCCAAAATAGAAGTGGGAACGCGTTCGGGTTTCAAACTGTGGGCCTGCACCCAGCCAATGCGGATCGTGCCTTCGCACAACAAGGTGTTTTGGCCATCTGGCTCTGTTCGCCAAGCTTGCTGGCCAATCACCAAACTCGCTCGGCCTTTTGTTTGTAACCGAGCGCTGACCTGCAGCATGTCGTCGAGTTGGGCAGGGCGATGGTATTTCACTTCGGTTTCACTCACCACGAACATGCCGCCGGTGTCTTGCTTCAAGCGCTGCTGCTCCAGACCGAGGTGGCGCAGCCATTCGGTGCGGGCGCGTTCGAAAAATTTCAGGTAGTTGGCGTAAAACACAATGCCACCCGCATCGGTGTCTTCCCAGTAAACCCGCACGGGAAATTGAAAACTCATGCAGCCTCCAACAGTTCGCGCAGACGCTGTGCAGCGGTGTTCAGATCCGCGGTCGAACTCGCTGTAGAGAAGCGCACATGGTCGCCTGGCGCATGCATCCCAAAATCCCGCCCAGGTGTCAGGGCCACATGCGCTTCGCGCATGACATGCTCGGCGAAGGCCCAGCTGTCGGCCAGCCCCAGTTTTTGGCAAGCGGCGCGACAATCGGCCCAAGCGTAAAAAGCACCATCAGGCATGACTGGCACGTTCAAACCCATGGCGTCGAGTCGCGGGATGAACAAGTCGCGCCGTTCTTTGAACGCAGCACGGCGTTCCTCATAAATCGCCAAGCTCTCGGGCTCGAAACAAGCCAAAGCTGCATGCTGGGCAATGCTGCTGGGGCAAATGAACAGGTTTTGCGCCAAACGCTCGATGACCGGCACCAGGCTGTCAGGCACCACCATCCAGCCCAGTCGCCAACCGGTCATGTTGAAGTACTTGGAAAAGCTGTTGATGCTGATGATCTGGTCGTCAATGGCCAACGCCGTTTGCCCAAATGCTGTTTCATAACTCAGACCCAAGTAAATCTCGTCGACCAGAGTGATGCCACCGCGCTGGTGCACGAGGTTGTGGATGCGCGCCAATTCGGCAGCGGCAATCGAGGTGCCTGTTGGGTTGGATGGCGAGGCCAGCAGCACGCCACGCGTGTGCGCGCCCCAATGCGCTTGCACTTGGTCGGCGCTGAGCTGAAAACGCTGTTCTGCGCCTGCAGGCAACAACACCGCACGGCCTTCGGCCGCGCTCACAAAGTGACGATTGCACGGGTAGCTGGGGTCGGGCATCAACACCTCGTCACCCGCTTCCACCAAGGCCAAGCAGGCCAACTGCAAAGCGGCTGAGGCGCCAGCGGTCACCACGATGCGGTGCGCAGGCACTTGCACGCCAAACCGACTGCCATACCAATCGCTGATGCGTTCGCGCAGTGCGCTCAGGCCCAAGGCGTTGGTGTACTGGGTGCGGCCGTCTTGAATGGCTTTGTCGGCAGCGGCTTGCACCAAGGGGGGAGCTGTGAAGTCGGGTTCGCCGATGTTCAAAAACACCATAGGGCGGTCGGTGTCTTGCGCTTGCACGGCCAAACACTGCGCGGCCTTGGCCATTTCCATCACATAAAAGGGATCAATGCGCTGGGCGCGTTGGGTCACACGCATGGGGTGGTTCAGTCGGCGGCGGCAGGCGCAGATGTTTTGGCCTGCTTGTCGGCTTGCACTTCCAGGGCACGCAGTTGAGGCGCTAAGCCATTGAGGACTGCGTTGACATATTTGTGGCCGTCGGTGCCACCAAATTCTTTGGCCAATTCGATGCATTCGTTGATGACGACGCGCCAAGGAATGTCGAGGCAATGTTGCAACTCGTAACAACCGATCCACAGCACCGCATGTTCGATCGGGGAGATTTCGGCCATCTTGCGGTCGAGCAAGGGCAGGATCAGGGCATTCAGGGCTTCGGCTTGGGCGGCACAACCGTGCAACAAGGCGTCGAAATGCACCGAATCGGCTTTGTTGAAACCGCTGAGGTCGCGGGTGAAGGCGTCCACGTCCTCGGGGGGATTGCGTCCCACCAGCACTTGGTAGAGGGCTTGTACCGCAAAGCTTCTGGCGCGGCTGCGGGCGGCGCGAGCGCTGGCGCGGCGCATGTCAGCGCCGGCTTTTGGGGGGCGTGGTGGGCGGGTGGTGTCGTCGCTCATGACAGGCTTTTCAACAACAAGGCCATTTCCACCGCCACGCGGGCCGCGTCGCGGCCCTTGTCGGTTTGGCGGGCCACGGCTTGCGCCAGGTTTTCGGTGGTGAGGATGGTGTTGGTGATGGGCAAACCATGGTCCAAAGCCAACTGGGTGATGGCTGAACCAGACTCGTTGGCCACCAATTCAAAGTGGTAGGTCTCGCCACGGATGATGCAACCCAAAGCAATGAGGGCGTCGAAGCGTTGGCTTTGTGCCAGCGCTTGCAAGGCCACAGGCACTTCTAGCGCACCTGGCACTTGCACCAAGGTGATTTGCTCGGCAGGCACTTTCAGCGCATGCAACTCTGCGGTGCAGGCCTGCGCCAAGGCGTTGGTGATGTCGGGATTGAAACGGGCTTGCACGATGCCAATGCGCAACGCACGGCCGTCCATGTCGGTTCGTGTGGCGCTCAGGTCGGGGTGGTGCATGTCAATCCTTGGAAACGTAACCGGTGATTTCGAGCCCATAGCCAGTCATGCTGGGCATGCGGCGCGGGTTGCCCATGAGGCGCATTTTGTGAACACCGCAGTCACGCAGTATTTGGGCCCCCACGCCGTAGCTGCGCAAGTCCATGCGGCCTCGCTCGGGGCCGTGGGCGGAGCGGGCTGTGCCGTCGAATTGGGCCAGCAGTTGTTCGCCGCTTTCGCCGCAGTTGAGCAGCACCACCACGCCAGCGCCTTCGTGGTGGATGCGCTGCAAGGTGGCGTCCAAGCCCCAAGAGTGCATGACCCGGTTGGGCTCTAGCGCGTCCAGCACCGACAGCGGTTCGTGCACCCGCGCCAACACCTCGGTGTCTGTTTGCCATTCGCCTTTGACCAGGGCCAGGTGCACACCGCCGCTGGTCATGTCTTTGTAGGCATGGGCGGTGAACAAACCGTGGGCTGTTTGCAAAGGGCGGGAACCGACTTTGTGCACCAGGGATTCGTTTTTGCTGCGGTAGGCAATCAAGTCTGCGATGGTGCCAATCTTCAAACCATGTTCGGCGGCGAACAGTTGCAAGTCGGGCAAACGGGCCATGGTGCCGTCATCCTTCATGATTTCGCAAATCACCGATGAAGGCGAGCAACCCGCCATGGCCGCCAAATCGCATCCCGCTTCGGTATGCCCGGCGCGCATCAGCACGCCACCATCCACGGCTTGCAGCGGAAACACATGGCCGGGTTGCACCAGATCTGTGGGACGGGTGCCAGGGGCCACAGCCACTTGGATGGTTTTGGCACGGTCTGCCGCCGAGATGCCTGTGGTCACCCCTTCAGCCGCTTCAATAGAGACTGTGAAAGCTGTGCTGTAAACCGTGCCGTTTTGCACAGCCATGGGCGGGAGCTTTAAAAATTGGCAGCGTTCACGGGTGAGGGTGAGGCAAATCAGGCCACGACCGAAACGCGCCATGAAATTGATGGCTTCAGGCGTGACATGGTCCGAGGCCAGCACCAAGTCACCTTCGTTTTCGCGGTCTTCTTCGTCCACCAAGATGACGATGCGACCAGCTTTCATCTCGGCCACGATCTCTTCGACCGTGGAGATGGCCACAGGTTGGTGGGGGCTGCTCATGGGGTGGCTTTCAGGTCAGAAAGAGGGCTGTCAATGGGTTGCAGGCTCAGCATCCGCTCGACATAGCGCGCCACGGTGTCGATTTCCAGGTTGACTGGGCTGCCAGGCTGCAAACGGCCCAGTGCCGTGTTTTCAACCGTGTGGGGAATCAGGTTGATGGAAACGAGGCAACCGTTCGGGGTGTCTTCGATTTGATTGACCGTCAGGCTCACGCCGTTGACGGTGATGGAGCCTTTGTAGGCCAGGTACTTGGCCAACGCAGGTGGGGCCAGCACTTGCAGCAACCAGCTTTCGCCAATTTGGGTGAACTGGTGGACCGTGCCAATGCCATCGACATGGCCGGACACGATGTGACCACCCAAGCGGTCGTTGGGCCGCAGGGCTTTCTCCAAATTGAGGGTGGTGCCAATTTTGTTGAGTTCAGCCGTTTTGTCGAGTGATTCGGCTGAAATATCGATGGAAAACGTGTTCTGGGCTGCGTCAAAGGCGATGACGGTCATGCAAGCACCATTCAGTGCAATGCTGTCACCGAGCCCGACGTCGTCCAAATAATGCGCAGGTGTGCTGATCTCAAGGCGTTTGCCATGATCCAAAGAGCGACCCAGGTCGTGGACAGCGGCGATGCGCCCCACGCCGGTGATGATTCCGGTGAACATGTGTTTATTTTCGCAGATCAGCGGGCTGCTCTGGCGAGCAGCCTCAAATCAGCCTCCAGCAGCTGCTGGTCGACAAAGCGCCAGGCCAGTCCTTGGGCCAGTTGGTTCAATGCGGGCAAGGCCGCCATGGGTTGGCCAGGACCCAACAACAAGGGTGCCAGGTACAGCAACAACTCGTCCACCAGGCCAGCTTGAAGCAGCGAGCCATTCAGTTTGTGGCCCGCTTCGGTGTGCACCTCGTTGTAGGCGCGCTGTCCCATGTCTTGCAACATGGCCGACAGATCCACCTTGTCGCCGGGGCCAGGCAAACACACCAAGATGGCGCCTTGTGCCTGCAAAGCGGCTTCTTTGTCAGCGTGCCGCTCGGCGTGGTAGATGACCACTTGACGCTCGGGCTCCCACAGCCGGGCGTCCAACGGGGTTTGCAAGCGAGAGTCCACCAACAACAAGTGCGGCTGGCGCGGCGTTTGCACACCGCGGACATTGAGCAGGGGGTTGTCCTCCAGCACCGTGCCAATACCGGTGAGCACCGCACAGGCGCGAGCCCGCCAATGGTGACCGTCCAAACGGGCGGCTTCCCCCGTGATCCACTGGCTTTGGCCATTGTTCAATGCCGTTTGGCCGTCCAGCGATTGGGCGGATTTCATCCGCAACCAGGGTGTGCCCTGCTGCATGCGCTTGAAAAAACCGATGTTGAGTGCCTTGCTTTGCTCGGCCCACAAACCCAGCGACACCTCGACGCCAGCGGCTTGCAATTGGGCCAATCCTTGCCCAGCCACCTGCGGGTTGGGGTCTTGGACGCTGGCGACCACGCGCGCCACGCCAGCAGCCGACAGCGCATCGCAACAAGGGCCGGTGCGTCCTTGGTGGCTGCAAGGCTCGAGCGTGACATAGGCTGTGGCGCCCTGTGTCGCGTGACCACGGGCCTGTGCGTCGCGCAGTGCCATCACCTCGGCATGCGCTTGACCCGCAGCCTGGGTGTGTCCCTGGCCAATCACTTCACCTGCCGCATTGGTGAGGACGCAACCCACGCGCGGATTGGGGCTGGTGATGTACATGGCTTGCTCGGCCAATGCCATGGCCTGGGCCATGTGGGTGTGGTCAGCGGGGGAGAAGGGCATGGGCCAATTATCAATGGCCCCAGCAAACACCTGCAGGGAGTGTGGCGCCTTGCACCCCGCGCTCACCTGCTTGGTTCAGGGTCAACGTGGCGCAAGCATCTTTGCTTTGTGTTCCGGTGGGAACCGCTTTCAATACAAAAGCGGCATCCAGGTTTTGCAATTCCAAGCGGTATCGCATGTCTGGGCTTTGCCAAACCCCCTCGGGCATCACGCTGGGGTAACGGCCTTGGCTGCTGGCCATGCGCTCCATCCAATGCGCGGCTTTGAGCAGGGCCACTTTGGCCAGCGTGCGCTGGGCCCGTTGTTGAAAGCCCTGAAAGCTGGGCCAAGCCAGACCCGTGAGCAAGCCGATGAGCGCCAACACGGTCAGCATCTCTATCAGGGTGAAGCCCTTTATTCGCTTCATGGTGAAAGGCTCAAGAGGCGTTTGAAACCCGCCAACTGCATGGGTGTGTTCATCGAGGCCGCTCGGTTGGGTGTGGGGTGCCAGAGCGCTTGGGTGGCGAAAACGGCGCTTTGCGACGAGCCCATGGCCAATGCCGTGATGCGGTACACAAAGGGCGAGGCTGTGGTGGCCCATTTGGTCTGCAAGGGCAGCACCTCCACCCAGTAGTAGGTCTTGACAGCACTGGAAACCAGCGGGCTCTGGGCTTGGGACAAGCGCCCCAACCACGGCACGTAGCTGGACTGGTCCTGACCCAAGGGTTTGCAAATGCCCGCGATGCATTCGTTGACACCCAGGCGATTTTGCAAGGTGGTCCAGGTTTTGGTGCTGCTCGGGAAAAACACATGCGTGGATTTGCTGCTGCCCGCTTGATGGCGGTTGTCGCTCATTGGGCCTTGGATGTCTTGCACCGCCAGCAACAGCGCTGAATGGGTGGCCTGCTGCAAATCCCAACGCTGGCTGGCGTTTTGGCCCATGCCCTCCGCCAAACTGATGCTGCGCCAGTCGGCCATCAACAGCACACTGCACATGAGCGACAGCGCTGTCACCGTGGGCAAGGTCACCCCCAACTGTGTGTGTCTCATGGGGCTTGGTGACGCACAAACGCCACCCCCCGCCATGCCAAACCTTGGGCCGATGTAGTACAAGGCGTCGACCGGGGAACTGGCGTGGACCCGCTGAGTTGCACTTGAATGCAACTGGCCACGCCAAGCACAGCGCCCCAATCGCTCACTTCGTTCGCCTGGAGCCACTGCATTTGTGGTGACAGGCCAGGCCTTTGTTCGGCAAACAGAAATTGAACGCCGCGCACCCCGTCCACCAGGGCTTGGTCTTTGCTGTCCTCGCGCCAACTGTCTTTGCAGACGAGCTCTTGACGGGCATTCCAATTGAAATCGTCTGCCAGCAAAAACCAATCTGATGCCTGGTGGCCCTGACAGTCGGATGGTGTGAGGCTGCGGGCGTGCACCAGCGTCAGTCCGTTGTCGCGGCCTTGGAGGCCATTGCTGATGGGTTCATCGGCGGCTTTTCCTTTGGTGTCGAACACCAGTTCGGGAGCGCCGGCCCGTTGCACCCGCTCACGCAAGAGTTGCAGTGTGGTGCGCAAGCGCTGCTGCGCATCTGCCTGGGTTTGCATTTGCCGATGGCTGATTTGCACCCATGCAAAAACAGCCAACGCAGCGCTGATCACCAACATGGACAGGGCCATGCCCACCAAGACTTGCGCCAGGGTGTGGCCTCGCTGTTGCAGCTTGGGATGTCTCACATGGACCATGTGGTTTGCCAACAGCGGTATTTGGTTGGACATGGGTGTCCACTCTCGTTGCTTGAACTGTCTGACACTTGGCTGGGCCAAACCAATGCGAGTTGGACCTTGCCCGTGGACAAGTTATCAAGCTGGGCTTTGGCCCCCGGGATGCGCAGTTGCAACTCGCCTTGCCATGCAGCCAAGTCGGCTTGCGCCCACAGCGCTGGGGAACAGGCTTGTGCTTGGCAATCAGTAACAGGTGCTGCGTCGTTCAGCCCCAGTTGATAGTGGCTGGCAGCAGACGCATTGAGCTGCATCCGCTGCCACAGGTCGTGCGACAGCTCCACCGCATTTTGATAAGCCATGGCGTCTTGCTGGGCTTGCAGGGCTTGCCATTGCCATAGCAACAAACCCATGCCCAGCAGGTTGAGCAGCATGAGGGCGCACAACGCTTCCAAGGTGGAAAAACCCTTGGCGTGTGTCATGTGCAAGTGCCGCCGTTGACCACCCGAAGTCGCCCCGCGATGTTGATGCAAATGCTGCGCATGTGCGGCGAGCTGCTTTTCGGTTGCACCACCATGCGCAGACCCCCTGCGATGGTTTCTCCCAAAGAATTGATGTCCAGGTTGTTTTGGTTGGGATAGAGCTGGATCAGCACATCACCCGACTGAGGCGAGCTGAGCATGGGAGCAGCCACGCTCGTGGTTTTGGGCACCAGTTGCCAACCGCAACGCCAGTCACCTGAGGGCAGCGGCTGGGTGAGGCAATGGGTCAGCCGCTGCAATTGCAAGCTTTCGCCACGGCGCAAGGCCTGCAATCGTGCAGCTTGCAAGTCGCCCACCCAGGCTTGTACCGCGCTGTCCACCCGCAAACGCCAAAACCA
>JBDKLR010000111.1:0-7382 GCA_039795515.1 Pseudomonadota bacterium | reverse complement strand
TCCATCCGGGTTCTCAAAGGACTGGAGCCTGTCAAGCAAAGACCGGGCATGTACACCCGGACCGACAACCCGCTGCACATCATCCAAGAGGTGATCGACAACGCCGCCGACGAAGCCTTGGCCGGTTTTGGCAAAAAAATCAGCGTCACCCTGTTCACCGACGGCTCTATTGGCATCGAGGACGATGGCCGCGGCATCCCGTTTGGCATGCACCCCGAGGAAAAAGCGCCGGTCATCGAACTGGTGTTCACCCGACTGCACGCGGGCGGCAAGTTCGACAAAGGCAAGGGCGGCGCATACAGCTTTTCGGGCGGTTTGCATGGCGTGGGCGTGAGCGTGACCAACGCCTTGGCCAAGCGCATGGAAGTCACCTCGTTCCGCGATGGCCAAGTGGCGCATTTGGTGTTCCAAGGCGGCGACGTGACCGAGAAACTCAAGGTGCGCAAGGCCGAATCGGGCGACCGCCGCCAGGGCACCGTGGTGCGGGTCTGGCCCGACGCCAAGTACTTCGAGTCGGCCAACCTGCCTTTGGGGGAACTGACCCATTTGCTGCGCAGCAAGGCGGTGTTGATGCCGGGCGTGAGCGTCACCTTGGTTCAGGAAAAAGCCAAAGACAGCCAAACCTGGCTGTACAAAGGCGGCCTGCGCGACTATTTGATGCAGACCCTGAGCCATGACCCGTTCATCCCTTTGTTCGAAGGCGATGGTTTTGCTGACGGTGGGCATGAAAGCTTTGCCGAAGGTGAGGGGGCTCAGTGGTGTTTGGCCTTCACCGAAGACGGTGCGCCGGTGCGCGAGAGTTATGTCAACCTGATCCCCACCAGCGCGGGCGGCACCCATGAAAGCGGCTTGCGCGATGGCATTTTCAACGCAGTGAAAAGCTTCATCGACCTGCACGCTTTGCTGCCCAAAGGTGTCAAGCTGTTGCCCGAGGACGTGTTTGCCCGCGCCAGTTTTGTGTTGAGCGCCAAGGTGCTGGACCCGCAATTCCAGGGGCAAATCAAGGAGCGCCTCAATTCACGCGATGCCGTGCGTTTGGTGTCGAGTTTCGTCAAACCCAGCTTGGACCTGTGGCTCAACGCCCATGTGGACCATGGCAAGAAACTTGCCGAGTTGGTCATCCGCGCCGCGCAGTTGCGCCAAAAAGCAGGTCAAAAAGTCGAAAAACGCAAAGGCTCTGGCGTGGCGGTGCTGCCCGGCAAGCTGACCGATTGCGAAAGCCGCGATTTGGCCCACAACGAATTGTTTTTGGTCGAGGGCGACAGCGCGGGTGGCAGCGCCAAGATGGGCCGCGACAAAGAAAGCCAGGCGGTGCTGCCCTTGCGCGGCAAAGTGCTCAACACCTGGGAAGTCGAGCGCGACCGTTTGTTCGCCAACAACGAGGTGCACGACATGGCGGTGGCCATCGGCGTGGACCCGCATGGTCCCAACGACGCCCCCGACATGAGCGGTCTGCGTTATGGCAAGGTCTGTATCTTGAGTGACGCCGACGTCGACGGCTCGCACATCCAGGTGCTGCTGCTCACGCTGTTCTTCCGCCATTTCCCCAAGCTGATCGAAGCCGGTCATGTGTATGTGGCGCGGCCGCCCTTGTTTCGCGTGGATGTGCCCGCGCGCGGCAAAAAACCAGCCGCCAAGATGTACGCGCTCGATGAAGCCGAGCTCACCACCATCCTCGACAAATGCGCCAAAGACGGCGTGCCGCGTGAGAAGTGCAGCATTTCGCGCTTCAAAGGCTTGGGCGAGATGAACGCCGAGCAGTTGTGGGACACCACCTTGAACCCGGACACCAGGCGTTTGTTGCCCGTGGAACTGGGCCCCTTGGACATCCAAAGCACCGAGGCCATCATGACCCAGCTCATGGGCAAGGGCGAGGCTTCGGCCCGTCGCGAATTGATGGAGCTTTATGGCGCAGACATCGACATCGATGTCTGACCTTGGTCGATTATTTCAAGCATTGAAGACATGACAGATCTGATCACCCCCGACACCCCCGAAGCGACCTCGCCGCAAGGGGACCACCTGGGCGCTTATGCCCAACGCGCCTACCTTGAATACGCGCTGAGCGTGGTCAAAGGCCGCGCCTTGCCCGATGTGTGCGACGGCCAAAAACCGGTGCAGCGGCGCATTCTGTACGCCATGTCGCGCATGGGTTTGGGCTTTGGTGGCCCGAACGGTGCGGTGGGCGCACGCCCCGTCAAAAGCGCCCGCGTGGTGGGCGATGTGCTGGGTCGTTACCACCCGCACGGTGACAGCGCGGCCTACGACGCGCTGGTGCGCATGGCGCAGGATTTTTCGCAGCGTTACCCGCTGATTGATGGTCAAGGCAATTTCGGCTCGCGCGACGGCGACGGCGCGGCCGCCATGCGCTACACCGAGGCGCGATTGGCACGCATCACCAGTTTGCTGCTCGATGAAATCGACGAGGGCACAGTGGACTTCCAGCCCAACTACGACGGCTCTACCGAGGAGCCCAAGCAGTTGCCTGCGCGCTTGCCTTTTGCCCTGCTCAATGGAGCCAGCGGCATCGCGGTGGGCATGGCCACCGAAATCCCCAGCCACAACCTGCGCGAAGTGGCCGACGCTTGCGTCGCCCTGATCAAAAACCCCAAGCTCTCGCATGCCGAGTTGATGCAACTCATTCCCGGCCCCGACTACCCCGGTGGCGGTCAAATCATCAGCAGCGCCGCGGACATCTCTGACGCCTACGCCACGGGTCGTGGCTCGCTCAAGGTGCGCGCCCGTTGGGTCATCGAAGACCTGGCGCGTGGCCAATGGCAATTGGTGGTCAACGAATTGCCGCCTGGTGTCAGCAGCCAAAAGGTGTTGGAAGAAATCGAAGAACTCACCAACCCCAAGGTGAAGACAGGCAAAAAAGCGCTCACGCCCGAGCAAACCCAGCTCAAGGCGACCATCCTCGCGGTGCTCGACGGCGTGCGCGACGAGTCCAGCAAAGACGCGCCGGTGCGTTTGGTGTTCGAGCCCAAAACCCGCACCATCGAACAGCAAGAACTCATCACCAGTTTGCTGGCGCACACCAGCTTGGAAAGCTCGTCGTCCATCAACCTGACCATGGTGGGCCTGGACGGCAAACCCGTGCCGAAAACCTTGCGTCAGATGTTCGAGGAGTGGATCGCGTTTCGCCAGACCACGGTGCAGCGGCGTTCGCAATACCGCTTGGACAAGGTGCTGGCACGCATCCATATCTTGGAAGGCCGCCAGTTGGTGTTGCTCAACATCGACGAGGTCATTCGCATCATCCGCCACAGCGACGAGCCCAAGCCCGCGCTGATCGAGCGATTCAAGCTCACCGAGCGGCAAGCCGACGATATTTTGGACATCCGCTTGCGCCAATTGGCACGTTTGGAAGCCATCAAGATCGAGCAAGAACTCAAAGAGTTGCGTGAAGAGCAAGGCCGACTGGAAGACGTGTTGGGCAGCCCCGCGTCGCTGCGCCGCTTGATGGGGAAAGAGATCGAAGCCGACGCCAAATTGTTCGCCGACGAGCGTCGCACCCTGATTCAAGAAGAGAAAAAAGCCGTGGCAGAAGTCAAGGTGGTGGATGAACCCGTCACCGTGGTGGTGTCCGACAAAGGTTGGGTGCGCGCGCGCACCGGCCATGGCCACGACCCCAGCAGCTTTGCCTTCAAAGCGGGTGATGAGTTGTACGACACCTTCGAATGCCGCACCGTCGATCAACTCATCGCCTTTGGCTCCAACGGGCGGGTCTACTCGGTGCCCGTGGCTTCACTCCCCGGCGCGCGTGGCGATGGCCAACCCGTCACCACCATGGTCGATGTCGAATCAGGGACGCAGTTGGTGCATTACTTCGCGGGCCCGTCCACGCTCACTTTGCTGCTCAGCAACTCGGGTGGCTACGGTTTCGTGTGTTGCATCGACAACCTCATCTCGCGCAACAAAGGCGGCAAGGCCTTCATCAACTTGGCCGATGGCGAAACCCTGTGCGTGCCCTCCCTGGTGGGCGGCGGCAACGGTGCCGAGCCCTTGCCGATTGCCACCCACGTGGCCTGCGCCTCGGCCGGTGGTCGCATCCTCACGTTTGACATCACCGAACTCAAGGCCATGGAAAAAGGCGGTCGCGGTCTGATGTTGATGGACCTGGAGGCCAAAGACACGCTCGCTGGTGCAGCGGCTTACACCCGCAGCATCTCGCTGGTGGGCCTTGGACGCGGCGGCAAAGACCGTGAAGAAACATTGGAGATCAGAAGTCTGAACAATGCCAAAGCGGCGCGCGGGCGCAAAGGCAAAGTGGCCGACCTCGGCTTCAAACCCACGCATGTGTTGCGGGTCGTTTAAATCCATTTCATTTTTCAAAAAGGCCGTCGCCATGCGGAAATTTCAGCCAGCCTGCACCGTGCCCTCGCTGTTGACCTGGGGCTTGTGCGCCTTTGCGGCCAGTGCCATCGCCCAAGCCAAACCCGAAGCCCCTGCGCCCAAACCTGCGCTCACGGTCACGGTGGCGCAAGCGCAAACCCAAAACCTGTCGCAACGCCTGAGTGCCAACGGCACCGTCGCCGCATGGCAAGAGGCCAGCATCGGGGCGGAGATTGGCGGCTTGCGGCTCACCGAAGTGCGTGTGAACGTCGGTGATCAAGTCAAAGCCGGGCAGGTGTTGGCGGTGTTCTCCAGCGACAACGTGATGGCGGGTATCAACCAGGCCCGCGCTGCGTTGAACGAGACCAAGGCGGTGGCCTCCGAAGCCCAGGCCAATGCCGACCGTGCGCGCGCCTTGCAACCCAGTGGCGTCATCAGCGCCCAGCAATTCAACCAATACATCACCGCCGAAGCAACTGCCAAAGCTCGCGTCGAGTCGGCCCATGCCGCCTTGGCCGCACAAGAATTGCTGCTGCGCCAAACCCAGGTGAGGGCGCCAGACAACGGTGTCATTTCCTCGCGCACCGCCAGCGTCGGCGCCGTGCTCGGCCTGGGCACCGAGTTGTTCCGATTGGTGCGGGCCAACCGCTTGGAGTGGCGTGCCGATTTGGTGTCCTCCGAGTTGTTCCGCATCAAACCCGGTCAAAAAGTGCGCATCACGGCCACGCCGCAAGACGAAGTGGTGGGCAAGGTGCGCATGGTCGCGCCCACGGTGGACCAGCAAAACCGCACCGGTGTGGTGTATGTCGATTTGCCCGCCAGCGCCATGGGGGTTTTGAAGCCCGGGATGTTCGCGCGTGGCGAGTTTGAATTCGGCAGCTCGGCCGCGCGCTTGCTGCCCCAGCAAGCAGTGGTGGTGCGCGATGGTTTTCAGCAGGTGTTTGTGGTGGGGACCGACCAGCGCGTGAAATTGCACAAGGTGGGCGTGGGTCGTCGCCAAGGTGAGATGTTGGAAATCACCAGTGGCTTGCCCGATGACGCCCGCGTCGTGGTCAAGGGCGCGGGCTTTCTCACTTCGGGTGATCTGGTGAAAGTCGTGCCATGAACGTTTCAGCCTGGTCCATCCGCAACCCAGTGCCCTCCGTGGTGCTGTTTGTTTTGCTGAGTCTGGCTGGCATGCTCGCTTTCAAGAGCATGAAGGTGCAAAACTTCCCCGACCTGGATTTGCCCACCATCATGGTCACCGCCACCTTGCCCGGTGCGTCGCCGGGGCAAATGGAAACCGAGGTGGCCCGGAAAATTGAAAACGCCGTGGTGTCTGTGCAGGGTTTGAAAAACATTTACACCAAGGTGCAAGACGGTTCGGTCCTGATTTCGTGCGAGTTCCGCATTGAAAAGCCGGTGCAAGAAGCCTTGGATGAAATCCGCTCGGCGGTCAATGGTGTGCGCACCGATTTGCCCGCCGCTTTGCTCGAGCCGTCTATTCGCAAACTCGACTTTGCGGGCACACCGGTGTTGGCCTTCACCATCGCCTCGGACAACATGGACGCCGAGAGCCTGAGTTGGTTCGTCGATCAAACCATCACCCGCCGCTTGCTCGCCGTCAAAGGGGTGGGTGCGGTCAACCGTGTCGGTGGTGTGCAGCGTGAAGTCGCCATCGCCCTCGACCCGGTTCGCATGCAGGCGCTGCGCATCACCGCGGCTGATGTCTCGCGTCAACTCAAACAAGTGCAAAGCGAGAGTGCCGGTGGCCGCACCGATTTGGGCGGCAGCGAGCAACCCATGCGAACCCTGGCCACTGTCGGTTCGGCAGCCGAACTGGCCGATCTGGAGTTGTCTGTGGGGCAGGGCGGACGCATTCGGTTGCGTGACATTGCCCAAGTGAGTGACACCATCGCCGAGCAACGCTCGGCGGCCTACCTCAACGGCAAACCCGTGGTGGGTTTTGAGATCACCCGCAGCCGTGGCGCGAGTGAAGTCGAAGTGGGTGCGGCGGTGTTCAAAGCCTTGGACGAGCTGCGCGCCAAGCACCCTGGTGTGCAAATCACCACAGCCTTTGACTTTGTGACACCCGTGGAAGAGGAGTACCAAGCGTCCTTGGTGTTGCTCTACGAGGGTGCGATCTTGGCGGTGCTGGTGGTGTGGCTGTTTTTGCGCGATCTGCGCGCCACGTTCGTGTCGGCCGTGGCGCTGCCCTTGTCGGTCATCCCCGCCTTCATGGGCATGTGGTACCTGGGCTTTTCGATCAACGTCATCAGCTTGTTGGCACTCTCGCTGGTGGTCGGTATCTTGGTCGACGACGCGATCGTGGAGGTGGAGAACATCGAACGCCATTTGCACATGGGCAAAACACCGTTCAAAGCGGCCATGGAAGCGGCCGATGAAATCGGTTTGGCGGTCATTGCCACCACCTTCACCTTGGTGGCGGTGTTTTTGCCCACCGCGTTCATGAGCGGTGTGCCGGGCAAATTTTTTGTGCAATTTGGTTGGACCGCTGCACTGGCGGTGTTTGCCTCCTTGGTGGTGGCGCGGGCCCTCACCCCGATGATGGCCGCCTATTTGTTGCGCCCCATCGTGCATGCCGAAACCCGCCCCGCCTGGATGGGCGGTTATTTGCGTTTGGCCCAATGGTGTTTGAAGCACCGCTGGTGGACGGTGCTGGGTGCGTTGGCGTTTTTCATCGGTTCGCTGTCCTTGGTGCCCTTGTTGCCCACGGGCTTTATCCCGCCCGATGACAACAGCCAAACCCAGGTGTATTTGGAGCTGCCGCCGGGCTCCAAGCTGGCCCAAACCCAGGCCAGCGCCGAAGCCGCGCGCCAACTGTTGAGCCAAGTGCCGCACATCCAAAGCATTTACACCACCATCGGAGGCGGTGCCGCAGGTGCCGACCCGTTTGACACCTCGGGGGCCAGCGAGCCACGCAAAGCCACCCTCACCTTGCTGATGAGCGAGCGCGGGCAACGGCCAAAAAAACAAGTCATTGAACAGCAAATTCGCCAGGCCTTGACCGCCCTGCCCGGCGTGCGCAGCAAGGTCGGCTTGGGCGG
>JBDKLR010000110.1:0-23334 GCA_039795515.1 Pseudomonadota bacterium | reverse complement strand
TGGATTCCTTCAGGCTGTTTTGCAGCGGTGAAAACGCCATGCGCCGCCTGTGGGCCGTGGGTTTGGGCACCATGGCGTTCAGCATGGGAGACATCTTGCTGGAGCCTTTTGGGGGAGAAATTTTGCATTTCACCGTCTCGGAAACCACCTACCTCACGGCGGGTTTGGCCCTGGGCGGTTTGGTTGGTTTTGCGTGGGCCTCCAAGGTCTTGAGCCAGGGTGCTGACCCGTTTCGCATGGCCAGTCGCGGCGCTTGGGTCGGGGTGCCTGCATTTTTGGCGGTGCTGATTTCGGCCCCCATCGCATCCGCCGAACTCTTCACCCTGGGGGCCGTCTTCATTGGGTTTGGTGCCGGCTTGTTTGGCCACGGCACCTTGACAGCCACCATGAACCAAGCGCCTGCCGGGCAAGCGGGCTTGGCCCTGGGTGCTTGGGGCGCTGTGCAAGCGTCCACCGCCGGGGTGGCCATGGCGTTGGGCGGTATCATCCGCGATTTGGCAGCGCAATTCACCGAATCTTCTGCGGCTTATTCCATGGTTTATGGCATTGAAGTGCTGTTGTTGATCGCCACCCTGTTGGTCATGCATCCCTTGGTGAAAGCCAAATCCTGAACGCCCATGAGGGCACCTTTTGAACACAACGAACGAGGAGAGACCCCATGAAAATTCAAACCATCCTGTTTATCTTTTGGATCGTGATCTTGGCATTCATGTTGGCCAATTGGTTCAACACGCCACGCCGCAAGTGATTGTTACCGGGCGCTGGGTGACGGCTAAGCGATTTCCAGCGCCAAACTGAGGCCACTGATAAACGCGTCTTCGACGCGGTGGCCCAGCAACCAATCGCCACACAGCCCCAGCCCGAGGGACTTGTCCCACACATGGGTTTGACCCAGTGGCTTCAAAGTCTTGGCATAGCGCCACAAATGCACCTGGGCGTATCCCGGCTCGGCTCGTATGCCAGTCAGCTCGGCAAAAGCCTTGAGCAACTTGGCTTGCACACGTTCTCCATCGTCTTCCAAATGCTCCATCGACCATTCGGCACTGGCTTGCACGGTCCAGCGTTCCAATGGCGCACGCCCTGGCTTGGACGATTCGCGTGAAATCCAAGCGATGCGGTGGTGCACACTGCGCGCCGCGTTCCATTGGGGGCCGAGGTGACTCAACCCAGATTGGTTGGCCAAGGGGTAAGCCAGCATCAAGGTCCAACATGGCGCCACGCTGACGTCGCGCATGGCGCTCAAGCCTTTGAATTGCGAGGCTGGCGCGCCTGATTGACGCAGTAAGAAATCGGCCTGCACATTGGGGATGGCCAAGACCACATGGTCAAACCCGTCGTGTTGACGGCCATCGGCACACACCACTTGCCAGCTTCCTTTGGCGGAACTGCGTTTCAAATGTTGGACCTGGGTTTGCACATGCAGTTGCCCTGCCGATTCGAGCGGGGCCGCCCAATGACGCACCAAAGCATTCATGCCTGGGCTGGCCACAAAGTGAGGTTCACGCAAAGGCAACGGGGCCTCGATGACGCGACCCAAGGGGTCGAGCACCCGCACCGCATTGGCGCTCCAGGCGCGGCACACCGCTTGGCTGCCTGGCACCTCGGTGAGGGCTTTCAAAAAACGGGGGTCGCGCACCGTGAAGTACTGGGTGCCATGATCGAACGTGCCGTAGGGCGTGACCCGGGTGGACATGCGCCCCCCTGCGCTATGGCTTTTCTCGAACACGTGCACCTCGTGGCCGGCTTGCACCAAGGTGCGCGCGGCGGTGATACCGGCCATACCGGCCCCGATGACAGCTGTTTTTTTCATGCTTGGACTCTACACCGATGCGGGCTGATGGGGTTTGCTCGATTGCCCCAACAAAGCCTTGCGCGTGAAAGGTTGGCTCAGTTGGCCCAGCCACCATTGCAAGGCGCGATCCCCACTGGGCAAACCTTTGGAGACAGCGCTTTCCCGCCAGGCATAACTCAATTGACCGCTGCGTTGAGGCCGGAGCACACTGCATTCTTTCAGTGCGCCCGCGTTGATGAATGGTCGTGCCAGCGTTTCCGGCAAATAGCCAGCCCCCAGGCCACGCAGTTGCGCATCGAGTTTGGCGGCCATTGTCGGCACGGTGAACACGTCTTGTCCGGCCAACAAGCCAATTGTCAAACCGCTGCCTTGCGGGATCGAATCGGCGACGGCCACCGCACGGTGGCTTTGGATGAGGGCGTCGCTCAAGGGCTGCTCGGCACTGGCCAACGGATGATGTGGGGCCACGGCAAAGACAAATTTCATCAAATGTCCCATGTCTGCAAAGCGCAAGCCCACCGCATTGCTGGCCTGCATGGCCACCCCAATCGCCAAATCGGCCTGACCCGAGGTGAGGCTGTAGAGCGTGCCACTCAAGGCTTCGTGGCGCAACCGAAGACGGGTGGGCGGGTTGGCCGCGTAAAAAGATTGACACAGGTCCATCAGCACACTTTGGTCGATGATGCTGTCAAACACCACAGTGAATTGGCTTTCCCAGCCGGTTGCCACCCGCTTGACCCGGTGGGCAATGCTGTCCATGTCGTTGAGCAAACGCTGGCCCTCATTGAGCAACTCATGTCCCGCGGCCGTCAACTTGGCCTGGCGAGAACTGCGGTCAAACAGCAGCACATCCAGTGCTTCCTCCATTTGCCGCACCCTGTAGCTCAGGGCACTGGGGACCAGGTCCATGTCGCGGGCGGCCGCGGCAAAACTGCCGTGGTCGGCGATGGTTTTGAGCATGGTGAGGGCGTCGGGGGTGAGGACATCGCGTGCAGAAGGCATGGTCAGGGCTTAATCGTTCAAACGATTTGAATGATGCCATCAAATCGTGACGCGCTGTTCCGGGCCTGTGTCCGCCAAAATTCAAATCAAGGAACTCTGAATCATGCTGACACTTCGCAAATCCCAAGACAGAGGCTATGCCGACCACGGTTGGCTCAAGTCCTATCACAGCTTTTCTTTTGCCGGCTATTTCGATCCGGCGCACATGGCTTGGGGCAATTTGCGCGTCATCAACGAAGACCGCATCGCGCCCGAAACTGGCTTTGGCACCCATGGTCACCAGGACATGGAAATCATCAGCTACGTGCTGTCAGGCAATTTGGCTCATCAAGACAGCATGGGCAATGTGCGCGGCATCCCCCCCGGCGATGTGCAGCGCATGAGCGCGGGCACGGGCGTCAAGCACAGCGAGTTCAACCACGCGGATGGGGAGGAAACCCATTTTTTGCAAATTTGGATTGAACCCAACCAGCGCGGGGTGTCGCCCAGTTACGAGCAAAAAACCATCAACCCCGAAAGCAAGCGTGGTGCCTTGGCTTTGATCGCCAGCGCAACCCCCTCGGGGGACGCGGTGAAGATCCACGCGGACGCGGCGCTTTACGCCGGGCTGTTGGATGGCGAGGAACAGACCACCTTGCGTTTGGACCCTGCGCGCAAAGCCTATGTTTTTTTGATTCGTGGCGTCTTGAGCGCCAACGGTCAAACCCTTTCAGCCGGTGACGCCTTGTTGCTGTCTCAAGAAAGCCAGCTCCAACTGAGCCACGGACAAGACGCCGAAGTGCTGGTGTTTGACTTGGCCCCTTGAACCATTCCCTGACCTTTTTTCGTTGCTTACCTAGGAGAAATCATGAGCAAAACGGTTGTTGTCTACCACTCTGGCTACGGCCACACCCAACGTGTCGCCCAGTTTGTCGCTGAAGGCGCCAAGGCCCAACTCATCGCCATCGATGCAGACGGTCATGTGAGCGAATCCGACTGGAACGCCATCCACGCAGCTGACGCCATCATCTTTGGTTCACCCACTTACATGGGCATGGCTTCTTGGCAATTCAAAAAATTCGCCGACGCCACCTCCAAGCAATGGATGAGCGGTGCCTGGAAAGACAAAGTGGCCGGTGGTTTCACCATCTCCGCCAGCCCCAGCGGTGACAAGCTGTCCACCATCCAATACTTCATCACCTTGGCGATGCAGCAAGGCATGATTTGGGTGGGTCAACCCGCCATGAACGACGGCAACATCAACCGCATTGGTTCCAACTCAGGCGTCATGGCCCAGGTCGGCCCCACCAGCCCCGCAGCCGACATCCCCCAAGGCGATTTGGACACTGCCAAGGCCTATGGCGAACGCGTGGCACACGTGGCTGCCAAACTGCGCGGCTAAGCGGCCACAACATCGGTTTGGCAAGGCCTGGCCGATGCAAGACTCACCGCTTGGTGCGCAGGTGCCAAGCGGTTTTTTCGTGGTCATGGGTTAGCATGAAGTCATGAAAATTTTGAGCTTGTTGCCGTGGGCCGATTGGCTGGTCTTGCTGTTCTTTGTGGCCACCTGGGTGGGTTACGCCCAATTCGCCAGTCGTTGGTCGGTGAGTCGTCCATCCATCTTGGCAGCCACCAACCGATTTCGTTTGCGCTGGATTCAGGTCTCTTTGACCCGTGACCCCAGGGTGCTCGACGGCATCATCACGCAGACCCTGTCCAACACACCCGCGTTTTTCTCGAGCACCACCATCCTGATCATGGGTGGTTTGCTGGCACTGCTGGGCACCACTGACAAAGCCGCCGAGTTGGTGCGCGAAATCCCCTTTTCAGAAGCCACGCCGATCTTGGTGTTCGAGTTCAAGATCCTGGTGTTGATCGCTATTTTTGTGTATGCCTTCTTTCGGTTTTCGTGGTCGATGCGCCAATACACTTTTGTGTCGCTGATGATTGGCGCGTTGCCTTCGCCAGACCATTTCATGGCGCATCCACAGGAGCAGGCCGACTATGCGCAACGTGTGGCTGCCATGACCGGCTTGGCCGCTGAAACATTCAACGACGGTTTGCGCGCCTATTACTTTTCGTTTGCCGCCATGGGTTGGTTTTTTTCTCCCTTGGCGTTCGTACTCACGACACTTTTGATCGTGGCGATTTTGTACAACCGCGAGTTCCGCTCGGATGTGCTCGAAGTGCTGAACGACGGCAACTAGCTGCCATCTTGCAGCGCTGACAAATCGGGGTGCACACCCCGGCGTTCGTCAAACACAAAGCAGTCGCCTTGGTAATGTGCGCTGCCCACTTCCTCGAAATACTTCAGAATGCCGCCCTCGAGTTGGTAGACCTGCTCCAGCCCCAATTCGCGCAAATAAATGGCGGCTTTTTCACAGCGAATGCCTCCTGTGCAGTAACTGACCACGGTCTTGTCTTTCAGTTCATGAAGGTGCGCCGCCGCGGCTTCGGGGAATTCACTGAACTTGGTGAGACGCCAATCGATGGCGCCTGCAAATGCGCCTGCGTCGACCTCGAAATCGTTGCGGGTGTCCAAAGTCACCACTGGGCGACCTTCGTCGTCGTGCCCTTGGTCTAACCACCTTTGCACCGTGGCAGCAGGCACGGCGGGAGCGCGGCCATGCTGCGGTTGGATGGTGGGGTGGTTCATGCGGATGATTTCATTTTTCACTTTCACCAACAGCTTTTGAAAGGGCTGATGCGCGGACCAACTGTCCTTGGGCTTGACGGATGCAAAGCGGCTGTCTTGTTGGAGCCACTTCACAAATGCGCGCACATCTTGGGGTGGCCCAGCTAAAAACAGATTGATGCCTTCTTCGGCAATCAGGATGGTGCCTTTCAGGTGCAATGCTTGCGCCTGGTCCAAACACGCCCGTTGCAAGTCTTGGGTGTCGTGCAGGGGCGTGAACAAATACGCCGAGATGTTGAGCACGGGCAGCGGGTTCATCGGGGCATCCATGCCAGGCCAGCAGTGGTGCCACCAGCGTCCAGGCCGCGAGATGGGCGGTATTCGCAGCCGATCCAACCCGCCCAATCGAGTTCGCGCAAGCAGTCGAACACGCTGGGGTAATGCAGCTCGCTGTTGTCGGGCTCATGGCGCAAGGGCACGCCGGCGATTTGCAAATGACCGACACGACCGCTGGGCAGGTAGTGGCGCAGCTTGTTCAGCACATCACCCTCCACGATTTGGCAGTGGTACAAATCGAACTGCACCTTCAGGTTGGGGGCACCTACCGCCTGCACGATGGCATGTGCATCTTCTTGTTTGTTGAGGAAGTAGTGGGGGATGTCGCGCCCATTGATAGGCTCAATCAAGATGGTTTTGCCAGCCGCGGCGGCTTGCTCGGCGGCCCAGCGCAGATTGCGCAAATAGGTGTCGCGCAGGACGCTGTCGGTGGCGGCATAGGCATGGCTGGTTTGCAGCGACAAGGGCAGGGCAGAGGCTGATTGCTGCGCAGGTGGCACCACCCCAGCCAACACATGCACAAACGGGGCATTCAGGGCTTGGGCATATTCCAAGGCCAGCAACACGCCACTTTGAAATTCGGCTTCGCGACCCGGCCAACATGCGGTGCCACGCGCACCTTGCCCCCAAGCCTGTGAAATGCTTTGGGTGTCTTGACCGCCTGGCGGCGCATTCAGCAACACCACCTGCACCCCTGCATCTCGCGCCGCTTGGCCCATGTCTGCGGCTGAAAAGTCGTATGCAAACATGAACTCCACCGCTTGAAAGCCATCTGTCGCAGCGGCTTGAAAGCGATCAAGGAACCCGTGTTCCGGGTACAGCATGGAGAGGTTGGCGGCGAAACGCAGCATGTGATGTCTGGAACGAACAAAAGAAGGGGGGGTGGTTGACGAGCCTCGACCCCAGCACTGGCTCCACAGTTAGGGCTGCTTGGTTCCCCACCTGACCCGGTTGGCCGCTTCACCATGTGGGAAGGCCCGTCAGCCGAAATTGTACGCCCCGTAGAATGCGCGGCATGTCCTATCTGGTGCTGGCCCGCAAATACCGTCCCAAAACTTTTGAGCAGTTGGTGGGGCAATCGCATGTTGTGCAGGCGCTCACCAACGCATTGCGCTCACAACGCCTGCACCACGCCTATTTGTTCACCGGCACCAGGGGTGTGGGCAAAACCACGGTGTCGCGCATCTTGGCCAAATCCCTCAACTGCGAAACCGGCATCACCGACCAACCTTGCGGCGTTTGCGCTGCTTGCACCGAGATCGATGCGGGCCGTTTCGTGGATTACACCGAACTCGATGCCGCCTCCAACCGGGGCGTGGACGAAGTGCAGCAATTGCTGGAACAAGCGGTTTACAAGCCTGTGCAAGGACGCTTCAAAGTGTTCATGATCGACGAGGTGCACATGCTGAGCAACACGGCGTTCAACGCCATGCTCAAAACCTTGGAAGAGCCTCCCGAGTATTTGAAATTCGTGCTGGCCACCACCGACCCCCACAAAGTGCCGGTCACCGTGTTGTCGCGCTGCTTGCAATTCAATTTGCGGCCGATGGCACCCGAGACCATTGTGGAACACCTCACCCAAGTCCTGAGCGATGAAAGCATCCACACCGATACCCAAGCGCTGCGATTGATCGCCCGTGCGGCGCGCGGCTCGATGCGTGACGCTTTGTCGCTGACCGACCAAGCCATTGCCTTTGGCGATGGTCAGTTGCAAGAGCCCACGGTGCGCGACATGCTGGGCAGCGTGGACCGCAGCCATGTGTTCAGTTTCATCGAGGCCTTGGCCGAGGGCGATGGCCTGAAAGTGGTCCACACCTGTGAGGCTTTGCGCCAACTGGGTTTGTCCGCCAGCTCTTTGCTGGAAGAAATGAGCATGGTGTTGCAGCGCATGGCGGTGTGCCAGGCCGTGCCCCATCTGGCAGATACCGCTTCCGACCCCGACCCTGATGCCCAGCGCATGGCCCAACTCGCCCAATCGATGCCTGCCGACGAAACCCAGTTGCTCTACAGCATGTGCCTGCATGGCCGCGCTGAATTGGGCCTGGCCCCCGATGAATACGCGGCACTCAGCATGGTCTTGCTGCGCTTGCTGGCTTTCAAGCCAGGCGGCGAGGTTGAAAAAAAAAAGCTGAAAACGGCTGAGACCCCGCCGGTGGCGTCCTTGCCCCCCGCTGCGCGCTCGGCCCCCATCGCGTCATCCGCGCCATCCGCGCAACCCCCCACAGTCATGCCCAGTCCTGTGCCCGTGGTCGCCACAGCGTCCGCACCGTTGGCACCAACGGCGCTGGGCGAGACATGGTTCGAGGTGGTGCAAGACCTGGTGAAAGCCCAGCTCATCCAAGCCATGACCCGCGAATTGGCCATGCAAACCCAACTGATCAGCCAAGACGCCAGCACTTGGGTGCTGCAGTGCGAACGCGAGTCGCTCAACTCCGCCAACAACCGCGAGCGATTGCAACTGGCTTTGCAAGCCTTGGGTCATGCGGTGCAGATCAATGTGCAAAGTGGGCCGGTGCAAGACACCCCTGCCAAGCGCATCACCACCCGCAACGACGAGCGTCAGGCAGCGGCCGAAGCGCAGATCATGAACGACCCTTATGTGCAGCACCTGCTGAAAGATTTCGACGGGACAATCGTGCCCGGATCCATCAAACCCTTAGCTCATTGAAAGAACCACATGTTTAACAAAGGACAACTCGCCGGCCTGATGAAACAAGCGCAAGCGATGCAAGACAACTTGAAAAAAGCCCAAGAGGAACTGGCCTTCATCGAGGTGACTGGCGAATCGGGCTCAGGCATGGTGCAAATCCTCATGACCTGCAAACACCAGGTGAAGCGCGTCACCATCGACCCCAGCCTGCTGACCGACGACAAAGACATGCTGGAAGACCTGGTTGCCGCGGCCTTCAATGACGCAGCGCGCAAGGCCGAGGAAGCCACCGAGGCCAAGATGGGCAAGCTGACTGGCGGCATGCCCGGTTTGCCTGGCGGCTTGAAACTGCCTTTCTGATGCGCGACCACATCGCGCTCGAAGCCTTGGTGCAAGCGCTCAAGCGCCTGCCTGGGGTGGGGCAGCGCTCGGCGTCGCGAATGGCGTTTCATTTGTTACAGCACGACAGAGAAGGCGCGCAAACGCTGTCTCATGCGCTCCACCATGCGGTGAATGCGGTCATGCACTGCGCGCGGTGCCACACCCTTACCGAATTCGAGGTGTGTGGCACTTGCCAAGACAGCAGCCGCGACCAAACCCGTTTGTGTGTGGTTGAAACCCCTTCCGACCAGTCAGCCATGGAGCGCACGCAGGCTTACAAAGGCATGTATTTTGTGCTGATGGGCAAGCTCAACCCCATCGAAGGGATTGGCCCCAAAGACATAGGCATGCAAAAACTCATCGAGCGGGTCAGCGATGGTTTGGTGCAAGAGGTCATCTTGGCCACCAACTTCACCGCAGAAGGGGAAGCCACCGCCCATGTGCTCAGTGATGTGTTCAAGCGCAAAGGGCTCACAGTGACCCGGCTGGCGCGTGGTGTGCCAGTGGGCAGTGAATTGGAGTATGTGGACTTGGGCACCATTGCCCATGCCTTGGTGGACAGACGGAGCACTTGAGGGCTGGGGGTTTCACCAAGCGGGAAGCTACCAATGTGCCAATGGCCTCCCCTCGATAAGCTTCTGTCATGAAGTACGAGGCGTTGTCGGTGGATAGCGGTGTCACACGCCGCCATTGGTCCCTGGGTTTGTTGGCCGGGGCCTTGGGCTCAGGCCCCTGGGCTGGCATGGCCCAGGCCAGCAATGACCTGCCCAAACTCACCCTGTTGGTCAACGACACCTCGGCGCTCAACCACTTGCCCGTGCTGTTGGCCGAGCATCTTGGGTTTTTCAAAGCCGAGGGTTTGCGCGTGGACATTCTTGACCAGTCCAGCACCGCCGCCACCCTGGAAACCCTCAGCGATGGAGGGGTCTACATTTGGTCAGCGCCCTACGATCAAACACTCAATCCAGCGGCCAAAAAATTGGCGCTCATGTCGCTCGTGCAGACCGGACGAACCCCCCAATTGGCTTTGGGTGTTTCTCCCAAGTCGGTTTTCAATTTCAAACGCATGCAAGACTTGGCTGGCAAGCGCATAGGCGTCATGGAATTGGATTCTCAGGCACGACGTTGTGTTGACTACGCCATGGTTTTGGCCGGTGGCAACCCCTCCAGCCTGACCCATGTGGCCATGGGCAGCAACAACTACGCCATCGCGGCTTTGCGCAATGGCACTGTAGACGCTTTGTGTGCCCCAGACCCGGTGATGACCTTGCTGCAGAAAAAAGACGACGTGGACATTGTTCGCAATTTTCGATCTGCCAAAGACACCCAACGCTTGTTTGCCGGACCCATGCCGGGCAATTGTTTGTTGGCTTCACAGCCTCTGGTGAAAAAACACCCGCAACTTTGTCAGGCCGTGGTCACTGGGGTGGCACGTTCACTGAAGTGGTTGCGAACGGCCGGCCCTTCTGACTTGCTGGGCAACATGCTGGAAAACCCGATCTTGATGGATCGAGCGGTTTATTTGAGCGCGGTGGACAACATGCGGGAGAGTTTTTCCATGGATGGCATCATGTCCACAGACGCCATGCAAACCGCCATGCGCTTGCGCAACGTGCTTGAACCACAGCATGCCGAGTGGCGCAAAGATTTGCTGTCAACCTACACCAATGAATTCGCATTGAAGGCGCAGAAGCGCCTCAAGGCTTGAGCCTTACTTCACTGATTTTCGGGATGATTTTTTGCGTTTGGTCTTGCCAGCGGCTTGGGTCTTTTTGGCTTTACCCGGCAACATCACCACCAATTTTTGGCCTGGTTTCAAGGCGCTGGTGGTGCTGAGTTTGTTCCATTCGGCCATTTGGGTCAGGCTCACCTTGTGGCGCTTGGCCACCGATGCCATGCTGTCATTGTTGCGAACTGTGACAGTTAGACGCCGGAAGGTTTTTTCTGGGGCCAAGCTCAATTGGCCGTGATCGGCTACTTTGGCAGACACGTCTTTCACCTGGCTGGCACTGCGGGGCACCAACAGTGCCGAACCCGCTTTGATCACCATGCCAGACGGAATCTTGTTCACGTTTCGAAATTCCTCTGTGCTCATGCCAGCGCGTTTGGCCGCATCTGCCACCTTCATGGTTTTTGGAGCCACCCAAACGGTCCAAGAGGCCATTTTTTTGCCGTGGTTCTCGAAGTTCAGTTTGAAGACTTCTGCATTTTCCCAGGGCAGCAAGATGTGTGGTGTTCCATTGGCCAGCAAAACGGGTCGATGCGCCGACGGATTGAGTGCCTTGAAATCCTCTAATGACACTTCGGCCAATTTGGCGATCAACGCCACATCAGCATCCCTGGTCAAAGGCACGCTCTCAAAATATGGGTGGTTGGGTATGGAAGGCAAATCCACACCCATGGCATCTGGGTTCGCAACCAGGTTTTTCATGGCCTGCAACTTGGGGACATACATGCGGGTTTCGGCGGGCATGCGCAAGTCGGTGTAGGCCAAGGGTTCACCCAGTTGTTGATTGCGGGCCAATGCCTTACCCACATTGCCTTCCCCCCAGTTGTAGGCGGCCAGGGCCAGGTGCCAGTCACCAAATTTCCGGTGCAAGCGTTGCAAATAATCCAAGGCCGCGCGAGTGGAAGCCAGCACGTCGCGCCGGTCGTCGCGGAAGGCGTTTTGTTTGAGCGCATAGTCTTTGCCTGTGCGGGGCATGAATTGCCACATGCCACTGGCACGCGCAGATGACACCGCCTGCGGATTGAAGGCGCTTTCGATGAAGGGCAGCAAAGCGAGCTCGGTGGGCATGTTGCGTCGTTCGAGTTCTTCGACGATGTGGTACAGGTATTTGCTGGAACGGGCCGTCATTCTTTGGATGTAATCCGGCCGATTGGCATACCAGCGCTCGCGTTCTTGCACCTGTTCCACCTCTAAATCAGGCATGGCAAAGCCGCGGCGAATGCGTTCCCACAAATCGATGGAAGCGTCGCCTGTGCTTGGATTCGAGATCAAGGACTCCAGTGCGGGATCAATGGCCGTGGACACAGGAATAGGAGGCTCTTCTTCACTTTGTGCCCAAACGGGGATGGCACAGCCCAACAGCGCGACAAAGACGCAGACCAGTTTGTTGTGAATTGAAGGTGTCATAGAGCTTGAAAGAAATAAGAAGGGTTGCTGCGGCTACAACCGTGAATAGAATGACCACATATCTTTGGCAGCAACATGGGCAAGAAGGCCATGGGGGAACAATCTGACATTCTCATGGATTCGCAAATTATAGGAAGCTCAGCACCATTGGCCCAATGGTTGCAAACCCCGGCAGGAAGTTACTTGCTTGACTGGGAAAGTACTCAATTTGACGATGCCGTGGCCGATGTGTTTGGCTACCACGGCTTGCAACTGGGCCTCACAGATCTGCCAGGTTTGCGCAACAGCCGCATCAGCCATTGCTGGGTGGCGCAAAGTCCCTGGTCTGCCAACACCCATCCATCACCCGCATTGTTCACCGACCCCGTTGCCTTGCCCTTTGCCGATCAAAGTTTGGACCTGGTGGTGCTGCCCCATACCTTGGAATTCAGCCATGATCCGCATGCCAGTTTGCGCGAGGTCGAACGGGTGCTGGTGCCAGAAGGTCGGGTGGTGATCAGTGGATTCAACCCCTGGAGCCTTTGGGGACTGAGCCAGCAGCGCGCCAGGCTTTACCAACGACTGGGCTGGGGCACTCCTTTTTTGCCCGGACAACTGGACTTCATTGCCCATTGGCGCATGCGCGATTGGTTGCGCTTGCTGAGCTTTGAGGTGGAAACCGCGCACTTCGGTTGTTTCCGCCCGTCGGTTCAATCGCCCCAATGGCTGACCCGCACCGCTTGGATGGACAAAGCCGGTCCGCGCTGGTGGCGTATTTTTGGCGCGGTGTATTTCCTGGTGGGCATCAAGCGGGTGCGTGGCATGCGCCTCATGGGCCCAGTATGGAAACGTGCCAAAGCCCCAGCCAGCAACGCGGTGCCCACTGTCAACAAAGTGAACAAAACCCAGCAGGAGCCCCATTCATGACGAGCGTGGTCATCTACACCGACGGGGCTTGTAAAGGGAACCCCGGCCCTGGCGGTTGGGGTGTTTTTTTGCGTTACGGCGAGGTTGAAAAAGAGCTTTTTGGCGGCGAAGCTCAAACAACCAACAACCGCATGGAGCTGACCGCCGTCATCGAGGCGCTGCGCGCTTTGACGCGCCCTTGCCCTGTGGATGTCTACATGGACAGTGAATATGTGCGCAAAGGCATCACCGAATGGATGAGTGGTTGGAAAGCGCGCGGTTGGCGGACCGCTGCCAAGCAACCCGTGAAGAACGAGGATTTGTGGCGTGTGCTCGATGACTTGTTGTCACAAACGGGACACAGCATCCGTTGGCATTGGGTGAAAGGCCATTCGGGTGATCCAGGCAATGAGCGGGCTGATGCGTTGGCCAATCAGGGTGTTCGCATGGTGCAAACAAGTTGATAATGAATCGATTCGCCCTTCACACTGTCTGGCAACATGACTTCTAAAAACATCAAAACCGCACTCATCTTGGTCATTCTGGCGGCTGCTGCCGTCGGTGGCTGGTGGTATCAAAAGAAACCCATTCAAACCGCATCACCCGCAGGCGCCCCACCTGCGGGCACGCCTGCGGGGGCTGCACCTCCTGCGCCTGGACCCACCCCGCCTGCGCCCCCCGGGCCTGGTGGTGCGCCTGCGGGTCCACCCCGCGCCATGGGTGTGGAAGTGGCGCTGGTTGAAAGTGCCGATTTGCGCGATGACGCGCAGACCGTGGGCACTTTGAAATCCAGACAAAACACCATGGTCCGACCCGAGGTGTCAGGGCGGGTGATTGGTCTGGGTTTCACAGATGGCAGCCAAGTCCGTGCCGGACAAATCTTGGTTCAATTGGATGACAGTTTGCAAGCGGCTGAAATCAGACAAGCGCAGGCGCAAGTCTCGATCACCCAGGCCAACCACAAGCGCAACCAGGAATTGGTGGGCAAAGGGTTCATCGCACAACGCGCGCTGGATGAAAGCCAAGCCAGCATGGAAGTGGCACAGGCCCAGCTGTCACTGAGTTGCGCCCGTTGGCAGCGCATGCGCATCCTGGCGCCTTACTCCGGCACAGTGGGCATTCGCAACGTCAACGTGGGCGACTACGTCAAAGATGGCACCGATTTGGTGAACTTGGAAGACCTCAGTTCGCTCTATGTCGATTTCCGACTGCCCGAGCGTTACCAAGGCAAAGTGGGTCTCAAGCAAACGGTGGAAGTGGTGATTGACGCACTGCCCGGTCGAACCTTCTTTGCCAGGATCGAGGCGATTGATCCCATGATTGATGTGAACGGCCGCTCCATCAGCGTGCGAGCCTTGCTGCCCAACAAAGCCTCTGACAAGGGAGCCGCCAAAGACCGCGCCCCAGTCTCCATGCCCACCCCCTCCAGTGGTGTGGGTGAATCGCTTTGTCCTTCTGCAGGCGAAGGCGTCACCGGCAAAGCCGTGTCAGCGGGACCTTTGCGCCCCGGCATGTTTGCCAGGGTCAACGCCTTGTTTGCCATGAAGCAAGCCGCTTTGTCCGTGCCCGAGGAGGCCATCGTGCCCATGGGTGGCAAGCAATTTGTCATCCGCGCCGTCCCGCCAGATGCCGTGCCCAACGCTGGGCCATTGCCCCCAGACACCCGCTTGGTGTCCTTGCGCACCGAGGTCAAGCTGGGCGCTCGTCGTCCCGGCAAGGTGGAAATTCTTTCTGGCTTGAGTGCCTCCGATACCGTGGTGGTGGCCGGCCAGCATCGCTTGCAAAAAGACGGTACGGCGCTGCGCTTGGTTGAAACCAGGAACTGATATGCAGTTGCCTGAACTGTCCATCCGTCGCCCGGTTTTTGCCACTGTCTTGTCCCTGCTCATCGTCCTGGTGGGTGTGGTGTCCTTCAACCGATTGGTGGTGCGTGAGTACCCCAAGATCGACAACCCGACGGTCACGGTCGAAACCCGTTATGTGGGTGCTTCCAGCGCGGTGATCGAATCGCAGGTCACCAAGGTGTTGGAAGACTCTTTGTCGGGCGTCGAGGGCTTGGACGTCATCTCTTCCATCAGCCGCCAAGAACAAAGCCAGATCACGGTCAAGTTTTTGCTGACCCGTGACCCCGATGCCGCCGCCTCCGATGTGCGGGACAAGGTTTCCAGGGTTCGGCAGCGTTTGCCTGCTGGCATTGACGAGCCTGTCATTGCCAAAGTAGAGGCCGATGCATTCCCTGTGATTTGGGTGGCCTTCAGTTCAGACACCTTGAACACCTTGCAGCTGAGTGATTTGGCGAATCGAATTGCCAAACCCATGATGCAAACCGCCCCAGGTGTGGCCGATGTGCGGGTGTTTGGCGAACGCAAATACGCCATGCGTGTTTGGCTGGACACCGACCGCTTGGCCTCCTACAAATTGACCACGCAAGACGTGGAAGACGCCATGCGGCGCGCCAACGTGGAGGTGCCAGCGGGCAGGGTGGAGAGCCAGTCGCGCGAATTCAACGTCACCACCGCCACCGATTTGCGCACTGCCCAAGAGTTTCAAAACATCGTGGTTCGCACGGTCAATGGCATGCCAATTCGCCTGGGTGATGTGGCCCGCATCGAGCAAGGCCCCTTGGCCGAGCGTTTTTCTGTGCGCTACAACGGCAATGAATCCATTGCCTTGGGGGTGCTGCGCAACGCCACGGCCAACCCGTTGGAGTTGAGCAAGGCGATCACCGCCATGTTGCCGCGCATCCAAGAAAACCTGCCACCCGGCGTCAAGATCGAAGTCGCCAACGATTCGTCAGTGTTCATCGAAAAGTCCATCGAGGCGGTGTTCAAAACCATCTTCGAGGCGGCTGCCCTGGTGGCTTTGGTCATTTTCTTGTTCCTGCGCACCTTGCGCGCCTCCATCATCCCGTTGATTACCATCCCGGTGTCATTGATTGGCACTTTTGCCTTGATGGCCTTGTTCGGGTTCTCCATCAATTCGCTCACCTTGCTGGCGCTGGTGCTGGCCATCGGTCTGGTGGTGGACGACTCGATCGTGGTGCTGGAGAACATTTACCGATACATCGAAGAGGGCATGGAGCCGTTTGCCGCGGCCATCAAAGGGGTGCGTGAAATTGGTTTTGCCGTGGTGGCCATGACCTTGACCTTGGTCGCGGTGTTTGCCCCGTTGGCGTTCACACCCGGGCGAACCGGGCGCTTGTTTGCAGAGTTTGCGCTGGCGCTGGCTGGGTCGGTCATGGTTTCTGGCGTGGTGGCGTTGTCCTTGTCCCCCATGATGTGCTCCTTGTTGCTCAAGCACGACCCCAACCCCAGCCGTTTTGACCGGTTCATCGGTCGTGGATTGGACCTGGTCACCGAGGGGTACAGCCGCTTGCTCAATTGGACCTTGACTTCCTGGCAACTGGGACGCGTGCAGTTGTCGCGACGCTGGCTGGTGGTCCTGATCATGCTGGCCGCTGCTGGTGGCACTTGGCAATTGCTCAAAACGGCCAAAAGCGAACTCTCACCGATGGAAGACCGTGGTGTGATCTTGATCATCATCAATGGCCCTGATGGCGCGACCCTGGAGTACACATCCAAGTACGTCAACATGCTGGAAAGAATCGGTCGCAAATACAGCGAATTTGACAAATTTTTTGCGGTGGTCGGCAACCCCACGGTGGCCCAAGGTGCGGTGTTCTTGGGCGCATTGCCTTGGGATCAGCGGCAAAAATCAACCTTGGACATGGCCCGTGAAATGATGCCAAGTGTGGCCGGCATGCCCGGTGTGATGGCCTTTCCCATCACCCCCCCATCTTTGGGTCAAGCTTTTCGCGAACGCCCCTTCAACTTCGTGGTGGTCACCAACGACACCTATGAAAACCTGGCCAAAGTCACCAAAACCCTGCAAGATGAAATTGCCAAGAACCCTGGCATCTTGAGCTTGGATGTGGACTTGCGCTTGAACAAACCCGAGATCAGTCTCGAGGTGGACCGCGAACGCGCTGCCGACATTGGGGTGCCCGTGGAAACCATTGCCCGTGCGGTGGAAACCGCCATGGGTGGGCGCATCGTCACGCAGTACAAGCGCCAAGGCGAGCAATACGACGTGGTGGTGCAGACAGACGCCAGCAACCGTGGCACGCCGACCGACATTGAAAAAATCTTCGTGCGCGGCAAGGGGGACAACATGGTGCCTTTGTCGGCCTTGGTCAAGCTCAAAGAGGTGGTGGTGCCGCGTGAACTCAATCACTTTGCGCAACGGCGCAGTGTCACATTCACCGCCAACTTGGCGCCCACCTACTCCTTGGGTCAAGCGCTTGATTTCATGAAGGGTCTCACCCAAAAGCACCTGAAAACCGGCTACAGCACCGATGTCAACGGCAACTCGCGGGAGTTTGTGCAGTCTTCGGGCTCGCTCACCGGCGTTTTCGTGCTGGCCTTGGTGTTCATTTTCTTGGTCTTGGCCGCCCAGTTTGAAAGCTTTTTCGACCCCTTTGTGATTTTGTTGTCCGTGCCTTTGTCCATGGTGGGTGCCTTGCTGGCGCTGCAATGGACGGGCAGTACCTTGAATGTGTACAGCCAAATTGGCTTGATCACCCTGGTGGGTTTGATCACCAAACACGGCATTTTGATCGTTGAATTCGCCAATCAACTGCGCACCACCGGCTTGAGTGCCATCGAAGCGGTGCACCGTGCGGCCACGTTGCGGTTGCGTCCGATTTTGATGACCACTGGGGCCATGGTGCTGGGTGCGATTCCATTGGCGCTGGCCAAAGGCGCTGGTTCAGAGAGCCGTCAACAAATCGGATGGGTGATCGTGGGTGGCATGAGTTTGGGCACCTTGCTCACCATTTTTGTGGTGCCCACCATGTACACCTTGCTGGCCCGCAAAGCCACGCCAGGTCCCAACAACACACCGTTTGAGGACACCACACCCTCTCCAGCCTGATCCCCCGCCGATCAGGTGGGGGGGGCTTGCAGGGCCGCCAACTCGGACAAGGTGTTGACATTGGCAAATGCCCGGGCGTCGCTGGCGTGGTCGAAGTCCACCCAGATCAGGGGGTGCGTCGCTGTCCAAGTGTCGATCTTTCGCCCACCGGCTTCCAAAAAACGATGCAGGCTGTCTTTCAGACAGATGTGCAACAGGGCAAAAACCGGTTGTGGGCGCAACTCCAAGCTTCCTTGCTTGTTCATCTCTGGGGCTCTCACACTGACCAACGGCGTGTCTTGTGCTTGTGCGGCCACTGACAAGCGGGACACCAAGTCCAGCGGAAAGAAAGGGCTGTCGCAGGGCACCACCATCAGCCAGTCGGTGGCGCAGTGTTGAAGCCCAGTCAAAAAGCCCATCAAGGGGCCTGCAAAGCCTGTGCTGTCGTCGGGCCAAACCTCACAGCCCCAGGCACGGTATGTTTCCAAATGGCGATTGGCGTTGATGCAAACCGTGTTCACTTGGGGTTTCAGTCGTTGCATGGCTCCCAGCGCCAGGGCTTGGCCTTGGAAGTCTTGCAAGCCCTTGTCCACACCCCCCATGCGCAAACCTTGTCCGCCTGCCAGCACCCAACCGGTGATGTTGTCGGGGGAGGGCGGCTTCATCAACCGCCGATGTAACTCATCTCCACGCGCTTTTGGCCGGGGATGGGCGGTGGTTGCAGGTTTTGGCCGCGCAACTCGGAATAGCGATCATCGCGCTCGTTCCATATCAGGCCAATCGCCGATGCGATGTCGGCGTCCGTTGTGCCATTGCGCAGCAGGGTGCGCAGGTCGTGGCCCTGGGCTGCGAAGAGGCACAGGTACAACTGGCCTTCGGTGGACAAGCGGGCGCGGTTGCAATCGCCGCAAAACGCTTGGGTCACGCTGCTGATCACTCCCACCTCGCCCAAAGCGGGGTCGAAGACACCTTGGGCGTTGGCATAACCCCAGCGCTGCGCTGTCTCGCCGGGGGCTGAAGGTTCGAGGGGCACCAAAGGGAATTCGGCTTGCAGCATCTCGATCAAATCAGCCGAAGGGACGACTTCGTCCATTTGCCAACCATTGGTTTCACCCACATCCATGTATTCGATGAAACGCAACGTGAGGCCGCTGCCCCGGAAGTGCCGAGCCATGGGAATGATCTCGCCGAGGTTGGTGCTTTTCTTCACCACCATGTTGATCTTCAAACCGCTGAAGCCGCCTTGTGCGTCTTGCCCCAAGCCCACTTCTTTGGCGGCTTGGATGCCGTCCAGCACATCAGCCACCGGAAAATCCACATCGTTCATGGCACGGAAAATCTCGTCGTTCAAGCCATCCAAGCTCACCGTGACACGCTGCAACCCAGCCGCTTTGAGGCCAGCCGCTTTACGGCGCAACAGCGAACCGTTGGTGGTCAAGGTCAGGTCCAGCGGTTTGCCCTCTGGTGTGCGCAGGGCCGCCAGTTGTTCGATGAGTATTTCCAGGTTTTTGCGCAACAGGGGTTCACCACCAGTCAGACGTAGCTTTTGCACGCCGTGGGCCACGAACAGGCGAGCCAGGCGGGTGATTTCTTCGAAGCTCAGCAGTGAAGAGTGCGGCAGGTATTTGTAATCGTTGTTGAACACTTCCTTGGGCATGCAGTAGTTGCAGCGGAAGTTGCAGCGGTCGGTCACGCTGATGCGAAGGTCCCGCAAAGGGCGACCACGTTGGTCGCCCAGCAGTCCTGTGGCTGGAATGGGCTGGGCCGGAATGACGGCAGGGCGGTTGCGCAGGTCGAAAAGGGAGATGACGCGTTCTGACATCCCGACATTGTGCCTTGTCTGGCTTCTTCGCCATGGTGGGCTTGGGTAATTCCACAGCTCAAGCTTAGCGGCTTGAATCGGCAACCCCCTATCGCAGCTCTACTTATTGCGTACCGGGAAACTAAAAGTCCTGATCTCACTTCTCAGTCGCCTGACATGGGGACCATTTTGTGAGCGAAAGAGCAGCAAAATGCGTCCCCATGGCTGGCGGCTTACACGTGACTGAAGGATGACCCACGAAAAAGCCCGCCGAAGCGGGCTTTTCAGCCAGCCAGCAAAGCCGGCTTGGCAGATCACCGAGGAACTTACTTGTTCTCGGCTGCGGGTGCAGCAGCAGGCGCTTCTGCCGGTGCGCTGACGGCAGGTGGATTTACCTCAGCGGGCTTGGCGGTGGCTGCCTGGCTCATGGGGAGCAAAGGCACGATCAGCAAGGCCACGATGTTGATGATCTTGATCAGCGGATTGACCGCAGGACCTGCTGTGTCTTTGTAGGGGTCACCCACGGTGTCGCCAGTCACAGCCGCCTTGTGTGCGTCTGAACCTTTGCCGCCATGGTGGCCGTCCTCAATGTATTTTTTGGCGTTGTCCCAAGCACCGCCGCCTGTACACATGGAGATGGCGACAAACAAGCCCGTGATGATCGTGCCCATCAGCAAACCACCCAGCGCTTCAGCGCCCAACAACATGCCCACCAAAATGGGAACGATCACGGGCAACAACGACGGGATCATCATTTCCTTGATGGCTGCTGTGGTCAGCATGTCGACAGCGCGACCGTACTCGGGCTTGGCTGTGCCTTCCATGATGCCTTTGATCTCCCGGAACTGGCGACGCACTTCTTCCACCACAGCGCTGGCAGAGCGCCCAACAGCTTCCATGGCCATCGCGCCAAACAAATAAGGAATCAGACCACCGATGAACAAGCCAATGATGACCTTGGGGTTGCTCAGATCGAAGCTGGCGACAATGCCGCGCGCTTCCAGCGAGTGGGTGTAGTCGGCAAACAGCACCAGCGCAGCCAAACCAGCCGAACCGATGGCGTAGCCTTTGGTGACGGCCTTGGTGGTGTTGCCTACCGCATCCAAGGGGTCGGTGACGTCACGCACGCTGGCAGGCAACTCGGCCATTTCGGCGATGCCGCCGGCGTTGTCGGTGATCGGGCCGTAGGCGTCCAATGCCACGATGATGCCGGCCATGCTAAGCATGGAGGTGGCTGCAATCGCAATGCCATACAAACCACCCAATGCGTAAGAGACCCAAATGGCCACGCACACAGAAAGCACGGGCCAAGCAGTGGATTTCATCGACACGCCGATACCCGCAATGATGTTGGTGGCGTGACCGGTGGTCGAGGCTTGCGCCACGTGTTTCACAGGCGCGTAATCGGTGCCGGTGTAGTACTCGGTGATCCACACCAGCGCGGCCGTCAACACCAAACCGACGATACATGCACCAAACAAAGCCATGGCAGAGATGCTTGAACCATCGGTCATTTTCATGGGTTCAGGGAACATCTTGGTGGTGACAAAGTAAAAAGCGATCAAGCTCAAAACCCCCGCCACGATCAGACCTTTGTACAAAGCGGGCATCACGTTCTTCATGCCAGGCGAAGCCTTGACAAAGAAGCATCCGATGATGGATGCAATGATGGACACGCCACCCAAGACCAAGGGGTACATGACCGCAGCACCACCGCCACCGGCCACGGCCATCAAGGCGCCCAATGACATGGTGGCGATCAATGTGACCGCATAAGTCTCGAACAAGTCGGCAGCCATGCCGGCGCAATCACCGACGTTGTCACCCACGTTGTCTGCAATCACAGCAGGGTTGCGAGGATCATCTTCTGGAATGCCTGCCTCGACTTTGCCCACCAAGTCAGCGCCAACGTCTGCGCCCTTGGTGAAGATGCCGCCGCCCAAACGGGCAAAGATGGAAATCAAAGAGGAGCCAAAAGCCAAACCCAACAGCGGTTTCAATGTGGCTGCATCAGGTTTGGCAACGCCGCCAATGAACAGCAAAAAGCCACCCACACCCAACAAGCCCAGACCGACCACCAACATGCCCGTGATCGCGCCGCCTTTGAAAGCGACATCCAAAGCAGGTCCAATGCCATGCGTGGCCGCTTGAGCGGTGCGGACATTGGCACGAACAGACACGTTCATACCGATGAAACCGCAAGCGCCTGACAACACGGCGCCGACGATGAAGCCCAAAGCCGTTTGTTGACCCAATGTCAAAAAGATCAGCACGGTCAACACCACACCCACCATCGCGATGGTGCGGTACTGGCGTGCCAAATAGGCTGCAGCACCTTGTTGAATGGCCGCCGCAATTTCTTGCATGCGGGCGTTGCCTGCGTCCATGGACAAAATGGAAGAGCGGGCCCAAAAACCATAAACCACGGCGATGAGGCCGCAGAAGAGCGCAAAGTACAGCGCGGTATTGCCAGTCATAAAGTCTCCTTGGTTGTTTCGCGAAGAGGTGGGGCCACGCAACGGGTTGTTTGACACCACCTTTGCGTTGCTTCCTCACACGCTCACAGAGGAGGGTGATTGGCCAACTGCGCGAATGTAAGGTATCGGATTGCAGGTATTCCTTGAATCAGTACCAAGGTGTAAGAAAAATCAGGGTAATTACTGACAAAATAGCGCGGTTTTTTGTTTCACTTTCAATTTACGAGAATTTCCAAATGTCCCTCGACAACGTCAACGCAGGCAAGAATGCACCCCAAGAATTCAATGTGATCATCGAAATCCCGATGAACGCAGACCCGATCAAATACGAGGTCGACAAAGAAACGGGCGCGATCTTCGTGGACCGCTTCATGAGCACTTCGATGCACTACCCGACCAACTATGGCTATGTGCCCCAAACCATCAGTGGCGACGGCGATCCTGTGGACGTGTTGGTCATCACCCCAGTGCCATTGATTCCTGGCGTGGTCGTCACTTGTCGTCCAATTGGCATTTTGAAAATGGAAGACGAGGCCGGCATGGACGGCAAGGTGTTGGCCGTGCCCACGGACAAAATTTTGTCCATTTACACCCAATGGCAAAAACCCGAAGACCTCAACCCCATGCGTTTGAAAACCATCGCCCATTTCTTTGAACACTACAAAGATTTGGAACAGGGCAAGTGGGTCAAGATTTTGGGCTGGGAAGGCCCTGAAGCAGCTCGTCAAGAAGTGCTGGAAGGCATGGAAAACTACAAACAACAAAAAGCCTGATCAAGGGCTGCGCTTGAACGGATTGCGTTCGTCCAGGTGCGTCAAATAGTTGTCTACACCCTGACCTTCGCGCTCTAAAAAGTCGGACACCGCTTTCGCAAAGCGGTGATCTGCCAACCAATGCGCACTGTGGGTGCTGACAGGCAGCAGGGCGCGGGCCATTTTGTGTTCACCCTGCGCGCCGCCCTCAAATCTGGTGACACCATGTGCAAGACACCATTGCAAGGGCTGGTAGTAGCAAGCTTCAAAATGCAAACAATCCACACGCTCTAAGGCCCCCCAATAGCGGCCGTAAGCCACCGCCTTGTCGCTGCCATGGTCATGGATGCCGATCAAGCTGCTGGCCATGGGCTTGCCGTTGCGTTCGGCAATGAACAACAACCAGTTGTCTGCCATCTCTTGCTGCATTCGTTCGAAAAAAGAGGGTGTGAGATAGGGCGCATTGCCATGTTCCAGGTAAGTGCGCTCGTAGCATTCATAGAAAAAACGCCAATCGGCAGCGCTGATGTCTCCACCGTGTGACCATCGAAACGAGACGCCTGCTTCACGCACCTTGCGACGCTCTTGGCGAATTTT
>JBDKLR010000109.1:0-15054 GCA_039795515.1 Pseudomonadota bacterium | reverse complement strand
TTGTGGTTTATGCCCTGCCCCCTGACAGCCCCTACGGCGTGCCCATCAACGACAAATACGGTTTGGTTGATTGCTTTGCGGACAGCTTTTGGCAAGATGCCCGCCGCGAGCGTAAATTCCGCGAACTCGACAAGCAATACAAACACTTCACCTATTCAGAGCGCGTGGTGGCCGGTAAAGACCTCACCGTGGAAGACATGTTCGAGATGGGTGGTGAGCATTTCGCCAACTACTACATCGATGACCGCGAAGTCGAGGGTTTTGTTGACTATGTGCGCCACCTCGACGTGCTGATTTTGCAAGTGCACTCACCTGAAGGTGAATTGGTGTTGACCGATGTGTCGATCTTGCTGCCTCAGTACAACCAGTTGTATGGCAGCTTCTGTCAATGGAACCGTGCCTTCAAAAACCGCTCGCCTGGCATTTACGCTTGTTTGCAAGCTTGCCGCTGGGCTTCAAAGAATGGTTTGCAGTACTACAACCTGGGACCCGTCGACGACTATGGTTACAAAGCCTTGTTTGTGACCGACTATGAACCCATTTATGCCATGGCGCTGATCGAGCCTGACCATCCATTGGCCACAGACCCCACATCCCCCCTGATCGTGGACTTCAAGCCACACGAACTCAACCAGATTTACCGTCATCCCAACCAACATGAACAGCAGGTTCATGCAGAGTTGGCCATGGCTGGTTGAGGAGGGGTCGCCACGCGCAGGTGGCAATCAACATCAGAAGTAGTGCTTTTCGCCGAAGCTGATGTCGTAATCGATGAACAGTTCATCACCCTTGTTCACGGGTTTGATGCATTCCAACACCCCGTTCTTTTTGAAACGTAAATTGGGCTGTTTGGAATGGTTCAGGTAGATGGCCATGTCAAAAGTATTCAAGCCAATGGTGGGGACACTCACTGACTTTTTGTCGTAATAGCAAAAAGTGTCGATTTGGTCGCGAACACCACGCGGTAATTTCTTGATCTCTTCCTTGCTCACATCAATTTCCTTGATGCGCACATAGCTCTTGAGAGGGTGAGCCCCCTTGGGAATGTCGCGTACAGCAAACACCCCGATGCCATGAATCGGTGACACCCCCAGCTTACAAAAAACTTCCGAATTCAAATGCTGCAGGATTTTTTTCTTGGAATTCAACATGGCGCTACTTTCAACAGAGCGGGAACTATACCCAATGGTGGCAAGGTTTTCAGGGTAGAGGGTCCCAACTATGCAACCAATCGACAAAATGACCCAATCCTTGATCCAAGGGGGTGTCGCTCCACTGGCCAATCATGCTCAACAGGCGCTCTTCGCTGGCACAGGTCAGGGCCACATCGGCCGGCTGCATGGGGGCGTACTCGATGATCGGCTGCACTTTCAGATGTTTGGCCAAGAGGGCGATGAACTCTTGAACCTGCACCGGGCGCTGATGGCCCATGTTGACGATGTCCGCCTGGGTCAGGGTGCCGTTCATGGCGACCAACTTGCTGATGGCCTCCACGATGTCGCCCACATAGGTGAAATCGCGCCTCAGCTTGCCTTCCCCAAAAACCTGGATGGGTTGTTGCCGACGCATGCGCTGGGCAAACATGAAGGGGGCCATGTCGGTGCGGCCCCAAGGACCGTAGACCGTGAAAAAACGCATGCCGATAGAGCCCATGCCGTATTGCACCTGATAGGCATAAGCCATGGCTTCATTGGCCTGTTTGGTGGCTGCATAAAACGATTGGGGTTGGTCGGTACGGTCGGTTTCGACAAAAGGCACTTGGTTGCGCAGGCCGTAAACACTGGAGGAACTGGCATAGAGCAAGCGTGGGGTTTGGTGCAAGTGACAAGCCTGCAAGACACGGGCAAAGCCCACCAAATTGGGTGTGACAAAATCCAATGGCGCTTGCATGGAATGCCTCACACCCGCTTGGGCGGCCAAATGCACCACCGTGTCAGGCTGCCAACGCGTCAACACTTGGTCAAATGCATTCTCTTGTCCGATGTCCAGTTGTACATATTCAATGCCCGATCCGGTGATCAATTCTGCCAAGCGCTCTTTGCGCAACCGAACCAAGATGGGATCAACCGCTTGTGGTGACACACCCTCTAACGACACCAGGTCACAGCCCAGCACTTGGTGGCCACTGTGCTGCAAATGATGCGCCAGTTGCGATCCAATGAATCCGGCCACGCCTGTGACCAATACTTTTTTTGTCATGTCATTCCATCTGCTGAGCTGGCCTGAAGCTTGGCCATGTTGTTGATGTCGCCCATGTCCCGCAAACTCCAAACCGTCTTGGCCTTGTCGATTGCCATTCTCTTGGCCACTGGACTGCTGTTGTTCCAATCGCCGTGGAACCAAGAATGGATGCTGGGTGTGCACAGCTTGGACATGGGGCCCGATGCGCTGTGGTCGTTTGCCACCCAATTCGGCGATGCAGGTGCGGCGTTTTTGCTGTTGCTGGTGCTCAGCCAGTTTTCACCGCACGGCGCATCCATGGTCTTGAAATGTTTTGTGCTGGGGTCCTTGGCTTCCAGGGTTTTGAAAACATGGATTTTTTCTCCACGCCCCTTGGGGGTGTTAGACCCCTCTTTGCTGCACACCATCGGGGCACCGCCCAGTGGCCCCAATTCCATGCCCTCGGGGCATTCGATGACGATTGCAGCGGCGGTTTGTTTGGTCTTGCTCATGTTCCCGCGTGCTGTTGGACGCCCATCAATTTGGATACCGCTGATTTTAGGTGGCGCAGTGGTGGCTTTTTCCCGGGTGGTGGTGGGCGCACATTGGCCCGCCGATGTGCTGGTGGGCACTGGCCTGGGCGTGGCTGTGGCCTGGTTGGCGTGGGTCTGGGAACAACAACGCAGTTGGTCGCATCGCCTGAACCAACCCTGGGGGCAATACCTGTTGCTGTTGCTGGAGTTGGGCATGTCGATCTACCTCTACAGCAGCAGCACGGACACCGAGGCGGCGCGTTGGGCTTTTGACATCACAGCCACCGTGGGCGTGGCGGGTGCCATGTCTCGCTATGCGCGTTTGCGCCGGTCCAGCTTGAACGCATGAAACAAGGTTTGATTCCTCGCTGGCTGGTCATGTCCTTGGGTTGGATGTTGGGGCTGGGTTTGCTCTTCTGGTTGCTGCGCCAGGTTGATCTTTCAGAACTGGGCCAAGCAGCCATGGCTGTCCATCCCCTCATGTGGTTGGCTGCCACAGCCGTTTGGTTGCTGAGCTTTGTGTTCAGAGCTTGGCGGATGCAGCAAGAATGGGCTTGGCGCAGGCCCGTGGGCTTGGACGTGGCAATGCGTTTGGTGTTGCTGCACAACGCCGCGGTCTTGCTGTTGCCGTTTCGCAGTGGTGAATTGGGTTATCCCTTGTTGGTTCGCCAAGTGTTTGGCGCTCGCATGGGCATGGCCTTGCGCAGTTTGGGGTGGCTTCGGATTCAAGATGCGTGTGTGTTGGGCGTTCTGGGCTTGCTGTTGTGGCCGGGCACGCCCACATGGTTGATGTGGGTTGCACCCCTGCTGTTGTGGACCCTGGTGTGCTTGCCATCCCGATGGTGGCTGCGCCTGCTCAGGCGGCGGGCTTGGTGGGCGAGTGCTTTGCGACATGTGCTGCACCGCCGTGCCACCCGCGCTGCATGGTTGCTGTCGATAGGCAACTGGCTGTGCAAACTTGGCGTCGTGGCTGGTTTGCTGATGCAATGGCTACCGCTGTCCACATGGTCTGGTCTGCAGGCAGCGATTGGTGGTGAATGGGCGGGCTTGCTGCCCTTGCAAGGTCCTGCGGGTCTGGGCACCTACGAAGCCGGCGTCTGGTTGGGGGCCGGTCTGACCAGCGCCAGCACCCAAGAGGTGGCGGGGGCGGCATTGCTGGTGCATGTGTTTTGTTTGGCGGTGTCTTTGGGTGCAGCTGCCCTGGCCTGGTTGTTCTTGAAATGGCCCCCTCCACTACCCGGATCAGCGATCCGTGAAAATATCCCCCATCTATGAATGCCACCAACACCTCTTCCCCCTTGGACATGTCGGTCACCCCGCGTGTCCCCGCCCACCGCCTGTCTGTGGTGGTGCCCATGTACAACGAGGTGGAATTGGCCCGCGACCTGATCGATGCGGTGCATGAAGCCTTGTCCGACTACCCCTGGCCATGGGAATTGGTGGTCGTAGACGATGGCAGCACCGATGGCACCTGGTTTCAACTCAGCCAGCGCGCCGCCGAAGTCGGACCCCACATCCGCCCTTTGCGTTTGCAACGCAATTTCAAGCAAACCGCGGCCATGCAAGCAGGCATTGATTGCGCCCGTGGCGACGTGATCGTCACCATGGATGGCGATTTGCAAAACGATCCGCGCGACATCCCTGCGCTGGTGGCGCATTTGCTTACCCAAGACAAAGACATCGTGGCCGGCTGGCGGCAAAACCGCCAAGACGGTTTTTGGCTGCGCAAAGTGCCCTCCAAAATCGCCAATGCCCTGATCCGCAAAGTCAGCGGCCTGAACTTTCACGACCTGGGTTGCAGTTTGAAAGCCTTTCGCGCGCCTGTGCTGCGCAAGATACGCCTGTATGGCGAGATGCACCGTTTCATCCCCGCTTGGATGGCCACAGTCACCTCGCCCTCGCGCATGGCCGAAGTGCCGGTGCGTCATCACCCGCGTTTGAAAGGCGAGTCCAAATACGGCATCAGCCGCACACTGCGCGTCATCGTGGACCTGCTGTCTATGCACTATTTCTTGCGCTTTGGCACACGCCCTGGGCATTTCTTTGGTGGCATCGGACTGGCGGTGCTGTCGGTGGGCATGTTGATCCTGGCTTACTTGGCGGTCTTGAAAATCATGGGCGAATCCATTGGCACCCGCCCCTTGATGTTCGTCGGTTTCTTTTGTGTGCTGGGCGGTTTGCAATTCCTCACCACCGGTGTGTTGGCCGAGTTGTTGATGCGCACCTATTACGAAGGCGGCAAAGCACAGGCTTATCAGCTGGTGGACGCGCCCACACCGCAAGCCCACGAAGGATGGCATGGCGGCCACTGACCGATCCCACACGGGTGTGCTGACACCCACCGCTTGGGCTTTTTTACTGCTGCTGTTTCCCGGACTCTGGTTGTGGCGCATGGCCTGCGCGGTGTGGAGTGGGTCGAACTTGTTTGTCGACGAAGCCCAGTACTGGGACTGGAGCCGTCACTTGGCTTGGGGCTATTTCTCCAAACCGCCGGTGTTGCCGGTCCTGATCAAAGTATCGACTGCAGTCGGTGGCGATGGTGCAGCTGGCGTTCGTTGGTTGGTGCAAGCCCTGTGGGGGCTGATTCCTTTGATGCTGTGGCGTCTGGGCTGGGAAATGCAGCGCGACACCCAAAGCCGGTTCAGCAGCCCCCATGCCGTTGGCGCATGGGCTGCGGCTTTGGCCACGGCCACGTTGGTGTTTGGCGTGCTGGGACAGGTGGCCACCACCGATGGTCCCTTGCTGTTTTGCTGGGTGTTGCAGATGTGGCTGTTGTGGCGTGCCCTGCAACGACCTGCTTCAATGACCCGATGGATATGGGTTGGGCTGGCGCTGGCGCTGGGTGTTCTGTCCAAATACACGATGGCGGCGAGCCTGGCCACTTGGCTGATTTTGTGGCTGCGCCAGCCGCAGTGGTTGGTGTTGCGTGGCATGTTGCTGGCAGGTTTATTGGCCGTTGTTTGTTGGTTGCCGCATTTGGCCTGGAACCATGCACACGACTGGCCCACCTTGAAACACACGGCCGATTTGTTGGCTGGCGCTGCGAGCAGTGACGAATCCAAACTGGTCTTGTGGGCACAGCGCGCATTGGAATATGTCGCAGGTCAAGGACTGATTGCTGGTCCCGTTGTCTTGTTCATGGCTTGGCGTGGCTTCAAACAACGTTTTGACCAAGCTGCTTGGGCCTGGCATTTCAGTTGGCCACTCTGGTTGGTCGGTGCTTGGCAGGCTTTGCAAGGCAATGCCCAAGTGAATTGGCCAGCCCCAGCCCTGATGGGCGCTTGTGTGGTGCTGGCTTGGTGGCTGTCCTCTCGCCCCATGCCATGGTCATGGCGCGGCCCTGCCCTGGTGGTCATCAGCAGCAGTGTGTTGAGTGCGGTCATTTCTCTGGGCGGCGATTGGCGTGAGCGATTGGGTCTGGCGCCGCAAGCCGAGCCCTGGGCCTTGTGGGCCCGCGCCCAAGGTTGGGACGAGTCGTTTGTGGCGCTTCAACCCTTGGTTGCGTCACATGCAGAAGCCACCTTGGTGGCACTGGACCGTACCGTCATCGTTCATGCGACGTATGCCTGGCGCGCCCAAGGCTGGCGGCCCCAAAGCTGGCAGCGCACGCCACACCCAGACCACCATTACGACCTGACAAACCGGTTCACGCCAAACGCTTCACACAAGAAAGTGCTGTTGGTGTTGCAAGGTCCATTGCCTGGCTTCGTGGGACAGCACTTTGGCAAAGCCACCGAGTTGCACGCCATGACAGGCGTCGGCAAAGACCTGCACCTGTGGTTGTTGGAGCAACCCCTGCCATGAAAGCACGTCACCGGGAACAAACTGTGGGTTTGCTGGGTTTGGGCCTGACAGTCTTGGTTTTTTTGCTGTGGCCTCAGTTGGATGTTTGGACCAGCAACTGGTTTTATGACCCCGCATTGCGACGCTTCAACCCCACCCACTGGCCCTGGGTGCTGGCCATCCACGAAGGATTCCCGGTCGTGACTCAAATGCTGTTTGCCTTGACATTGCTCGCCTGGGTTTGGTCTTGGTGGCAACCCCAATCCATCAGCCGCGCTTGGCGCAGGCGTTGTGCCGCTTGGATGCTGCTGGTGATTCTGGGCATCGGCCTGGTGGTGGATTGGGCTTTCAAAGACAACGTGGGTCGGCCACGCCCTGAGCAGATCGAGGCGTTTGCGGGTGACTTGCCCTTTGTGCCAGTGCTGCAAACCAGCAACCACTGCGATCTGAATTGCTCTTTTGTCAGCGGTCATGCCGCTGGCGCCTTCAGCCTGATGGCCTGGGGGCTTTGGGCCCCGTGGCAGCGACGCAAGCGCTGGATCGCCTTGGGCGTCGGTTTGGGCCTGTCCATCGGGCTCATGCGCATCGCCCAGGGTGGGCATTTTTTGAGCGATGTGCTGTTTGCAGGTTGGACCATTTGGCTGATGGCGCAAGCCATCCGCATCGTGTGGTTGCGCCAGCGTGGCCTGGCTTTGAAAAATCTGCACCGGTAGGCATGCGCTAAAGTCCCACATCTTTTGAACTCAATGATCCTGACCACATGGAACTCCTGACCGATCCCTCAATGTGGGTGGCCTTGGCCACCCTCACCGTTTTAGAGTTGGTGCTGGGCATTGACAACATCATTTTCATTTCGATTTTGGTCAGCAAACTACCCAAGGCCCAGCAGGAAATGGCAAGACGCATCGGTTTGTTCATGGCCATGTTCATGCGCATTGGATTGCTGATGTTGTTGTCCATCATCACTGGCCTGGTGGAACCCCTGTTCACGGTGATGTCGCAACCCTTTTCAGGCCGAGACTTGATCTTGTTGGCAGGTGGGTTGTTCCTGATTTGGAAAAGCACCGGCGAAATTCACCATTCCTTGGAAGGCGATGAAGCGCCCGCCGATGTCAAGGCCAAAGTCAATGTCATGGCCACCATCGTGCAAATCATGTTGATCGACCTGGTGTTTTCGCTCGACTCGATCATCACGGCCGTTGGCATGGTGGATGATGTGCGCATCATGATCGCTGCGGTGGTCATTTCACTGGGATTGATGATGCTGTTTGCCAAAAGCATTGGCGAATTTGTCGATGCCCACCCCTCCATCAAGATGCTGGCGTTGAGCTTTTTGGTGGTGGTCGGCGTGGTGCTGGTGGCCGAGGGCTTTGGCCACCATGTACCCAAGGGCTACATTTACTTCGGCATGGCTTTCGCCTTCAGCGTGGAAATGCTCAACATCCGTTTCAGAAAGAAACGCACACAGGCGGTGCATCTGCGGCCGACTCAGATGCCGGGTGAGGATGATTGATCAGCACCCCGAGTCGTTGACAGCCCCATCGGGCATGACGGTGTTGCAAAACACAGCCCCTTCGGTTTGGGCACCCTTGAGGTTGGCACCTTTCAACACCGCGCCCTTGAGGTTGGCTTTGGTCAACACTGAATCACTCAGATCAGCGCCAGACAAATTGGCCTCACGCAGATAAGCATTGCTGAAATTGGCCAGGTGCAAATTGGCCCCGGTGAAGTCGGCGCGGCGCAAATTGGCATCTTCGAAGTTGGTCACCAGGGTGCGCTTTTCCATGGGGCGTTCCCCCAAATTGGCTTTGCTCAATTTCGCACCCGACAAATTGGCGTTTTGAAAATCAGCCCCGCGCATGTCCAGCCCGGACATGGGTGCATCGGTCAGGTCACAGTATTTGCAGATGTTGGTGGTTTTGAAGTCTTCGAATTTGGTGGCGTCAAATGCCCCTGCAGACCAGGGCCAGACGGCCAGAACCAAGGAGGCGGCAGTCATCAGCAAAGGGGGGGTTGGCGAACGGGTTGCCATGGGAATTCCTTGAAATGGGAGATTGAACTTTTTTGATAATACCCAAGTCCCCACCTGTGGGTTTGTCCCAGGGGACAGACTGCCCTCACCTGACCATGAGAAGATGTGAATATTCAAAAAAACGACGCATGTTGTACAAGCTCGAATTCCCGTCCCTTTTGCTGGGTGCTTTGCGCACTGGTTTGTTCACCTTGGTGTTGGGTGGCAGTCCTGTGGCTTGGAGCTACACCCTCACCTGCGAAGTGCAAGGCAGTTTTCCAGAGCTTGAGAAAATGATCGTCCAACCCGCCACTGTCACCATTGACATTTCCTCCATCGGCAACCATTTGTACATCAAGATGGATGGCCCCAAGCTCTACAACATGTTTGTCAACACCTTGATCAGCCCCGAGTTTGAGGGCACCGACCTCACCTCCGATACCAGCATCTGGGTGAAGCGGCGCAATGTTCAAACCAAAGAAGAAGCAGAAATCAAAATTCGCCGTCAGCCCGTGTTTGTGCAAGCCCTCAAAGACGTGAAGCGCTACGGCAAAGACATGAAATTCGTGGTTTCTGGCCCCTGCAAATTACCTTTGAACTGACCCTCATGAGCCAACTCGTTGTCCGCAAACTGCTGATCGATCTTGAAGCCCCCTTCCCCTTGCGCTGGAATGGCGGCGACGCATTCACATCTGCTTGGATGAACGCTTTGTCCATGAGCTTTCCGGTGGGCGAGCAGTTTTTCATCGACAGTTTGCGCCGTGCCCAAAAAGAACTCTCGCCTGAAATGCAAGCCCGATTTGCCTCTGAGTTGCAAGGCTTCATTGGTCAAGAAGCCACCCACCGTCGCTTGCACAGTTTGTTCAATCAACATTTGCAAGCGCAAGGCTTGGTCAACCATTGGGCTGATCGCGCCCAACAACGGGTGGCTCAAATCGAAAAGCTGAATGTGCGCCATGGCGTGGCGGCCACTGCAGCCACCGAGCATTTCACCGCCGTCTTGGCGCATTGGTTGCTGTCCAACCCCGATTTCATGGCGAAAGCCGAACCCCGTTTGCAAACCCTGTGGCAATGGCATGCCAGCGAAGAAAGCGAACACCGCTCTACCGCTTTTGACATGTACAAAGCCCTGAACGGCAATGAAGAATGGCGTTTGCGCTGGATGCGTTTGATGACCTTTTTCTTGCTGTCCGATTTGATTCGCCAAACTGTCAACAACCTCTGGCATGACGGCAGCTTGTTCCAATTCGGCACTTGGCGCAGTGCTTCGGTGTTTTTGTTTGGCAAGCAAGGGTTGCTGCGGTCTTCCTTACCCATGTGGCGACGTTACTTCCAGCCCGACTTTCACCCCGCGCAAGACGACGACAGCTTGTCTCGCCAATGGCTGCAAACCCACGAAAACGACTACAGTCCAGTGGGTTCACCCACCTGAGGTTTCCCAATGCTCGACCCCCAAGCCAAAGCCCTGTTGCAACTGATGAAAGACCGTGGTGTGCCGGCGGTCAACACCCAGCCGCACCAAGAGGCGCGCGAGTTTTATTTGGTTCGCAAAGCCCTGACCCAACCCGATCCGCTGCCCACCTCCCTGTGTCAGGACCATGCCTTGTCATTTGGCACGGTGCGCGAATACCGGCCCATGGGTGCTTCTGCCAAACAAGTGTTGCCTGCATTGGTCTACTACCACGGCGGCGGATGGGTGATTGGCAACATCGAAACACACGATGTGCTGTGTCGCCAGTTGTGCGACGCCAGTGGCTGTGCCGTGTTCTCGGTGGACTACCGACTCGCCCCAGAGCATCCCTTCCCTGCCGCTTACAACGACGCGCTGGAAGGGTTTCATTGGGTGGTGGACAACGCGGCCCGTCTGCATGTCGACCCGCAACGTATCGCCGTGGGTGGTGACAGTGCTGGCGGCAACTTGGCCGCGGCGGTGGCATTGGGTTCTCGAGACAGCGCCCAAGCCCCCGCGTTTCAGTTGCTGATTTACCCCGCCACCATCATGTACCCCGACACCCCGAGTTACCACGCCAATGGCGAGGGTTACATGCTGACCGCTGCAGCCATGCATTGGTTCATGGACCATTACCTGCCCAACCCCGCCGATCGCCATGACTGGCGCGCTTCGCCTTTGAAGGCCACGTCGCATGCCAACCTGCCCCCTGCTTTGGTGTTGACGGCTGGCTTTGACCCACTTCGAGACGAAGGCCTGTTGTATGCCGATGCCATGGCCGCTGCAGGAGGGGTCACCGAATACGTCTGTTTCGAGCGCCAAATCCACGGTTTCATCACCATGGGTCGGGTGATGCGCGAGGCCTATGCCGCAGTGGGTGTCTGTGCGGATGCCCTGAAACGCTATTTGCATGTCGCTCGGCCATGAAGCAGTTGCTCTTGTTGCTGTTGCTCGCTGGGTCGTTGGCACAAGCTGCCGAAGGCATGGCCCCCACGCCCGCTGCCGCCACGGCCAATGTGGAGCGTGGCCGCAAATTGCTACTCAACCGACAAGAAACCGGCTGTGTGCTGTGCCATGTGGTGCCAGGTCTCAAAGACGGCGGTGACATGGGTCCGAGTTTGGTCGGGGTGTCTGAACGCCTCTCCCCCGACATGTTGCGCCAGCGCATTGCCGATCCGCGTTTGATCAACCCCGACACATTCATGCCGGCTTATTTCAGCACCAAAGGCTTGAACAATGTCGCCAAAGCTCTCAAGGGCAAAACCGTACTCACAGAGCAAGGTTTGGAAGACATCGTCGCCTACTTGCTCAATCCCCCCAAGGACAAACCACTTTGAATACGCCGCTGACACGACGAGGCTGTTTGGCCTCCATGGGCCAAGCCGCCTTGGGCTTGACGGGTTTGCACGCCAGCACAGTACTGGCCCAGGTGGACAAACTCACCTTGAGTGGTCTGGCCGAGTCTCGCTTGCGCACCTTTGACGAGATGGTCAAACCCTATGTGCAAAACCAGCCCATGAAAAAAGAAGGCGTGAGCCTGACATTGCCCACGCTGGCTGACAACGGACACTTGGTGCCTTTGCATCTGAAAGTGGACAGCCCCATGACCGAGGCCTCGCATGTGACCCACATTTACCTGGTGTCCCAGCGCAACCCGGTGCCTCTGATGTGCTTGTTTGTGCTGGGTCCTTGGAACGGCAAAGCCGAGATCAGCACGCGGGTTCGTTTGTCCGGCACCCAAATGGTGGTGGCCTTGGCACGGTTGTCAGATGGTCAATTTTTTTACCAAACGCAAGAGGTGGAAGTCACCGAAGCGGCCTGCGTGGACAACGGCACATGAGCAACGCGCGCCTGCAACTTCCTCCCCGCATCGTCGAAGGCGATGTCTTCAAACTGCGCCTGCTGATCAACCACCCCATGGACAGCGGTTTTTTGCGCGACATCAATGGCGTGCTGATCAAGCGCAATGTGATTCGCCAACTCACCTGCACCCTGAACAACCAAGAGGTGTTTCGGGCCGAACCCACCACGGGCGTTGCCGCCAACCCCTTGTTTGAGTTTTACCTGCGCGCCACCAAGTCGGGCGAATTGCATTTCAAATGGGTGGACGACAAAGCCAACATCGGTGAATTGCGCCATCCTTTGGTGGTGTATTTGTCCAGCAACAACACATCGAAAGACAAGCCATGAACGCCAAATGGTTGTGGCCATGGTTGTTGATCTGCATGGGTGGCCTCAGCGCCGACACCCTGGCGCAGGAACGTCTCATTCCATTGAACAAACTCCAGTCTGGTTTGGCCTTTGCCAGCGACGAGGTGCGAGGCTTGCAACTCGACGACGACTTTTCCAGCCCCCTGGCCCATGGCATCGACAAAGGGGCCCAACTTTGGAAGCTGGTTGAAGGCAATGCCAACAAAAGCTGCCAGTCTTGCCATGGCGAAGCCTCGGAGAGCATGAAAGGCGTGGCGACGCGCTACCCCCTGATCGACAAGGCCTCGGGCAAATTGTTCAATGTGGAAGACCGCATCCGCAATTGCCGCCAAAAGCAGCAAAAAGCACCCGACTGGGCGCTGGAATCTGACGAGTTGCTAGCGATCACCTTGCATGTGAACGGCGCTTCCAAAGGCATGCCGATTCAAGTGAGCATTGACGGCCCCGCCAAAAAGCATTTCGAAGCCGGCCAAAAACTCTTCATGACCCGCCAAGGTCAAATGAACTTGTCTTGCACCCAGTGCCACGACCAGCGCTGGGGGCAACGCCTGTTCACCGACAAACTCAGCCAAGGGCAGCCCAACGGCTATCCCATCTTCAGATTGGACTGGCAGTACTTGGCCTCGCTGGAGCGCCGTTTGCGGTTTTGCTATGCCAGTGTCAAAGCCGAAGTACCGCCCTGGGGCCATGTCGACATGCGCAACCTCAACCTGTATTTGATGTGGCGCGCCCAAGGCCTGCCCATCGAAATACCAGCCGTTCGAAAATAAGGTTCAGAGGGTTTTCAACACCGCCTGCCAGAGCGCAGGTGTGACCTCGGGCATGACCCCAAACCAAGCCGCAAAGCCCGGTCTTGCTTGGTGCAACAACATGCCCAAGCCACCGACCGTTGGGTGGCCACGCGCTTTGGCGCGCGCCAGCAAATCGGTTTCCAAGGGGGTGTACACAATGTCCGACACCACCGCATGCATGGGCAATGCATCCAATTGAATGTCCAAAGCGGGTTGCCCCTGCATGCCCTGTGTCGTGGTGTTGACCAACAAAACCGCGTCCGCCAAGGCCGCATGGCGTTGTGACCAGTCCCAAGCGTGGACCGGCGAGCCAAACTCAGAGGCCATGGCTTGGGCTTTGTCCAAGCTGCGGTTGAGCAAGCGAATGTCTGGCACACCTGCATCTGCCAAGGCCCAAACCACGGCACGTGCGGCACCCCCTGCACCCAACACCACCGCAGGGCCTTGGCTGGCTTGCCAAGTGGGTTGCGCCTCGCGCAGGCTTTGCATATACCCGAACGCATCGGTGTTGGTGCCACGCAGGCTGCCATCGGGCTGGACCACCACGGTGTTGACCGCGCCGATTTGACGCGCCACTGCGTCCATGTCGCTGATGCAATCAAGTGCTTGCACTTTGTGGGGCAGGGTCAGGTTGCATCCGGCAAAGCCCAAGGCGGACAGGCCGCTGAGGGCTTGATCCAAACGATCGGGGTTGACGGGCAGAGGCAGGTACGCGCCGCGCAGCCCATGCTCGGCGATCCAGTGGCCATGGATGATGGGTGAGCGTGAATGCGAGATGGGCCAACCCATGACACCCGCCAAGACAAAGGAAGAATTAGAAACCGTGTTCATAGGAGCCCCAAGCATATCCTGTGAAACAATGGCGGCAATTTTGACCACTGCATCCAAGATGTCCGTCGCACCGCCCCTCAACACCGCTCGCCTGCACCAGTTTTTGGCAGACCTCACACGTCTGGTCGATACTGCCCCGCCAGAGCCGCAGTTGTTGGACCAGGCCAAGCAACTGCTCCACCCCTTGCTGTGCAATGACGATTGGCTCAACCCCGATTTCGCCCGACCCCACCCGCAGCATTACCAGCAGTTTTTGTTGTATGCCGATCCGCAAGACCGTTTCTCGGTGGTGAGTTTTGTCTGGGGCCCCGGTCAATCCACGCCGGTGCATGACCACACGGTGTGGGGACTGGTGGGCATGTTGCGTGGCTCCGAATCGTGCCAACCCTACAGCCGCATGTCCGATGGCCGCTGGGTGCCCGCTGGTTTTCAGCTGGACATGCTGCCTGGTGACATTGAGGCTGTTTCGCCTCGCATTGGCGATGTGCACAAGGTCTGGAACGCCTTGAAAGACCAAGCCTCGATCAGCATCCATGTGTATGGCGGCAACATCGGCAAAATCGAACGACACAGTTACCGCGAAGACGGAACCCGCACCAGTTTTGTGTCGGGCTACAGCAATGTGATGTGGGTGGGCGACCAGCAAGAAGCGGTTTGGACCACCCCACCCACGACGGCAACCCCTCATACCCCCCCTGCACCCGCTGCACCAGTTGCACCCCGAACCGCTCCAATGGCCGCACCGGTGATGCCTGTTCATACAGCGCCTTTGGCCGCACCCCCAGTCGTTCAAGCCCCATCAGCCTTGGTCCAGCCGCCCAAAGAGTTGGTACACGCTACGCCAATAGAGTCGATCATCTCTGAGGTGGAACACATTGCAGAGGTGTTGACCGACCCTGGCCACCCGCACCCGGTGACCACCGGCAAGCAGGTGCGCGAGGCTTTGCTGGCCAAGCAAGAAATCGCCTTGGTGGATGTGCGTGAGGAAGACCCCTACGCCCAAAGCCATCCCTTGTTTGCCGTCAACCTGCCCTATGGTCGGATCGAGGCCGATGTGCGCCAACGCATTCCACGCTTGGACACCCGCGTCGTGCTGATGGACAACGGCGAAGGTTTGGCGGTGCGCGCGGTGTCTGTCTTTCAGCGATTGGGCTACTCCGACGTGAGTGTGCTGCTCAATGGACTGGCGGGCTGGGCGGCTGGCGGCGGTGAATTGTTCCGTGATGTCAATGTCCCCAGCAAAGCCTTTGGTGAATTGGTCGAATCGGTCCGCAAAACCCCGTC
>JBDKLR010000108.1:0-11282 GCA_039795515.1 Pseudomonadota bacterium | reverse complement strand
CGCTCACCACCCACTTGATGACACCACCGCTGGTACACACCATGTCCATGGACTTGGGTGACACCAGCGGAGAAGCCATGGCCACACCCAGCGACAACGCGAACCACACCAGCACGAAGCGGGTGAGTTGATGGGCGTGACGCAGGGTTTGCATGGCGGGCATTCTAAACACCTGTTCAACCGAAGTGGGGCGGGCGTTTTCCCTTGAGCGAGGCCACGCCTTCGCGCACATCGGGACCGGCAAAGCCCATGAACTCCAGCGCCAAGGACGTGTCAAACGCTGGACCGGCTTGACGCAACCAGTTGTTCAAGGCGTATTTGGTCCAGCGGATGGCGCTTTGGCTGCCGCGGGCCAATTGGTCGGCCACTTCATAGGCCTTGTCCAACAACTGGGCGTCTTCCACACACAGCGACACCAAGCCGATGCGCTCGGCCTCTTCGCCACTGACCGGCTCGCACAACAGCAGGTGGTATTTGGCCTTGGCCATGCCGCACAACAACGGCCAGACGATGGCCGCGTGGTCGCCCGCCGCCACGCCCAAGCGGGTGTGGCCATCGACGATCTTGGCGCTTTTGGCGGCGATGGACACATCGGCCAACAAGCCCGCGACCAAACCCGCGCCCACCGCCGGACCGTGCATGGCGCTGACGATGGGTTTGTCGCAATTGATCAGGTTGTAGACCAGGTCGCGTGCTTCTTTCCACACCCGGGTGCGCACCTCGAAGTCCTCGGCCATGTCTTGCACCAGGTTCAAATCACCGCCGCCTGAAAACCCCATGCCCTCGCCGCGCAACACGGCACAGCGCACGCTGTCGTCGCGCCCCACATCGCGCCAGATCTCACACAACTCCTCGTGGCCGTCGTGGCCTGCGGTGGGCAATTTGCCGTTGAGCGCTTTCATTTGGATGTCCAACACACTTTGGTTGGGGCCTCGGCGGCTGATGGCCAAGGTTCGGTAGGCGCTGTAGTCGATGGTTTTCATCGTTGGATGGTCGGTGCAGTTTGGTTGGACAGGCGGCCTGGCTCAGCGGGCCAAGGGTGCAATCTTTTGGTCGATGGCGCCAAACACGCTTTGGCCGTCCTTGCCCTTCATCTCGATGCGCACCGTGTCGCCGAATTGCATGAAGTCGGTGCTGGCTTTGCCGTCCAAGATGGTTTCGATGGCGCGTTTTTCGGCGATGCAACTGTAGCCCTTGGGCCAGTCTTTTTGGCCCTTGGTGTCCACCGCTTTGTTGCTGACGGTGCCGCTGCCGATGATGCTGCCCGCGCGCACATTGCGGGTTTTGCACAAGTGGGCGATGAGCTGGCCAAAATGAAACGTCATCTCGGGACCGGCTTCGCACATGCCCACACGCTTGCCATTCCAGTCGACCCGCATGGTCAGGTTCAAACGACCATGGTCCCAGGCCTCGCCCAATTCGTCCAAGGTGACCGCGACGGGGCTGAAGGCGGTGGCGGGTTTGCCTTGCAAAAAGCCGAAGTTCTTGGCCAATTCGTTGGGAATCAAGCGGCGCAATGACACGTCATTGGCCAGCATCACCAGTCGAATGCCTTCCAGGGCTTCATCAGGATTGGCTTGCATGGGCACATCACCCGTGATGACCGCCACCTCGGCCTCGAAGTCGATGCCATGGTCGACGCTGACACACACCACGTCGTCGCAAGGGCCGAGGAAATCGTCGCTGCCGCCTTGGTACATCAAGGGGTCTTCGTAAAAATTGGCGGGCACTTCGCTGTTGCGCGAGGCGCGCACCAATTCGACGTGGTTCATGTAGGCCGAACCATCGGCCCACTGGTAGGCGCGGGGCAAGGGGGCCATGCACATCTGGGGGTCGAAGGCAAACGCATGACGGGCACGGCCTTGGTTCAGGGTGTGGGACAGGTCTTGCAACTGGGGCGAGATGAAGTTCCAATCGTCCAAGGCTTGTTGCAGGTGTTGGGCGATGCCGCTCGCATAATGCGCTGTCGCCAAATCGCGCGACACCACCACCAGCTGACCATCTCGGGAACCGTCTTTGTACGTGGCTAATTTCATGCAGTCATTCTATCCATCGCCCTCTCGACGCCGACGCGGCTTGGCGCTGTTGGCCTTGCTGGTGTTGGCTTTGCATGGCTGGGTGTTGCTCAGCCTGTCTGACGCCTGGCCAAGGTCGGAGCCACCCGCGCCACTCACCCACTGGCGCTTGCAAATGCCTGTTGCCAGCGCAGAAGCCGCAGTCTTGAACACGGCACCTTCGGCGCCCTCGCCTGCCATGCAGACCCCAGCGCCGATGCCCGCCTCAGAGCCCGCTGTGACGGCACCGCCTGCTGACCATCCCTCTGACCATTCTTCTGACACAGAACCGATGGCCGATGTGGTGGCGCAAGCAAGCTTGCCTGCCACACCCAGCACCACGAAACCCAGCTCTACGGCCAAGTCGGCCATGCAGTTCACATGGCCTCCTTCGACCAAATTGATTTACGAATTCGCCGGTGAAAGTAAAGGTGTGCGCTACAGCGCCGATGGCGACATGCTGTGGATCCACACCAACAACCAGTACCAACTCCAACAAGAAGTGCGGCACCTGTTGGGTTCACGCAGCCAAACCAGCACAGGCAGTGTGGGTGCCAGCGGCTTGATGCCGCTGCGCTTTGGTGACAAAGGCCGACAAGAAGTGGCGGCGCATTTCGAACGCCACAAAGGGCAGGTGAGTTTCAGCGCCAACACGCCCACCCAAAGCCTGCAAGGAGGGGCGCAAGACCGGCTGAGTTTGTTCGTGCAATTGGCCGCGCTGTTGGCGGGCAGTCCCCAGTTTCAGCAAGTGGGGCAACAAATCAGTTTCCAAGTGGTGTCTGCACGCAGCGCCGAGCTGTGGGCGTTTTCGGTGGACAAAACCGAAACCCTGAAACTGCCGATCGGCCCCTTGCCCACCCTCAAACTCAGCCGCGTGCCCTTGCAGCAATACGACCAAACCGTGGAGATGTGGCTGTCGCCCCAGCACGGGTTTTTGCCCGCGCGGGTGCGCATTGTGCAAACCAACGGCGATGTGCTCGATCAGTTCTTGAGCAAGGTGCAAAAGCCCTGAGACGGCCGGGCCATCCATCGTGCCTCAGGCGTGGCGCTTGATCGACGCGGCCAAGGTGTCCACCATTTGCGCGATCTGCGCCTCGTTCACCACATAGGCCGGTGCCAGCACCAAGTTGTCACCCGCGGAGCGCACCAACACGCCATGCGCCAGGCAATCCAAAAAGATGTCATAGGCTTTTCGACCCGGTGCAGCAGTATCTGCGGCCAACTCGACCGCCGCTGCCAAGCCCAAGCTGCGGATGCTCACCACACCCGGCAATCCGCGCACGGCCGCGTGGACCGCGTTGCCCAACACCACGCCCATGTCGGCGGCGCGCTGGAACAGGTTTTCTTCGGCCAGCAAGTCCATGCTCGCAACCGCCGCGGCACAGGCCACCGGGTGACCCGAGTAGGTGTAGCCATGGGCAAATTCGATGGCGTGTGACGGCGCATCGGTGTTCATCAGCGCGGCATGGATGGCGTCGCGGCAAATCACACCACCCAAGGGGATGACGCCATTGGTCACGCCCTTGGCAAAGGTCAGCAGGTCGGGCGTGACGCCAAAGTGGTTGGCGGCGAACGGCGCGCCCAAGCGGCCAAAGCCGGTGATGACCTCGTCAAACACCAGCAAGATGCCGTGCTTGTCGCAAATCTGGCGCAGCCGCTGCAAATAGCCTTGTGGTGGGATGTACCAACCGGCACTGCCAGCCACCGGTTCGACAAAAATCGCCGCCACATTGCTCGGGTCGTGCAAGGGCAAGATGCGCTGTTCGAGGTCCAGCAAGGGGTCTTCGGACCACTGCGGCAATTCACCTTGGATGTAGGCGTGGTGCACCGGGTCGTGGATGAAGCGCATGTGGTCGACCCGCGCCATCATGGCCGCGCCAAACACCTTGCGATTGCCCGGAATGCCGCCCAGGCTCATGCCGCCCAAGCCCACGCCGTGGTAACCACGTTCGCGCCCGATGAACACCTGCCGATGCCCTTGGCCGCGCGCGCGGTGGTAGGCCAGCGCCAGTTTGATGGCGGTGTCCGCCGCCTCCGAACCCGAGCTGCAAAACAAGACCTTGTTCAAGTCGCCCGGGGCGAGCGCCGCCACGCGATCGGCGGCTTCGAAAGCGCGGTCGTTGCCCAGTTGGAAGGCCGTGGCGTAGTCCAGGGTTTGCAACTGTTGTGTGATCGCCTCATTGATCGGGGCGCGGTTGTGCCCTGCCACCACACACCACAAGCTGGAAATGCCGTCGAGCACTTGCTGCCCTTGCTGGGTGGTGAAGTGCATGCCGTCGGCTTTCACCATGACACGCGGTTGCTGTTGGAAATGCCGGTTGGGGGTGAATGGCAACCACAAGTGGTCCATGGAAAAAGAACTGGAAGTCATGGCGAATGGCAACAGGAATGGGGTTTGCAGTTTATAGAACCAATGGTCTCAAGGGGGGGTTTTTGCACGAATATTGGCAAAAACAAGAAATAATCTAATATTATTAATTTGTACATCAAAATCAGTTGTTTTCGATCTAGAATGAATCCGATCAGATTGATTTATTGTAAAACTGAGTGCTTTCTTATTTATCCATCCACAACCCTGCCACAACGCCATGAACAACGCCACACCCGCTCGCTCCACCAGCCGTGTCCTGCCCCGAAGTTGGCAACGTGTGGGGCGCATCTCTTTGGTTGTCAGCCTGCTGGGCATGTGCATCGGAGCCTATTTCGACCAGCCCTTGCTGATGCTGGCTTTGGCGTTCGCAGGCAGCGCAGCCACTTGGCTGGCCTTGACACGCGTGTCGCAACAACCCGCTGTGGCCAAAACCAGCAAAGAAAAATACGACCATTGGCAAGCCCAACTCAGCCAGGTGCAGACCGAGTTGAAAGCCGCGCAGTTGTTGGCGACGAATTACCAGACGCAAATTTCAGCATTGCAAAAACAACTTGAACAACCGCGTGAAGCTTCACCTGCCGCACCACCGCCGCCCCCGCCCGTGCGCGTGCCCACGGTGTCGGCCCACACCGAAAACACCTTGAAGAGCCAGTTTTTAGCCACCTTGAGCCATGAAATACGCACGCCCATGAACGGCTTGGTCGGCATGACGCAAATGGCTTTGCAAACCGAACTCACCGCGCCACAACGCGAATACATCGGCTTGGCACACGACTCGGCCAAACACCTGATGAACATCATCAACGACGTGCTGGATTTCTCCAAAATCCAAGCGGGTCATTTGGCGCTGGAACTGCGCCCTTGCAACCCGGTGGATGTGATGCACCAAACCTTGCGCAGCTTCTACCCACAGGCCAGTGCCAAGGGTTTGAGCCTGAATTACGAAGACATCGCGCACAACCACCCGGCCATGCAAATCGACCCCTTACGTTTGCGCCAGATTCTGAGCAACTTGATTGGCAACGCGATCAAATTCACCAGCAAGGGGTTTGTCCACACCAGCATGCAGCTGTCGCCCAGCGAGGAAGCCGGGCACTGGCTGCTGCACTTCTGGGTGCAAGACTCGGGCGTGGGCTTTGACGACAGCCAAGCCGAGCGCCTGTTCCTGCCCTTCAACCAGGGTGAGCAAGCCCAAATGCCTTTCGGAGGCACGGGCTTGGGTTTGTCCATCACGCGTGAATTGATTCGCCTCATGGGTGGTCAAATGCAGGTCAAGGCGGTGCCCAACCAAGGCGCCACGTTTTCATTCACCTTGCCTTGCATTCAAGCCGACGAGGCCACCGCCACGACGTTCTTCTCGCCACCCCGATTGCCCCATGCCGCGCATTCGCTGCGGGTGCTGTTGGCCGAGGACCACCCGATCAACATGAAATTGCTCACCCTGCTGATGGACCAAATGGGCCACAGCTATGCCACCGCCAGCAATGGCGAAGAGGCCGTGGCCTTGTTTGAGCAGGAGTCGTTTGATGTGGTGCTGCTGGACGTGATGATGCCCATCATGGACGGCATGAACGCCCTGCGCCTGATGCGCCAGTCGCGTGGCGCATCGCGCCCCGACACCCCGGTCATCATGGTGACCGCCTACGCCATGAACTTCGACCGTCAGCGTTTGATGGACGCGGGCGCCGATGGCTACGTGTCCAAGCCGATCGATGCCACCGCTTTGCAAGACGAAATCAACCGCTTGGTGATGACCCCGAAAACCCACGCGGCCGCTTGAACCTGGGGTTCCAGCGTACAGTAGCGGTTTGCCGTTATCTGCACGCCCATGAACGCCTCCCTCCAGCCCGAACGACAAGCGCTTGCCCCCGCCGAGTCCCACGCCGTGTTGGCCGCTTTGCGCCAAGTGCTGCCCGCCCACGCGGTCTTGTCCTCCAGCGAAAACACCACCCCTTATGAATGCGATGGCCTGACCGCCTATCGACAGCGCCCCATGTGCGTGGTGCTGCCCGAAACCTATGCGCAAGTGCAAGCCGTGTTGCAAACCTGTCATCGCTTGGGCGTGCCCGTGGTGGCGCGCGGCGCCGGCACCGGTTTGTCGGGCGGGGCCATGCCGCACCCCCAAGGCGTCACCTTGTCCTTGGCCAAGTTCAACAAAATATTGAAGATGGACCTGCACAGCCGCACCGCCGTGGTGCAAGGCGGGGTTCGCAACCTGGCCATCAGCGAGGCCGCCGCGCCCCTGGGCTTGTATTACGCACCCGATCCGTCCAGCCAAATCGCTTGCACCATCGGCGGCAATGTGGCGGAAAACTCCGGCGGCGTGCATTGCCTGAAATACGGCCTGACCTTGCACAACGTGCTCAAGGTCAAAGGATTCACCATGGCCGGTGAGCCCATCGAATTTGGCGGCGACGCCCTGGATACCCCTGGTTTGGACCTGCTGCCCTTGGTGGTTGGCTCTGAGGGCATGCTCGCCATCACGCTGGAAGTCACCGTCAAGCTCACACCCAAGCCCCAGTTGGCGCGCTGCATCATGGCCAGCTTTGACGACTTGCGCAAAGCCGGTGACGCGGTGGCCGCGGTCATCGCTGCCGGCATCATCCCCGCTGGTTTGGAGATGATGGACAAGCCCATGACCGCTGCCGTGGAAGACTTTGTGCACGCGGGATACGACCTGAATGCCGAAGCGATCTTGCTGTGCGAAAGCGACGGCACGCCCGAAGAAGTGGAAGAAGAAATCGGCCGCATGAGCGCGGTGCTGCAAGGCTGTGGGGCCACCGCCATCGCGGTCAGCCGCGACGAGGCCGAGCGTCTGAAGTTTTGGAGCGGCCGCAAAAACGCGTTTCCAGCCAGTGGCCGCATCAGCCCCGACTACATGTGCATGGACTCGACCATCCCGCGCAAGCGTTTGGCTGACATCTTGTTGGCGATTGCCGAGATGGAAAAGAAATACGGCCTGCGCTGCGCCAATGTGTTCCACGCGGGTGACGGCAACCTGCACCCGCTGATTTTGTTTGATGCAAACGACCCCGACCAGTTGCACCGCTGCGAGTTGTTTGGCGCTGACATTTTGGAAACCAGCGTCGCCATGGGCGGCACGGTGACCGGCGAGCATGGCGTGGGCGTGGAAAAACTCAACTCCATGTGCGTTCAGTTTTCAGCCGCTGAAAACGAGCAAATGTTTGGCGTGAAACGCGCTTTCGACCCGCAAGGCTTGCTCAACCCTGGCAAGGTGATTCCCACCCTGCAACGCTGCGCCGAGTACGGCAAGATGTTGGTCAGAGGTGGGCAGATCAGCCACCCCGATTTGCCCAGGTTTTAATTCAAAGCCATGCTCAAGCGGCGGCGGTATTTGGACACCAATTCCGCTTGCGGGTCTTCCAAGGCCGCGGCTTTGCCGGTGAGTTCAATGCCCCCGGCGGACTTGCCCGGCACCGGCTGATCGCCCTTGGCCTTGGGTGGCGTCAGCAATTCCAAAATCGCCACCACGTTCTTGCGCGCGGCTTCTTCATTCCACGCCTTGTCGCGCATCACGATTTCCAGCAACTCGTCCATCGCCGCGGTCCACTCGGCCGCCGCCATCAACAGCCTGGCCTTGGCCAAACGGGTGTCAAAGTCGCGTTTGTTTTTCTCGATCAGCGCATCGAATTGATCCAAGGTCCAGTGCGCCCGCTCGTCCGTGCTGGCGAAATGCAGCGCCTCCCACCAATGTTTCAAGGCTTCGAAACGCAGTTGCAAGGGGATTTGCGCCAGCGCAGGGGCCAATGCGGTTTGGGCGTGCTCGAGTTCGCCCATGGCCATCAACAATTTCACATAGTCAAAGCGCGCGTCGTCGTTGGCCGGGTTGACCGCCAGCGCTTCTTGCAACTTGGACAAGGCCGATGCGGTGTCGCCTTGGGCCAGCAAGGCCTCGGCCTCGTTCAGGTCTTCTTCGGCGATCAACTCGCCTTCGCTGGGCAAATGCTTGTCCAAAAACTCGCGCACCTTGCCCTCGGGCAAGGCACCCATGAAACCATCGGCGGGCTTACCCCCTTTGAGCAACACACAGGTGGGAATCGAGCGGATGCCAAAGGCCTGGGCGAGTTGCTGTTCATCGTCCGAGTTGATCTTCACCAGCTTGAAACGACCACCGTAATCGACCTCGAGCTTTTCCAAAATGGGGCCCAGCGACTTGCAAGGGCCGCACCACGGCGCCCAAAAATCCACCAACACGGGCACGTGGGCGGAAGCATCGATCACTTCGGCTTCGAAATTGGCGACGGTCACATCAATCATGGGTTCAGGTCCAGGGGAATAAAATCAGAGGTCGATCAACCGCAAGCTTACCCGCAGTTCACTGCCCCTCATCATGAACCCCATTCTGGTCGGTGTGGTCATGGGCTCCAGCTCCGACTGGGACACCATGCAACACGCCACACACATCTTGCAAGACTTTGGCGTTGGCTTTGAAGCCCAGGTCCTGTCCGCCCACCGCATGCCTGACGACCTGTACGCCTATGCCGAATCTGCCCACGGTCGGGGATTGCGCGCCATCATCGCGGGCGCAGGCGGTGCGGCGCACCTGCCGGGCATGTTGGCGGCCAAGACCACGGTGCCGGTGTTGGGCGTGCCCGTGGCCAGCAAGCATTTGCAAGGGGTGGACTCCTTGCACAGCATCGTGCAAATGCCCAAAGGCATTCCGGTGGCCACCTTTGCCATCGGCCATGCGGGTGCGGCCAATGCCGCTTTGTTCGCCGTGGCCATGCTGGCGCACAGCCACCCGCATTTGCAAACCGCGCTGCAAGCTTTTCGCGACCGACAAACCGCAGAGGCACGCGCCATGACCGTGCCACCCATCCTGTGACGCCATTGCCACCCGGGTCCACGCTGGGTGTGTTGGGCGGTGGTCAGTTGGGCCGCATGTGGAGCCACGCGGCGCAAAGCCTGGGCTACCGCACCGCGGTGCTCGACCCAGATCGCCACAGCCCGGCCGGTTTGGTCAGCCATGTGCATGTCTGTGCCGACTACCTGAACGCCGACGCCTTGGCGCAAATGGCCGCGCAATGCCAGGCCATCACCACCGAATTTGAAAACGTGCCAGCCGAGGCGTTGCGCCAATTGGGTTTGACACGGCCCTGCGCACCGGGTGCCGATCCGGTGTCGGTGGCGCAAGACCGGGCGCGTGAGAAAGCGCATTTTGTGCGCTGCGGCGTGCCCGTGGCACCGCACCAGGTACTCCAAAGCGACGCCGATTTGAAGACGGTACCCGCCGATTTGCTGCCTGGCATTTTGAAAACCACCCGCTTGGGTTACGACGGCAAAGGCCAGGTGCGGGTGGCGTCCATGGCCGATTTGTCCTCGGCTTGGGCCCAGTTGCAAGCCCAAGGGCCGGTGGTTTGCATCTTGGAAAAACGCCTGCCACTGGCCGCCGAATGCTCGGTGGTGCTGGCTCGGGGATTGGATGGTCAGATGGTGCATTTGCCGTTGCAGGTGAATCTGCACCGCGACGGCATCTTGGCCGTGACCGAGGTGTTTGAAAACGCCTTGCCCGCCGAAACCGCCGAACAAGCCCTTCAAGCTGCTTATGAGGTGGCGCGGGGTTTGAATTATGTGGGTGTGTTGTGTGTGGAGTTTTTCTTGCTGCAAGACGGCCCCGAGCGCGACGCCTTGGGTCCCTTGGTGGTGAACGAGATGGCACCGCGTCCGCACAACAGCGGTCACCACAGCATCGACAGTTGCGATGTGTCGCAGTTTGCGTTGCAGGTGCGTTGCATGGCGGGTTTGCCACTGGTCATGCCGCGCTTGCACAGCCCCAGCGTGATGCTGAATCTGCTGGGCGATTTGTGGTTCACCAACAGCGCACAAGCCCATGAACCCCCTTGGGCACAAGTACTGGCTTTGCCGGGTGTGCATCTGCACCTGTATGGCAAAACCGATGCACGCCCTGGCCGCAAGATGGGCCACCTCACCATCACCGCCGCCAGCGCCCAAGCGGCGCGCGATCTGGCTTTGCAAGCGGCAGGCATCTTGGGCATCGCCGCGTGGTGAAAGCGTTCGCCGACGAGGTTTTGCAAGCGGCGCAAACCTTGGCGCGCGGTGAGTTGCTGGGTTTGCCCACCGAAACGGTATATGGCTTGGCCGCCGACGCCCTGAACCCCAGCGCGGTGCAAGCGATTTTTCAGGCCAAGGGCCGCCCGGCCAACCACCCACTGATCGTGCACCTGGGCAACGCCCAGTGGGTGACGGCTTTTGCCAGCGAGGTGCCTGGCTTTGCACAGCGTTTGATGGATGCGTTCTGGCCCGGGCCCCTCACCCTGATATTGAAACGCCGCCCTGGCGTGGCCGAAGCCGCGGCTGGTGGGCACGACACCATCGCCCTGCGCTGCCCTTCGCACCCCTTGGCACAAGCCGTGTTGCAAGCCGCACAAACGCTGGGTGTGCAGGGCGTGGCCGCGCCCAGTGCCAACCTGTTTGGCAGCGTGAGTCCGACCACGGCAGCCCATGTGCGCGCGTCTTTTGCGCAGCTGCTGGTGCTCGATGGCGGGGCCTGCGATGTCGGCATTGAATCGACCATCGTCGATTGCAGCCGTGGCGCGCCGGTGTTGTTGCGCCCTGGCATGTTGAGCGTGTCGCAGCTGAGCCAAGTGGGTGGCGTGGCGGTGCAAAGCGGTCTGGCCAGCACTGCAGCGTCCATCACCGATGCGCCGGCCGCACCCGGCACCTTGGCCTCGCATTACGCGCCACGCGCGCGGGTGCGCTTGCTGACGATGGCGCAAATGCGCGCGCAATGGCCCCACAAGACCGGTGCTGTGGCCTTGTGGACCCGCAGCGAATGGCCGGCATCAGACGGCGTGATGTCGGTGGCCATGCCAGCC
>JBDKLR010000107.1:0-5997 GCA_039795515.1 Pseudomonadota bacterium | reverse complement strand
TGGGCATGGCGCTCTTGAACATGGAGCGTGGCAAGGGGTCCACACTCACCCCTTTGGCCGAAAAATTGGTTTGGGCAGGTCACCGCATTTCGGCCCGACTCACCCCCATGTTGGAAACCTTGGCCTCCGAGTTGGAGGGTGAAATCGGCCGGGTGCTGGCCACCAGCAACGAGGTGCTGCGGGTGCATGCCAGCCATGGATTTGCCGTCGAGAAGATGATCGAAAAGCTGGCGCTCTCGGGAACACCTGTAGAGCGCAAATACGTGGGCAGCGTGGAAGCCGTGGCCTCTTTGCATGCGGGTGCTTGCGAAATCGCTGGCTTTCACATTCCGCAGGGTGACTTTGAAGAATTGGCCTTCACTCACTATGCGCGCTGGCTCAAACCGAACGAGAGCCGCATCATTCATGTGGCCACGCGCCGCCAGGGCTTCATGGTGGCCAGCGGCAACCCCCACAAAATTTACGAGGTGCAAGACCTCACCCGCAAAGGGATTCGTTTTGTCAATCGACAACCCAGCTCTGGTACGCGGTTTTTGTTGGAATGCTTTTTGAAGCGTGCGCAAGTGCAAACGGCTGACATCAACGGTTACGAGCAGGCCGAGTTCACCCACGCGGCCGTGGCGGCCTATGTGGCCAGCGGCATGGCGGACGTGGGTTTCGGTGTCGAAACCCCGGCGCGTCGTTTCAAGTTGGAATTTTTACCCTTGGCCACCGAGCGGTATTTTTTGCTGTGCAACCAATCCGACTTGGACAAGCCGCATTTGCAAGCGGTGTTGAAAATCTTGAACAGCGATGAATTTCAGTTTGCGGTCAACCAACTGCCGGGATATACCGCCGCCCATTGCGGTCAGGTGGCGACCATTGCCGAGGCTTTTCCAGACAGCGCGCTCAGTCAGAAATACTGAGCGCTGTCTGTTGGAGCGGTTCAGTGTTCGCCCGCCGTGTGTCGGTGGTTGATCAGGTGGGCGGGTAAATTCAGGATCAGCACGGACCCCAGGATGGCCAAACCGCTGAAGATGACCAAACTGTTTTGCGCATTGCCGGTGAGGTCTGCGATCCAACCCACGGCGGCGGTGCTGACAAACCCCGCAATATTGCCCACCGAGTTGATGATGGCCAAACCGGCGGCCGCCGCAGCACCCGTGAGGAATGACGGTGGGACGCTCCAAAAAGCAGCTTGCGTGGCTGATGCACCTGCAGCAGCCACGGTCAGCGCGATCATGGTGAGCAACAAGCTGTCAAAGTGTGTCCAGCTCAAAATCAGGCCCAAGGCCGTGACCAAGGCTGGAATCGCGGTGTGAAAGCGTCTTTCGCCATGTCGATCGGAGCTGGTGTTGCAAAAATACATGGCAAAAATCGCCACGATGTAGGGCACCGCTGTCAGCATGCCGATGCGCATGACATCGGTTTCACCGTGCTGCTTGATCAGCGTGGGCATCCAAAAAATGGCCACGTACACCGAACTGGCAATGCAAAAGTAAGCGGCACTGAGTTGCCAGACCAGCAGGCTTTTGAAAGCGCTGCCCAGAGTGGTGTGCGCTTGTTTGCGTTGGTTCTCTGTCGCCAAATCGGTGTTGATGACGTTTTTTTCCGCATCGGTCAACCAAGGTGCTTCATTGGGTGTATTGACCAAAATGCGCGTCACCATATAGCCCAACACCAAGGAAGGAATGGTCTCGATCAAAAACAACCATTGCCATCCGCGCAGTCCACCCACGTCGGCAAAGTAAGACATGATGAAACCAGACAGCGGCCCCCCCAAGATGCTGGACAGGGGCAGTGCTGACAACAGCAAAGCGATGATGCGGCCGCGCCAATCGGCGGGAAACCAGCAAGACAAAAAGTAAAAAGCGCCAGGGATGAAGCCCGCTTCGGCCACCCCCAACAAGAAACGCAGGATGTAGAACTGGGTCGCATTTTGCACAAAGGCCATGGCGGCGCCGATCAGACCCCAAGTGATCATGATGCGGGCGATCCACATCCGCGCCCCGACTTTGTGCAACAAAATATTGCTGGGCACTTCGAAAATCACATAGCCCAGAAAAAAGATACCTGCGCCAATGCCATAGACCGTGTTGCTGAAAGACAGGTCGTCCATCATTTGCAACTTGGCAAAGCCGACATTCACTCGATCGAAATAAGCCGCAACCAGGCACAAACACAAAAAGGGAATCATCCGCCAAGCGGCTTTTTTGTAAATGGCAGTGCGCTCTGTTGGGTGGTCAGCCATGAAGGGGCTCCAATGGAAGGAATGAAAGGTGAAAGTGGAACAAAGAGAATCGGCCTCGCACATCAGCGAGGCCGATCTCATGGGGCTATGTCAAAGCATCACTTGGACAGTTTGAACACCATCACAGTACCGCCTTGTGGGACAGCTGTTTTGGTGTTGTTCAAGGTGTTGACACCCGCTTGCATGCGCTCGGCATCAATACCCCAACCGGCTTGCACAGCAATGTACTGCTCGCCATTGACTTCAAAAGAAGAGGGCACCGCAGTCACGCCAGAAGGCATGCTGTATTGCCACAACACCTTGCCGTTGGTGGCGTCAAACGCGCGGAAGATGCGGTCGTTGGTGCCGCCTGTGAACAACAGGTTGCCACCTGTGGTCAACAGAGGAGCCCAGATGGCGCGGTCGTATTTGTAAGACCATGCCATCTTGCCAGTGTCCAAGTTCCAGGCTTGCAACTCGCCAATGCTGTCGGGTTTTTTGCCACCTTCGTAGCGCAAGCTGCCCAACACGCCGTCGATGGGGTAACCAATGTAGAGGTCGCCTTTTTTGTATGCGCTGGGATCTGCAGCTGGCAGCTCAGAGCAGAGGTGGTTGTTCGCAGGGATGTAGAACAACTTGGTTTTGGGGCTCCATGACTCTGGGGGCCAGTCTTTGCCACCCCACAGTGAGGGGCAGAAACTCACGGCTTTGCCCATGCCAGGCTTTTTGGTCATGTCATAAGTGGGACGGCCGGTTTTCTTGTCCAAGCTCTTGATCACGTCGTTGTAGACATAGTTGATGCCGTTGACGTAGTCGATCTTGCCGCTGGCTTGACGCTCCAACATCCACAAGTAACCGTTGCGGCCTGCATGCACAGCGCCTTTGACTTTGCGACCATTGATTTCGGTGTCGATCAAAACAGGTGCGCTGACCTCATCCCAATCCCAAGCATCGTTGTAATGGTATTGGTGGTGACCTTTGATCTTGCCGGTGTCCACATCGAGGGCAATGGTGGAGGTGGTGTAGAGGTTGTCACCAGGGCGGCCTTCGGTGGGCCAGGGGGCAGGGTTGCCTGTTCCCCAATACGCGATGTTGGTTGCTGCGTCATAGGAACCAGTGATCCACACGCTGCCGCCACCGTTTTTGTAGCCGTCGCCAGCTGGCCATGTGTCACCACCAGGCTCGCCAGGTGCGGCTGTGGTGTAGGTGCGCCAAGCTTCTTTGCCGGAGTTGGCATCAAAGGCCGCGACAAATCCACGAACGCCGGTTTCTCCACCAGAAGAGCCAACCAAAATTTTGCCTTTGGCGGCCAAGGGGGCGAGTGTGATGTAAGACAGGGCCTTCACATCACCCACGGTCGCATCCCACACCACTTTGCCAGTTTTGGCATCCAAGGCGATCAGGTGCGAGTCCACAGTGCCCACAAAGACCTTGTCGCCATACAGCGCCACACCACGGTTGGTGTTGTGCAACATCAGCAAGTCAGCGGGGATTTCTTTTTTGTAACGCCAGATTTCTTCGCCGGTCACTGCGTTCAAAGCAATCACTTGGGCATTGGGCGTGGTGACATACATGTAACCGTTGTTCACGATGGGAGGCGCTTGGTGGCCTTCGGTCACACCAGTGGCAAAAGACCAAGCCAGGCTCAATTTCTTGACGTTGCCTGTGTTGATTTTTTCCAAGGGGCTGTAACCCCAGCCTTGGTAATTGCCACGGTACATCAGCCAGTTGCTGGGCTCTGGGTTGGCCAGTCGGGCATCCGTGACAGGGGCGTAAGGGCCCAGTTTGGTGTCAGCATGAGCCATGAGGGCACACGCACCGATCACTGCGATAGACAGCTTTTTAAACACATGACTCATGGTTTTTCTCCTGAAAGTGAGTCTGGGAAATAACCAAGGTTATGAACCTTGGTTGGCGGGGAAACCGGGTTGGATGGCGATGAAATCACCGGCCATGGACAGGGCGATGCCAGGCAAGGGGCGAGGGGCTGGACCACTCACCACCTTGGCGCCGTCCAGCAGGTCGAACTTGGACGCGTGGCAAAAACAGGCCAGTACTTTTTCTTTGGCAATCCATGTTTTGACGTCGCAAGCTTGGTGGGTGCAAATGCTCGAGTAAGCCAAGATGCTGGAGGCTGATTTGGACTTGGTGTCGGGTGCCATTTGGTCTTCTGGCAAGCGAATCACCACCATCTTGTTCAGACGCGTTTCATTCAGGGGTTTGCCTGCTTTGGCGTCGAAGGGGTAGACCAACATGGGCTTGCCAACCGCCAAATCGCTGGGGCGCAGGGGTTTGAAATCTTGCTCGGCATCCGCATCGACGATCAGCAGCGGCGCGGCTTGGGCTTTGGCGGTGCTGCCCAAGAAAGGGATGGCACTCCATGTGCCCAAAGAAACCATCTTGATGGCGTCACGACGCGATGGGTCCTTGTTTTGTTGGACTTTGCATCCGCAGCATGGAGAAGCGTTGTTGTTGTGGTCTGTCATAAATCGTCTTGTGGCAGTTGGTTTGAATTCAGTGGGTGGAAAGCTCGGGCAGGTGTTGGGCCAGCGTGTCTTTCAAACGTCTGTGCATGATTTTTCCGGTGGCGGTGCGCGGCATGTCTTCAGACGCGACAAACACATACTGTCTGGGTTGCTTGTAGCCGGCCAGTCTGGTTTTGCACCACTGCATCAGATCGGATTCGCTGCAAGTGGCACCGGCTTGCAAAACAATGACCGCCAACACCGATTCGCCCCATTTCTCATGGGGCATGCCAATGACGGCGGCCTCTTGCACCGCATCGTGGCTGCACAAAACGGCTTCCACTTCCGAGGGGTAGACGTTTTCCCCGCCGCTGATGATCATGTTGCTCTTGCGGTCTTTGAGCCAAATGAAGCCATCGGCGTCACGCATGGCCATGTCGCCCACCGAGCACCAAGCGCCTTCAAACGCCTCGGCGGTTTTTTCGGGCGCGGACCAATAGCCTTCGAAGGCATAGGAGGTGCAGGAAAACAGTTCGCCTGTTTCGCCGTCAGGCACTTCGCGGCGCTGGGGATCCAAAATTTTGATCGGGCCACTGCCCGCCCATTCACGCCCGACCGAGCCCAGTTTGGTGAGCTGTTCTTCGGGTCGCAACAAGGTGACCCAACCCGCTTCGGTCGAACCATACAACTCGTACAACTGCCCGTTGGGGAAAAGTTGTTGGATCGAGGTTTTCAAGTGTGCACTGGCAGGTGCAGAGGAGATGAGCAAGCGGGCCACGCTGTGGGTGGCGAATTGTTTTTTCACTTCTTCGGGCAGGGCCAGCATCATCACGTAATGCGTGGGCACCAGCGATGTGAAGGTGATTTGATGCTTGGACAACAACATCATCAGGTGCTGCGGGTCGAAGCTGGCGTTGTCGTCCACCACGATGCAAGCGCCCAAGTGGATGAAGGTGTTGGCGAAGTACAGCGAATTGGCGTGGCACAAAGGCATGACCAGCAAGGCTTTGTCTTTGGCACTGAAACCCATTTCCATGGCGGTGGCATAGGCCATCAGGGTGCTGGCCTCGTGACTGCGCACCGCACCTTTAGGCTTGCCGGTCGTGCCCGAGGTGTACATGAGCGCACAAGTTTGCTGTGCATGCACATCTGGCCAGTCCATGCCAGGGTCTGCTCCTTGAATCAACTCTTCATAGGCCACCCAGTGGCTTGAAGCGCTGCCATCCAATTGCACGCACACCTTGAGCGTATGGTCATCCGGCAAATCGCTCACCTTGTCCTGCAAAGATTGCGCGCAGATGAGGGCTTTGGCTTGCGCGTCTT
>JBDKLR010000106.1:0-47119 GCA_039795515.1 Pseudomonadota bacterium | reverse complement strand
GATTTGCCCACCATCCAGCGCTACTTGAATTTCCACTTCAGCGTGACCATCGATTTGTTCGGCGCAGACGAGTCCAGCAACGCCGCCACCTTCTACAGCTCGGGCCTGAAAGGTCGCTACGAAGAAGGCAAGCGCGAAGACGACCACGTGCTGCGCGGTCAAACCTACAAAGTGCTGCACGTGCAAAACGGCCAGCTCGTGGAAAAAGAAGTGCCCATGCTGAACGCGCTCAATGAAGTGCTGCGCGACGACTACATCACCGACTCCAGAGCGGGTGTCGATCGTTGGAACCGCGTCATAGACAAAGCCGGCATTCCATTCAAGCTGCAAGTGCCGCACAAAGCCTTCCACCGCAACATCGGTTCTTTGTCGGGTGCCAAAGTGTCCCCTGATGGCCGCGTGGTGTCTGATGCCGAATGGAATGCCAAAGTCAACGAATGGCTGCCCACCGCCGAAGACCGTGCTTTCGTGGCCAGCCTCATGGGTCGAGTGGTCGAGCCAGGCAAGTTTGCCAATTGGATTGCCCCACCTGCCATCGGTATCAACCGCCAACCCGTAGACTTCGAGTACGTTCGTTTCAACTGACACACCATGAGTGACACCGCAGAGTTGCTGCAACAGCATCTGATCGACCCTGAAGTTTGCATCCGTTGCAACACCTGCGAGGCCACCTGCCCCGTGGGTGCGGTCACGCACGACAGCCGCAACTATGTGGTGGATGCCGAGAAATGCAACCACTGCATGGCCTGTGTCCCCCCATGCCCCACAGGTTCGATCGACCATTGGTTTCCCGTGTTGCGCAGCCAGGCCTACAGCCTGGACGAGCAACTTAGTTGGGACGAGTTGCCAGCCAAGCAAAGCGAAGCGGACTTGCAAACCTTGGCGCAAAGCTTGCCCGCCTCGGGCAGCACCGCGTTTGAAACAGCGGCCACGTCCTTGCCTGCGGCAGGCGCGACAGCCGCGCCCGTGGTTCATGCCACCGCCATGGGTGCCCATGTGCCGCCTTGGTCTGCCGCCCACCCCTACACCAACTTGCACGGGCCCAAGAACCCGATCAGCGCCACTGTGGTCGGCAACATGCAGGTCAACGAACCGGGCACCGACAACGAGACCCATCACATCGTGCTCGACTTTGGTCATTTGCCGTTTCCGGTGCTGGAGGGCCAGTCGGTGGGCATCATCGCCCCAGGGGTGGACGAGCACGGCAAGCCACACCATGCACGGCAGTACTCGGTGGCCAGTCCCCGCAATGGCGAACGCCCTGGCTACAACAACCTGTCGCTCACCGTCAAACGTGTGGTGCAAGACCACCAAGGCCAGGCCGTCAAAGGCGTGGCATCCAACTATTTGTGCGACCTGAAAACCGGTGACACGGTGCAAGTGATTGGCCCGTTTGGCAGCAGCTTCCTCATGCCCAACCACCCTGGCAGCCATCTGGTGATGATTTGCACCGGCACGGGCAGCGCCCCGATGCGCGGCATGACCGAGTGGCGCAGACGCCTCAAGGCCAGCGGCAAATTTGAAGGCGGCAAGTTGATGCTGTTCTTTGGCGCGCGCACACAGCAAGAGTTGCCTTACTTTGGGCCGCTGCAAAAACTACCACCCGATTTCATCGACATCCATTTCGCGTTTTCTCGCACCCCTGGCCAGCCCAAACGCCATGTGCAAGACGCGATGCGCGACGCCTCAGCGCCCCTGGCCGCGTTGCTCCAAGACCCTCAAACCCATTTTTATGTGTGCGGTTTGAAGAGCATGGAAGAGGGCGTGTTGCAAGCCTTGCACGACATCGCTATAGGTGCAGGCTTGGACTGGACCGCGCTGGCAGCGACCCTGAAGCAAGAGGGTCGGTTGCAGTTGGAGACTTATTGAAATAGCCAACAGGTCAAGGGTGCAAGCCACGTGCACCTCTTGCAGGTCTGACTCGTCCATCACGCTCTCGATCCGCGATTACAGGGGAAGCACAACTTCATCGCGCATCACCCACTGCTGCTGACCCGTACCGACCACAATGCTTGTCCTTGGACTTCTCGTTACGGTGTAACTTCTGTCCTGGGTGGCCGCGTTTTGCTGCAAGTCTAAGTTGACCGCCTTTTGTTCGTCAGCGGTGAGGCGTGACAGGCTGTCAGTGAAGGTATAGGAAATGCGGAATTAAATAGAGCTTGGGTGTGCTTTGAGGGGTTAAGGAAAAGCTCAGCTCTCTTTTGGGAAATACACCTCACGACACCAGAGGTAGTCAGCCGCAGATCGAAAAATGCAAGCGATGGTAATCAGGACTGCAAGCTTACCAGAGCTACCTTGCCAGCCAAGGTAGATGTCGTTGTCAATGAGGTAGAAAGCGGTCGCACAGATAAAAAAGAAATTAATAATGGACCAGCGAATTTCTGGACTTAGTTTTCCATGGGAGGAAGGTCCATTGAAGGCAAAAATTCCCCAGATCACATCAATAGCAAGCAAGCAGATTAGCAGCCAAGCAAAGTCGGCAGGCTTTTTGAGCAGTTGTGACAGCACAAGAAAGGCCAGCGCATGTAGAAACAGTAGCGAAAAATCGATGATCAACGCGCCTGTCTTGATGTGATCGTTAACGTTTTCTATATAAGCATCATCCAAGTGTCGGAGAGCGCCGTGAAAAAAAGGGAAGAGTGTTACGACAAATGCAATGAATAAGACCATCGAAGAAGTGGTCAAAGATTCAAGTCCCTTATTTATATCAATAGCACCTGCGACGGCAATTGATAGCGCTGCACCGATTACCACGGTGTACAGGTTGACTAAGCTCTTAACTGAGTTCTCTAATTTTTTATTTTTCAAAATGATCTGCCTTTGCTCTGCGCCCAGGTGTAAAGGTCATCAATCGAAAAAAAGACCGGTTTTCCAAGAGCTTTGAACGATTCAACTTCTGCGTCCGCCCCAGACGATGTGTTTTCCCGATAGCTCGTACGCTCACACACAGCCTCAAGCCTTAGGCAACAGTCGTACATAAAAAGCATTTCCTGGTCGTACTTGATCCAATCTTTGTATGGGCGTGGGTAAAGCAGATGTTGAAAGTGCGTCCACAGTGGTGCAACAGGAAGAACCAGTTGATCTGTCAAGAGCCGATCAAAGATACGGCACTGGAAATGCGTATTGATCACTGGGTCACCTTTTGAGTAAGGTGAAGCAATATAAACAACTGGTTTTCGCTGGTTCATGTTTTAAACACCTTCATCACCTCATCCCCAAGGTGGTTGATGACCTTGACCGCAATGCGCCCCGACTTCGGCTTGTCAAACGCCCTTGACGTGTCGCTGTTGAGCGAATCCCAGGCCTCTTGGTTGATCTCTGCCTTGAGTGTGGTCTTCAGTGACTTGTAAGGGTCGTTCGCACCTAAAAAGTAGGCGTGGCGCACGAAGAAACTTTCTTCGTTGTAGTCGGTGTCGATGAACCAGCAGGCAATGCCGTCGGCACCGTCGCTGCGTACTTCGCCTGTGTTGGGGTGGAACACGTCCACGCCGTTGACCTTGACTTGCACTTGCTCGCCCACCGGGATGATGTCGATGTCGGGCTCGCCGAAGATCACAAACAGGTTGCCCTTGCCGGTGTTCTTCAGGTCGTCGGCCATGTGCAGGTCGGCGTTCATGCGGGCCTTGAGCACAGGGATACGGCCGAGCTTGCTGAATTCGCTGCTGTGTGCGTCGTAGTTGAAGGCGCAGGCGATCAGCACGTCAAAGCCGCCATCACCCGCCTCGCGTGCGGCGCTGACCAGGTCGGGGCGGCTGACGGTGCCGAACTCGGGGCCAATGAAAATGCCAGCACGTTTTTCCACGCCACCATTGCCGTCAGCGTCTGCGCCTTCTATGTATCTGCCTTCAGCGCAGACGTATTGACCGGGCCATGGTGTGAGCGCGGTGAAGTCGATCTTGTCTGTCTTGTGCGCTTGCTGCACGCCTGCGGTACGCAGGTTGTCCAAGATGATTTGTACGAAGTTGCGTTCGTATGACGCACCGGGCTCTTGCACGGCGGGGTCGATCAGGTTGTCGTTATCGTCCACGCCCAGCATGCGGTGGGGCAGCAGGCTCTCCACCGTGAAGGGGCCAGCCACGCGTACCTTCTTTTTGTCTTCATACGGGCGGTCGTACAGGTATTCAAACTCGGCCTTGGCCGCGATGGACGCGTCAATGGCTTGTTGGCGGGCGATGCGTTGCTGCCACCAGTCGGCATGCAGCTTTTTGGCGGCAGCGCTCCACTTGTCGCCCGGTTCGCGGGGAATTTCCCATTCTTGCCATTGCTGTTTGAGCGCGGCGTTGAGCTGTTCGCGCAGCGGCTCCAGCAGGGCTTGGTGCTGGTCGTAGAGGACATCAATCTCGGCGTTGTTGGCAATGCTCTTGAGCGTGATGTGCGGTACCCGCTCATAGACAAAGCCATGACGGATGTTGCCGTAGGTGGCGTGGCTTTTGGGTGGTGAGCGCGTGACCTCGCCTTCTTTGGCTTGGCCCTCTTTGCTGTCGGCCAGCAGATAGAAGGGGTAGCGTGCGCCCATGATGCGGGCACGGGCCAGGGCCAGTGCGACGCGGGAGGTGTCGATGGTTATCCAGCGACGGCCCCATTGTTCTCCAGCATATGCCGTTGTACCTGACCCACAGGTAGGATCTAAGACCAGATCCCCTGGGTCTGTTGTCATCAAGATGCATCGTTGTACTGCCTCGGTAGCGGTTTGAACAACGTAAATTTTTGGGTCTGTTCGGCTTTGCACGCCACCAATATCGAGCCATAAATTTGTTCGCGGGTTTGCAGCGAAATCATCCAAGCATCGAACGTATCGAACCGAGGCACCTTCTTGCATGATACGTTCGGCTTTACTTGCTCTATGTAAACCCTCGACAGTTGTTTTCCAATGCAGTCCTTTTGGCGGATTCCATTCCTTACCCATGAATAAAAAATTTTGATCAGTGCTGGTCTCGCCTTGCGACGTCAGATCAGCTGACGTCGCAAGGCGAGACCGAGCGTGTGCAGAATTTTTCAAAGCTTGAATAGTTTCAATTTCTCGGTATTTCGTAGCACCCGCTTCGCCAGCCTGTTTTGCTGTAAATAACTCACGGTACTTGATCAGCTCTTTTTTCTTCGCATACCAAACCATGTAGTCCGCAACATTGGATAGTGAGTCACCAGAAAATCCGGTTGTTTTGGCATATGCAATAGTCGAAACAAAATTTTCCTCTCCAAACACCTCATCCAATACCGCCCTTACCCGATGCACGTTCTCATCCCCAATCTGCACAAAGATCGAACCTGACTCGGTCAGCAGGTCCCGCGCCACGGTCAGGCGGTCTCGGATGTAACTCAAGTAGGAGTGAATGCCGTCCTTCCAGGTGTCGCGAAAGGCTTTGACCATTTCGGGCTCGCGGGTGATGTGGTCGGCGTTGCCGTCTTTCACGTCTCTAGAGGTGGTACTCCACTGAAAGTTGCTGTTGAACTTGATGCCGTAGGGCGGATCGAAGTAAATGCACTGCACTTTGCCGCGTAGGCCTTCGCGCTCTGCCAGGCTGGCCATGACTTGCAGGCTATCGCCCAAGATCATGCGGTTAGACCAATGCTGGTCGTGTTGGTAGAACTCGGTTTTGGCGTCGCCCTCGGGCACGCCGTTGAAGTCTTTGGCCATGTCGCCAAACAGGTCGGCGGTAAAGCCTGGTTGCTCTGTGGCGTTGGCCGCTTTGGCTTGGTCGGTTTGGCGCTTCAAGTCATCTATCAGCACCTTGGGGTGTACTTTTTCTTGGATGTAGAGCGGCGGCGCATTGACTACCAGGTCTGACCAGTCTTGTTGATCTTTGCCACGCCAGACCAACTGCGGGTCCAGGTCGCGGTTGCGGGTGTTGCGCTCGGCCTGCAGTGGTCCAGCAGGTGCGCCGCGCTCGTAAGTCACTTGCACGGGTTGCTGGTGTTCGCGTTGCACCACCGAATGGAACTCGGCGGTGGGGATGTTTTTGCGCTTGTCGCCCTCGTGCTTGAGCGTTTCGACTTGCAGGTCTGCTTTGGGTGCTTTGGGGGTGGTTTTACGGGTGGCCATAGGATCTTGCGAATCTTGAAATGTCAATTTGGCAGCGCAACTGGCACCGCGTTTGCCGTTGTATCCATACCGCTACTTGTCGAAGGCCTCTTGAGGCCAGACTGCAAAGCGTCAATATGTTCAAACAGGTCGTCGTTCACTTGTTGCCAAAGTGGGTCGAGGATGAATTCCATGCCTTCGCGGCGGGCGAGTTTGGCGGCAGGCACAAAGTCGCTGTCGCCCGCCACAAGCACGATGGTGCTGACTTGCTTTTTGAGGGTAAGGCTGGCGATGTCGATGGCAATGCGCATGTCCACGCCTTTTTGGCGCAGGCCCAGGGCCACATCACCGGCTTGCAGGTTTTGCCAGAAGTCATGGGCGGTCAGCAGTTGTTGCGCTTGTTCAGCGCTCAGTTGCAGTTGCACCGGCTGGGAAGGGTCGGCGGCTTGTTGCAGCTGGGTGGCCAGGCTTTGCAGCGGGGCGAGTTGTTGACGCGTTTTGAGTGCGACTTTGGTCAGCCGTGGGGTCAGCGTCCAATCGTGGTCGCGGTTGACCTTGCCCAAGCGCAGTGCCAACTTGCGTTCTTTGCGCAGTTGTTCAAACAAGGCTTGCATTTCCAGAGCCACCGCTGACTTGGCAAACTCGATCTGGCGGTTGGCGATGGGATGGTGTGCGACACCTGTGTAGGGCTCGGCGTCGTAAAAAAAAACGCGATACAGGTGTTGCTGCCAGAACTTGCCACGGTTGCCGGTGATGCGAGCAATGTGATTGAAGCACAAACGGCGAACGGTTTTGGCGATTTGTTCGGGTGTGCTGGTGTGTTCGGGCGCAAGCTCTTTGCGAATGCGCTTGAGGAAGTAGCCCCCATCAATGAGGATGGCGATCTGGCCTACGCTCATGGCTGGCTCCAGCATCCTTGTGGGCCAGAAATGAGAATGCCCCAGGGTTTCTGCACACTCTCGGGATAGATGAGAGGGCGTACTTCCAAGGGGCGGATGTGCTGCAAATTGTACACACGGTGTTTAACCATGGTCGTCTCCTTGTTAACCCTTGGGCCGCTCAATGGCTCTGGGGAAGGCTTGTCCCCAGCTGGCTTTTGACCAAGGCATCAAACTGCGCTTGCACTTTGTCGACTAAGTCTTCTTGCATGGCGTACACGTCGGTGAATTCGGCAAATGCCCAGCGGCCGTATTGTTTGGCGTTGTTCACGCCGGGCAGCCAGCGGGTTTCCATGGCGGCTTTTTTGTCTTTGGCGTCTTCGCCTCGGTAACCTTTGATTTCGACCACGAGGTTGAGCAGGTTGTCCGGGCCTTGGCCATCATCCACGCACAAAATGAAGTCGGGGCGGTAGCGGTGGGTTTCGGCACCTACCAAGTAGGGCACTTCAAAACCGAGGTTGTGGTTCTTCACGTAGCTGCGCACTTGGGGGTGGGCTTCGGCGGCACGGCAAAACTCGGCCTCCCAGTCGCTGTCCATGATGAGCCAGTTCAGATGGCAGTGCTGACTGCTGGCCTCCCAACGCTCGGTTTTGCTGGTGGTGAAGTTCACATGTGCGGTGCTGCCCACGGGGTTGTAAGGGTCTAGCACCGCTTGTATTTGGCTGTTGCCGCTTTCGATATTGGCGCGATCAATGGCTTGCTTGATGCGTTCGCATGCTCGGTCGGCCAACGCCAGATAGAGCAATTGGGCGGGGTAGGTGTCGCCTTTGCATTCCAGGTGTAGGTCTAACCATTGTTTGACGATGCGCTTGAGTTGGCCAAACAAATGAAGCTTGGCTTCTTCGCCGGAATCGCGGAACTTGGTGTACAGCAGCCGATGAGTCAGGTGGTACAGCAGTGAGGAGGTGCGCATGTCGCGGGTGTGCGCAAGCGTCAGCTCAACGCCTTCACCAATGATGCCTTCTTGCCGCGTGATGGAAGGGCCGACCAGCTCGGGCGTGAGCCTGAGGGTGGAGTCGTCGTTGAAAACTGCGTCGAGCGTTTCTTCAGGCAGCACCACACGGTAGCCCTGCACGCGGGGAAAGCGGATTTCATTCGCATCGCGCTCGGGCTTGACGGCTTTGACGTGAACGGTTTCACGTGGCTTGACGGGCTTGGAGATGGTGGGCTCGGCATTGAAGTCAAACGGGATACCCAGCACGTCGGCGTATTCAACGTTGAACTTGCCTTCCTCGTTCAACTCGTAAGACTGCCGGCGCAGGGCACGGCCAATGACTTGCTCGCACAGCAGCTGGGTGCCAAAGGCCCGCACGCCCAAGACGTGGGTGACGGTGTTGGTGTCCCAGCCTTCGGTGAGCATGGACACGGACACGACACAACGAATGGATTCCCCCAGTTTGCCGACTTTGCCCACAGTGTTCATGACTTCGCGCAGGAGTTCGGCATCGGTGATTTTGCTGGCCGCTTGCTGATCACCTGTGCGTTCGATGATTTCTCTTTTGAAGGCGTCGATTTCAGTTCCAGCCATGGAACGAAAGTTGTCGTCCAGGGCTTCGCCACTCTCCAGTTGCTCGCTGTCAATCAGCAGGGTGCGCGGGCGGGCCAGCGGTTCGCCGTGCGCGTCGTAATTGGAGAACAGGGGCAGTGCGCCCATGAAGGGCGGTGGCAAGGTGCCATCAGGATTGGCGGCGGGCTGAAAGCCTGAAATGTAGTCGTACACCAGCTTGGAGGTGGAGGTGTTGTTACACACCACGATGAAGCAGGGCGGCACACGCAAGCCCTCGGTTTGCCATAGGTCGTAAGTCGTTTTGTAGTGACCGTAAAGAGCTTGTAGCGCAGTTTGAAGATTGGTGGGCAGCTTGAGAGGGTCCAGGCCTTCGGCTTTGCCGCGACCTTTTTTGGGCATCTCTTTGCTGATGTTCTCCCACAGGTTGCGAAAGATCGGTACTTCAGCGCCGGGGATGTTGTCGGCCACTGGCACGCGAGGCAGTTTGACAATGCCGCACTCGATGGCATCCATCAGTGAAAAGTCGCTCATGGTCCAGGGGAACAGGGTGCCCTCCACATAGCCAGAGCCCCGCAAAAAGAAGGGTGTGGCCGAGAGGTCAATGACGCGGTTCAGGCCCAATTGGCGTTGCACGGCCTTGATGCCATTGATCCACAACCTTGCAGCTTCGTTGTTTTCTTCGGCTTCTTTTTTCTCTTCGCCTTTGAGGTTGTCAGTGTCTTCAAGCTTGACGGGCTTTTCTTGGTAGCAGTGGTGGGCTTCGTCGTTGATGACCATGATGTTTTTCAGGCCCATGAGTTCGGGCATGACGCGCTGGATCATTTGGCCTTCGGTTTCCAGGGTGTCAAGCTCTTTGCCACCTCGGCCTTGAAGCAGTTGTCTGCCGCCTTTGGAAATGTCGATTCGCTCACGCAGCTTGAAGGCGTGGTGGTTGGTGATGACGATCTTGCACTTTTCAAGCTCACCCATCATGTCGCTGGGGATGAGTTCGCGGGTCTTGTAATAGCTGTCGGCGTCGTTGGGCAGCAGCACGCGAAGACGGTCTTTGATGGTCAGGCCTGGGGTCACCAGCAAAAAACCGCGGGTGTATTTTTTGCTGCCTGGGTGCCGCACCGCATTGATGGTTTGCCAAGCAATCAGCATGGCCATGACAGTGGTTTTGCCTGCACCGGTGGCCAACTTCAAGGCCAAGCGCGACAACCCCGGGTTGGCTTCATCGTTGCTGGATGACAAGTGGTCAATAAATGCGCGTGCTGTTTTGCCTTTGTGAGGTGCAACCTCGGTGAGCCATATGGCTGTTTCGACGGCTTCAATTTGACAAAAAAATGGTCGAACTCCACTAAACGGATGGTGTCGCCAATGCTTCAACAGGATGGCGGTTTCAGGCGTAACGCCCCACTCGTTCGGGTTGGAAATATGGCGCCACTTGTCCACTTCGGAGCGAACTCCATTGATGATCGAAGCGTGGTACCTCTGGTCGTCAATCGAAACGTCTGTGCCAATGTCCAATTCATCTTGGGCGGTATGGCGGTATTTGGCCTTTGGGATGGGCGTGATGAATTTGGCTAGACGACGTGTTCTCACCACTTGATGGGTGGGCTGTCCATGGCTGTCCAACTCCCAGTGCAACTGTGGGACGTTGTAGGGCGAATTGAGAATGGGTTGATCAAAAAAAGGGTTGCTCATCCAATGCCTGAATGGAATTGTTTGGTATTCACCAAACGCCAGGCATTATGACTATTTATAACTATTAAATATTTTAAAATATCATTAAATTACCTAAATTTGGAAATTTAAAAATATTTATGAATTACTTTTCAATAAGAGTTTCGACATCCTCGAAATGACACGGTCGCCAATGAAATTTACCCTTGGCTGACCGGATGAGCCTCAGCCGTCACGTCCTGACACACATCCACCCACACCCCTTGCGTCACTTGGGCCAACAACTCGACTGACAAGCGCACCGCGCTGTTGACCGAACCCGCTGCGGGCAGCACCTCGTCAAACGCTTTCAAAGACACATCCAAAAAAATCGGCAAGGGCCGCGCCAAACCAAACGGGCAAACGCCGCCCACGGGGTGACCCGTGATGTCAGCCACCACGTCGGTGGACAGCATCTTGCCCTTGCCCAAAGCCGCTTTGAACTTGCCGTTGTCTATGCGTGCGTCGCCCCGCGCCACCAACAGCACCTCACGGCCGTCGGCCAACTTGAAGGCCAAGGTTTTGGCGATGCGCCCGGGCTCGACGCCATGCGCCTGGGCGGCCAAGGCCACCGTGGCGGTGTTGGCTTCGGTTTCCACAATCGGCACGTCGAGTTGAAGGTCGGCGAAAAAGGCTTTGACAGAGGTCAGGCTCATGGGGTGCGTCCCTGAAAACCGATGATGCTAATGGAGCCCATTAACATGTCTCGCATGAACCAAACCACCAGCACCCTGATCCAATTTGACGAAGCGGGCGCGCGCCGAATCGAGGCGCTGTACCTGACCCCTGATGTGGTGTCGCAGCGCGAGCAGGTGTTACAACTGCTCGCGCCCATGCCAGGCGAGAGGGCGCTGGACATTGGTTGTGGGCCGGGGCTCACCACCTTGGCCTTGGCCGAGGCGGTGGGTTTGCAAGGTCATGTGGTGGCGGTGGACATGGCCGAGCCCATGTTGCACTTGGCCAGGCAACGCTGTCGTTCTTGGCCGCAGGTGCAGTTGCAAAACCTGGATGTTGCCCAATTACCCATGGCTGACAACAGCTTTGACATCGCCTTGGCCACCCAGGTGTATGAATACGTGCCCGACATCGCACAGGCTTTGAAGGAATTGGCACGGGTGGTGCGCCCGGGTGGGCGGGTGCTCTTGGTCGACACCGATTGGGAATCGGCTGTGTGGGCCAGTCGCGATGACCAACGCATGCGACGTGTGTTGGAAGTATGGAACCAACACATTCCATGGCCACAGTTGCCGCGCCATTTGATGCCAATGTTGAAGCAAGCTGGTTTTCAAGACGTGCAGGTGGCGGTGATGCCGCTGCTCAATACCTGCTTTGAGCCACTCACCTACAGCGCGGGCATGTTGGACGTGATAGGTGCTTTTGTCACCGGGCGCGAAGGGGTGAGCGAACAAGAAGTGGCCGATTGGAAAACCGATGTGCGTGGTATGGATGCGCACACGGGCTATTTTTTCAGCCTCAACCGTTATGTGTTTGTCGCCACCCTTTAAGCGTTGTTGAACTGCAGCGCGGCCAGGCTGGCATACAAGCCGCCCTTGGCGATCAACTGGGCATGGGTGCCTTGCTCGACCAAATGACCGTGGTCCAGCACCCAAATCACATCGGCTTGTTGCACCGTGGCCAAGCGGTGCGCAATGACCAAGGTGGTGCGGCCTTGCATCGCGGTTTCCAAGGCGGCTTGCACCATGCGTTCGCTGTGCGCGTCCAAGGCGCTGGTGGCTTCGTCCAGCAACAACAGCGGTGGGTTTTTCAGCATGGCGCGGGCAATCGCGATGCGCTGGCGTTGACCGCCGGACAAACGCACGCCTTTTTCACCCAAGAAGGTGTCATAGCCTTGCGGCAGGTCGACGATGAATTCATCGGCAAAGGCGGACTTGGCCGCCGCCAACACCGCGTCGTCAGAGGCGTCAGGTCGGCCGTAGCGGATGTTGTCCATCGCGGTGCCCGAAAAAATCACCGGCTCTTGCGGCACGATGCCAATGCGCGCGCGCAAATCGTGCAAAGCCATGTCTTGGATGTTCACGCCGTCCAACACCAACTGGCCGCCTTGCGGGTCGTGAAAGCGCAGCAACAAACCAAACAACGTGGTTTTGCCAGCCCCACTGGGCCCTACCACCGCCACGGTTTGTCCTGGTTGAATGTGCCCGCTCAAACCGGACAAGGCCCGTGTCTGTGGGCGCGAGGGGTAATGAAAGTCCACCGACCGCATCTCGACCGACGAGCCTTGGGCGGGCCAAGGCGCTTGCAAGGGTTTGGCGGGTGAGCGGATGTCCGAGCGGGTGTGGAGCAATTCCATCAACCGCTCGGTGGCACCTGCCGCGCGCAGCAAATCGCCATAGACCTCGCCCAGCACCGCAAAGGCACTGGCCAACAAAATCACATAGACCACGGTTTGCCCGAGTTCACCCGCGCTCATGGTGCCATCGCGTACCGCCAACGTGCCTTGGTACAGGCCCCACAACAGCGCAGCGCTGCTGGCCAAAATGATGAAGCCCACCAGCACCGAGCGCGCTCTGGCGCGGCGCAACGAGGTGCCCACCGCTTGCTGGGTGGATGCGGTGAAGCGCTGGGCCTCGCGGGTTTCAGCGGTGTAGCTTTGCACCACGGGAATCGCGTTCAACACCTCGGCGGCCATGGCGCTGGCGTCGGCCACCCGGTCTTGGCTGGCGCGAGACAACTTGCGCACCCGTCGACCCAAGGTCATGCTGGGCCAGACCACCAAGATCAAAAGACCAATGACTTGCAGCATCAACATCGGGTGGCTGTAGACCAGCATCAACAGAGCACCTGTGCCCATCACCAAATTGCGCAAACCCATGGAAAGCGAGGAGCCCACCACGGTTTGCACCAGCGTGGTGTCGTTTGACAAACGCGACAACACTTCGCCGGTTTGCGTGGTTTCAAAAAACGCAGGGCTTTGTTGCAGCACATGGCCATACACCGCGTTGCGCACATCGGCGGTGATGCGCTCGCCCAGCCAAGTCACCGTGTAAAAGCGCAGCGATGAAAACACCGCCAAGGCCGCGGCCACCAAAAACAACTGGCCAAACTGTCCAGCCAAGCGGGCTCCGCTGTCCGGACCTGTCAGCCCTTGGTCGATCAGCAAACGCAACGCCCAGGGAAACGCCAGCGTGGTGCCAGCAGCCAACAACAAAAACAGACCAGCCAAAGCGATGCGGCCTTTGTAGGGTTTGACAAAAGGCAACAGGCCGGTGAGGGATTGGGGGGTGGGTTTGGTCATCTCAAGAGGTTTCCAGTGTTCAAATAATCGATCCATCGCCAGATCAGACCCGCGGACAACACCCACATGGTCAGGCCAATCAGGAGATCCAGCACTTGCCAAGCGCGAGGTTTGGCAAACAAGGGCGCCAGCCAGCGCGCGCCAAAGCCCAGGGCACTGAACCACATCAGGCTGGCACAGCTTGCACCGGCCACAAACCACATCTGCAAATGGGCAGGTTGTTGGGCACCAATGCTCCCAACCAACAACACAGTGTCCAGGTACACATGCGGGTTGAGTAAGGTGAAGGCCGCGGATTGCGCCATGGCCGTCGCCCAGCGCAGTCCTGAACCCTCGTCGCCAGCCAACAGACGGCTTGGTTCCTGGGCGCGGCGCAAGGCTTGCCAGCCATAAACTGCCAAAAACACCGCGCCGGCCAAAGCCAAGATGTTGGCCACCAGGGGCCGTTCTCCCAAGGCCTGGGCCATGCCCAGCACCCCCGCAGCGATCAAGAGGGCGTCAGTGACTGCACAGAACAGCACCACACTGGTCACATGCTCACGGCGCAAGCCTTGCCGCAGAATAAAAGCGTTTTGGGCACCGATGGCGACGATCAGGCCCAAACTCAGGGCCAGGCCTTGAAGAAACACAGATCCCGTCAATGGCATGGCGTCACCCGCTAAGATGCCCGTTCCATGAATGGTCGCGCATCAGAAATAACACCACACCCCGGTGCACACCCCGGTGGTCAGCTGTATCAGCGCGTCAATCACTGTGCCCAACAAAAAAATGGGCAAAAACAAATACCAAGTCAGCCAAAGCAGGGCCTGCCAGGTGTAGCGTGGCTCCGGGATGCGGTGGCCCATCACGGTTTCCAGTTTCTGGCGCTTGAAAAATCGGGTCAGCATGTCCGCATGGTAACCAATCGGAGACGGTTGACATGAAGGTGCAATGGGACGGCCTTGACATCGCTGCCTGGGACCAGGCCCATGCCCAAGCGGCCGGGGCTTTGCAGCAGGACTGGGCTTACGGCTCAACCCGCGTGTCGCTGGGCTCATCGGTGCTGCGGGCCATGGTGCATGCCGATGGCGTGCCGGTGGCGATGGCGCAGTTTGTGGTGCGGCGTTTTGGCCGATGGGCCGGTTTTGCGCTGTGCTCGCGCGGGCCCATTTGGTTGCAAAGCCTGGGTGGCGCTGACAAAGCCCTGGCCTACAAAGCATTGCGCCAAAGCATGCCCTTGCCCGGCCTGCGTTTTTTGATGATCACCCCAGATGAGCCCTTGAGCGATCAACTGGGTTTGCCGTTTGTTCGCCGCATCATGACAGGTTACGCCACGGTCATGCTCGACATCAGCCAACCCATGGACCAACTGCGCGCCCAATTGGACAAACGTTGGCGGCACCGTTTGGGCGGCGCTGAAAAATCCGAATTGACCATCCACCGCATGGGCACCAACCCTTCGCAATACCGCTGGTTGCTGGACGCCGAGATGCAGCAACGGGTGGACCGTGGCTTGCAAGGCATGCCGCCGCTTTGGTTTGAAAACTACGCCGAATCGCGCAAACAACCCTCGAAAAACATCTTGTCCATGCGCGCGGATCTGGGTCGTGACCGGGTCGCCGCCATGATGTTTTTGTTGCACGGCGAGGCCGCCACTTACCAAGTGGGTTGGACCTCGGATGCTGGTCGCGACCTGCATGCCCACAACCTGATTTTGTGGAAAGGCATTGAGGAACTGAAAGCGCGCGGCATTCGCCAGCTCGATTTGGGGGGTGTCAACACCCAGCGCAGCGCCGGCATTGCCCGCTTCAAAATGGCCACAGGCGGCACGGTCAAAGTCTTGGCGGGCAGCTACTTGTTATGACCACTGCTTTGTTGAGTGCCACTGACGTGGTGTGCGAGCGCGGCGGACGCGCACTGTTCCAACCCTTGAGCTTTGCCTTGCATCCAGGACAAGCCCTTTATTTGGAAGGTGACAACGGGGCGGGCAAAACCACCTTGCTGCGGGCCTTGAGTGGCTTGTCTCCACTGGCCCAAGGCGGGGTGTTGTGGCGTGGTCAATCCACCGCCAAAGCGCGCGCAGGCTTTCACGCCGACTTGCTGTTCTTGGGTCATGCATTGGGCCTGAAAGATGAACTCCATGCGCTGGAAAACCTGCAACTCGCAGCCGCTGTTTCAGGCCAAACGCTGGACCGCACACAAGCCTTGGATGCACTCGCCACACAAGGCTTGAAAAACCGAGCCCATCTGCCTTTGCGTGTGCTGTCGCAAGGCCAAAGGCGGCGAGTGGCCCTGGCCCGCTTGCAAGTGGCCCAGGCCCATTTGTGGTTGTTGGACGAGCCTTTTGTGGCGTTGGATGCGGCTGCGGTCCAGGTGTTGCATGGTTTGTTGCGCGCGCACTTGGACCGAGGTGGCGCTTTGTTGTTCACCAGCCATCAAGCCGTGGACCTGGGTTCGGCCATGCAGCATCTGAGGTTGCAGGCATGAACATCTTCATCACGGTGGTGATGCGCGATGTGCGCCTGGCCATGCGGCGCAAGTCCGAGGTGCTGAGCGCCATGTTTTTCTTCGTGGTGGTGGCGGCCTTGTTTCCGTTGGCGATTGGCCCCGAGCCCGCCATGTTGCGACAAATTGGCCCCGGTGTGTTGTGGGTCGGGGCCTTGTTGGCCAGCATGTTGGCATTGGCGCGTTTGTTCGAGGTGGACCACCGCGATGGCGCTTTGGAGCAGATGCTTTTGTCCCCACACTCTTTATGGCTGTTGGTCCTGGGGAAAATCACCGCGCATTGGCTGCTTTCAGGACTGCCCTTGGTAATATTGGCTCCCGTATTGGGCTTGCAATTCAACCTGTCTTCTGAAGCCTTGTCGGTCTTGTGCCTGAGTCTGTTGTTGGGCACACCGGTCTTGTCTTGCATCGGTGCCATCGGTGCGGCCTTGACCCTGGGGGTGCGTGGTGGTGGCGTGTTGATTTCCTTGCTGGTGTTGCCGCTGTATGTGCCTGTGCTGGTGTTCGGTGCTGGCGCGGTGCAGGCCCTGGACAGTGGCTTGGGGGCGCAAGCCCATGTGTCGATATTGTTGGCTTTGTTATTGCCAGCCCTGTTTTTCAGCCCCTGGGCTTGCAGTGCTGCTCTGCGCATCGCCTTGGAATGAGTTCATGACGATTCGCTGGTTTTATTACGCTGCACCCCAAACCTTTTACGGTCTGGCGGGACGCTTGTGGCCTTGGTTTGCGGCCATCGCACTGGCACTGACGTTGGCCGGTTTGTGGATTGGCTTTGCCGTGGCCCCATCGGATGCCCAGCAAGGCGAGGGTTACCGCATCATCTTTGTCCATGTGCCTGCCAGTTGGATGTCCATGATCATTTACCTGGCCATGGCTTTTTGGAGTGTGTTGGGGTTGACCTTCAACACCCGTTTGTCCGGCATGATGACCCGCGCTTTGGCACCTACAGGTGCCATGTTCGCCTTTTTGTCTTTGTGGACCGGTGCTTTGTGGGGCAAACCCATGTGGGGCACTTGGTGGGTGTGGGACGCCCGACTCACCTCCGAATTGATTTTGTTCTTTCTCTACCTGGGCTACATGGCGCTCACCTCGGCCATCGACGATGTGCGCCGTGCCGACCGCGCGGGCGCGCTCATCGCCATCGTGGGGGCGATCAACGTCCCCATCATTTATTTCTCGGTCAAATGGTGGAACACCTTGCACCAAGGGGCGTCGGTGTCGCTGACCCGTTCGCCCAGCATGGCCCAAATCATGTTGTGGGGCATGCTGCTGATGGCCTTGGCGTTTTGGGTCTACACCTTGGCCATCGTGTGTTATCGGGTGCGTTCGCTCATCATCGAACGCGAGCGGCACGCCGATTGGGTCAAAGCTTTGCCTGAAGTGGCTGGAGTGAAATCATGAGATGGGAAAGTTGGTCCCAGTTTTGGGACATGGGTGGTTATGGCCTGTATGTCTGGGGCAGCATGGGCGTGACCTTCTTGTTTTTGCTGCTTGAAATCTGGCAGGCCCGCATCGCCCACTTGAATGCGCTGGCCTTGGCGCGCACCGAAGCACAGGATGCCCCATGAGCTGGAGCCCTCGTCAAAAACGATTCGGCCTGATCGCCGCTGGTGTCTTGGTGTTGGCCGTGGCGGCCGCTTTTGTGCTCAATGCTTTTCAAAGCAATTTGGTGTTTTTCTTCACACCTTCGCAGGTCATGAAAGGTGAGGCACCGGTCAATAAAACCTTCCGCATTGGTGGCATGGTGAAGACTGGCAGCTTGCAGCGTGATGGCACCGAAGTCAGCTTTGTGGTGACCGACACCGCGCAAGACATCACAGTGCGTTACACCGGCCTGTTGCCCGACTTGTTCCAAGAGGGCAAGGGCGTGGTGGCGCAGGGCAAAATCAATGAACAAGGCGTGATGATGGCGGCCGAGGTGCTGGCCAAACACGACGAAAACTACATGCCGCCTGAGGCGCAACACGCTTTAGACCAGGCTGCCAAAGCGCGCGCTGCACAATCCGTCAAACCCTGAAAGTCTGGCTCTCCATGATTCCTGAACTTGGTCAATTCTCTTTGGTGCTGGCCACGGTGCTTGCATTGTTGCTGGGCGTGCTGCCTTTGTGGGGCACGGTGCGCCACAACCCGGCATTGCAAGCCTTGGCCCGTCCCTTGGCGTTGTTGCAATTCGCCCTGGTGGTGCTGTCGTTTGCTTGTTTGGCCCATGCTTTTTTGACCAACGACTTCTCGGTGAAATACGTGGCCGAGCATTCCAACAGTTTGCTGCCCAAGCCTTACCAATTTGCCGCGGTGTGGGGTGGCCACGAAGGTTCGCTGCTGCTGTGGATGCTCATGCTGACTGGCTGGGCGGCTGCAGTGGCCCTGTTCTCGCAAAGCCTGCCTTTGGCCATGGTGGCCCGCGTGCTTGGTGTGTTGGGTCTGGTGGCGGTGGGTTTCATGCTGTTCATCCTGGTCACCTCCAATCCCTTCGACCGTTTGTTTCCCATCCCTGCCGATGGCCGCGACTTGAATCCTTTGTTGCAAGACCCGGGTCTGGTGATCCACCCACCCATGCTCTACATGGGTTATGTGGGCATGTCGGTGGCTTTTGCTTTCGCCATTGCCGCTTTGCTGTCGGGGCGTTTGGACGCGGCCTGGGCGCGTTGGTCGCGCCCCTGGACCGTGATTGCCTGGGCGTTTCTCACCTTGGGCATAGGACTGGGCTCGTGGTGGGCTTATTACGAACTGGGCTGGGGCGGTTGGTGGTTCTGGGACCCGGTGGAAAACGCTTCGCTCATGCCTTGGCTGGTGGCGACCGCGCTGATCCACTCTTTGATGGTCACCGAAAAGCGTGGCAGCTTCAAGGCCTGGACCGTGTTGTTGGCGATTGCGGCTTTTTCCCTGTCGCTGCTGGGCACATTCTTGGTCCGTTCCGGCGTGCTCACCTCGGTGCATGCGTTTGCTTCCGACCCGGCGCGCGGGGTCTTCATTCTGATTTTCTTGGCCGTCGTGGTGGGGGTGTCGCTGACCCTGTTTGCCTGGCGCGCGCCCCAAGTCACTTTGGGCGGCAGCATGGGCATGGTGTCGCGCGAATCTTTCATGCTGCTCAACAGCGTGTTGTTGGTGGTGGCCACCGGCGCGGTCTTGCTGGGCACCTTGTACCCCCTGATCATTGACGCCCTGAACTTGGGCAAGTTGTCGGTGGGTCCACCTTATTTCAATCTGGTGTTCGCCCCCTTGATGGTGCCTTTGTTGTTCATCTTGGTGCCGGGAACCGTGGCGCGTTGGCGCGAGGCAGATGTGCGCGAGTTGGTCCTTGAGTTGCGATGGATCGGATTGGCCGCTTTGGCATTGGGTCTGTGCCTGCCATTGGCCTTTGGGACATGGTCTTGGGGTTCGGCCTTGGGGACATTCTTGGGCATTTGGGTGGCCTTGGGCAGTTTGCAAAACGTGGTCCAGCGTTTGCGCAAACCGGGTCGGATCGGTGGTTCGTTCTGGGGCCAGCATTTGGCGCACTTCGGCCTGGCCGTGGTGGTGTTGGGCATCACCGGCGTCAAGTCCTTCGAAGTCGAGCGTGACGTGCGCATGGGTCTGGGCGACACCGTCAGCATCGCCCCCTACACCTTCCGTTTGGTCGACATGGTGGATGTCAACGGCCCCAACTACAAAGCCTCGCAGGCGCATGTGGAAGTGTCCAAAAACGACCAGTTGATCGAGGTGCTGTACCCTGAGAAACGCCGCTATTTCTCCACCGCCATGCCCATGACCGAGGCCGCCATTCGTTCGAGTTTCTGGGGCGATTTGTACGTGTCTTTGGGGGACCCGTTGGCGGGTGACAAACCCAGCTGGAGCATGCGGGTCTATCACAAGCCTTTTGTGCCCTGGTTGTGGACCGGTGTGTTGTTGATGGTCGCCGGAGGCGTGGTGGCGGCGATGGACCGCCGTTACCGCCGTCGCCAAGTGGCTGCACAACTCAAAACAGCGGGTGAAACCCTCTCCAGCGCCGCCTGATGCCATGAAAAAATTCCTGATTCCTTTGGCGTTGTTCATGGGCCTGGTGGTCTTCTTGGCCGTCGGCTTGAAACGCGACCCGCGCGAAATCCCTTCGCCCCTGGTGGGCAAACCCGCGCCCGCGTTCAGCCTGCCCACACTCACGGGCGACAAACCTTTCAGTCCAGCCGACTACAAAGGCCAGGTGTGGTTGTTCAATGTCTGGGCCACTTGGTGTGTGGCCTGCCGCGAAGAACACCCCTTGCTGGTGGCCTTCTCCAAAACCCAAAGCATTCCCATCGTGGGCTTGAGCTACAAAGAAATCCAGGCGTCAGACCAGGCCAACGGGCCACTCAGCGATGAGGCCAAGCTGGCGCTGGCGCGCGAGCGCAGCCTGCGGTTTTTGCAGCGCCAAGGCGACCCATACAAACTCTCGGTGATGGACCTCGATGGCCGGGTCGGGATTGACTATGGCGTCTATGGTGTGCCTGAAACCTATGTGATTGATAAGCAGGGCGTGATTCGCTACAAGCAGGTTGGCCCGGTCACCCCCGAATTGCTCCAGCAAAAAATCTTGCCGCTGATCCAGGAGTTGCAGAAATCATGAAGCGTTTGATGCTGGTTTGGATGCTGTGCACCTCGTTGGCATGGGCGGGTGAAGCCCAGCCCTTGGCAGAGAACCCGCAAGTGGAAGCACGTTTGGTGGTGATCGCCGAGGAACTGCGTTGCTTGGTCTGCCAAAACGAATCGCTGGCGTCGTCGCATGCCGAACTGGCCGAAGATTTGCGACGCGAGGTGCGCAAATTGATCGCCCAGGGCATGACCGATGCGCAAATCAAAACCTATCTGGTGGAACGCTACGGCGACTTTGTGCTGTATCGCCCGCCTGTCAAACCCCTGACTTGGCCCTTGTGGTTCGGTCCGTTTTTGTTATTGGCGCTGGCGGTCTGGGGCTTGTGGCGTTACATGCGTCAACGCAAAGCATTGGTGCAACAACGCATGACCGAGGCTGACAACGCCCAAGCCGATTCGCTGCTCAAGGATTAAATGAACGCCGTCCAATTGTTTCTGCTGATCGCCCTGGTCATCACCTTGTTGGTGTTGGCTGTGTTGTGGCGTGCTTTGTGGCGTGCCACCCGACCTGTCGATCCTGGCCAAGCGCGTGAAAACACCTTGTCCCATGTGGCGGTCTACAAAGAACACGTGGCTGAACTCGAGCGTGAATTGGCACAAGGCAGCTTGGACCAAGCCGGCTTTGACCTGTCACACGAAGAACTCACCCAGCGCTTGTTGGAAGATGCGCCGCCCCCTCAACCCACGGTGCAAACCCCGCTCAAGCGCCCCAAGTGGCTGATGGCGGCCTTGGGTTTGCTCATTCCTTTGATGGCGTTTGGCCTGTATTTCAATGTCGGAACGCCGGTTGCGCTCGACCCCCAACTCGCCGCACAAGCCAATGGCGAGGAGCAAATCACCCCCGAACGCCTGGCCACCATGGCCGAGCAACTCAGCCAACGTTTGGAAAAAGAACCCGACAACCCCGAAGGCTGGGTGATGCTGGGCCGCATCCAACGCGCTTTGGCCAATTACGACCAGGCCGACGCGGCTTTGCAAAAAGCCTTGAGTCTGTCGCGCACCGACGACCTCTTGATCGAACGCGCCGAGGTGTTGGCGCAGAAATACAATGGTGTTTTCAAAGGCGAGCCTTGGGCCATCATCAACAGCGTCTTGAAAACCGATCCGCGCCATGGCAATGCCTTGTTGTTGGCCGGCAGTGCGGCTTTTTCTGAAGGACGCTTCAAAGAAGCCTTGGCTTATTGGGAAAAAGTGCGCAACGACCTGCCGCCATCCTCGCCCGACATGCCGGCCTTGCTTGAGGCCATCGACAAAGCCCGCGAACGTCTGGGGCTGCCGCCTGTGGCGCCGCCCAGCGCTAACGCGCCTGCCAGTGCTGGTGTGCCGAACAAACCTGTCTCCGATGGCACCGAGCGCCTGACGGGGCGTGTCAGCCTGGACCCCGCCTTGGCGGGCCAGGTGTCGCCCAAAGACACGGTGTTCATTTATGCCAATGCCGCCGAAGGACCGCGCATGCCCTTGGCGATTGTGCGCACCACGGTGGACAAACTGCCCTACGACTTTGTGTTGGACGACAGTTTGGCCATGAACCCGCAAATGAAGCTCTCACAGGTCCAATCGGTGATGGTGCGCGCGCGCATCTCCAAAACCGGCAATGCCATGCCGCAAGCCGGTGACTTTGGCGCCAGCGTGGGCCCGGTGACGCCCGGTTCAGCCGACAAACTGCAATTGACCATCTCGAAAACGCTTCAATAAAAGATAAGATTCGCTCAACTTCTCAAGGGCTGCATCATGGAAAACTCATTCAGCTTTTCTTCCATCGTTTATTTCTCGTTGCTGATCCTGGTGCTGATCACGCTGCGCTATTCGGTGTTCATCGTGCCCCAGTCAGAAAACTGGTTGATTGAACGATTGGGCCGCTACAACCGCAAAATCGAAGCCGGTTTGCACCTGCTGATCCCGTTTTTCGAAGTGGTTCGCCACAAGGTGTCCATCCAAGAGGTGCAGCAACCACCGGACCCGATCAACGCCATCACGCTGGACAACGTGTCCATCAGCATCCAGTTGGCCATCTTCTACCGCATCATCGATTCGTCCAAAACCATGTACCGGATCGCCGATTTGAAGACCGGTATCAAAACCATCGTCAACGGCACGGTGCGCAGTGTGATCGGCAAAACCGAGCTCGATGGGGTGCAGTCCAATCGCCGCCACATCGCCGAAGAAATTGAATCCGAGTTGCAAGCCGTCTCGGACGAATGGGGCATCAAGCTCACCCGGGTTGAAATCACCGAGGTCGAGGTGGATGATCAAACCAAAGAGGCGATGCAGGTGCAACTCAATGCCGAACGCAAACGCCGTGGTGCGGTCACAGAGGCCGAGGGCATCAAGCAGGCCACCCAGTTGCAAGCCGATGCCCGTTTGTATTCCGCTGAAAAAGAGGCCGCTGCCAAGCGCATCTTGGCCGATGCCGAGGCCTATGCCGTGACGGCGGTGTCCAAAGCGATCAGCGATGGTGGCAACAGCGCCATCGAGTTTGAGGTGAAAAAACTGCAGGCCCAAGCCGTGCAGTCGCTGGCGGTGGGCCAGAATTCCAAGATCATCTTGGTGCCCTCGGATGTGCTCTCTTCCCTGAGTGGCACGATTGGCAAATTGGCCAACAAACTCTGAACCCCATGCAAGCCTATCAAGTCGCGATTTTGCTGGGCGTTGTGCTGGCCATTGCCGAGTTGATGACCCTGAGTTTTCTGTTTTTGGGCATGGCGGTCGCCGCTTGGGTGGTGGCGGCTTTGCAATTCGTCATGGGGGACTTCAGCTTCAACCGCGATGTCGCGGTGTTTGCAGTGGCGTCCGTGGTGTTTTTCGTGGTGTTCAGAAAACTCTTCAAACGCCAAGCAGATGCCCAGGCTTTTGAAAGCCAGGACATCAACCACTATTAAATCGACTTCAGGCGATCGGTGGAGGGCACCACGCGAGTGAGACGGATGCCATAACGGTCGTTGACCAGCACCACCTCGCCTTGCGCGACCACGGTGTCGTTGACCAGCAAGTCCAGTGGCTCGCCCGCAATCCGATCGAGTTCCACCACGCTGCCTTGGGTCAGGCGCATCAGGTCTTTGATCTTGATGTTGGTGCGACCCACTTCAATCGACAAATTGACCGAGATGTTTTGCAGCACCTCGGGGTTGATGTTGCCGGGTTGGGTCACCTGAAATTCTTCCGCACCGGGGGGTGTGGCCGCTTCGGTGTCCTGGTCTTGGGGTTCTGCAGTGGTGTCGTTCATAGCGGTTTCCAGTCTTCTTAAAGCTGTCCGGGGACAATTTGTTTCTCAATGCGCACGGCCACATTGGAGCCCCGCGTGCCGATGTTGACCCCGAAGGAGGGGACGTCGTTGGCCAGGAATTGGGCCAATTCTGGTTTCTTGAAGAACAGCATGTCGCCTTCCTTCATGGTCTGCAAATGGTGCAGCGTGGTTTTGATGTGGCCCATGACCACTTTGACGTCCATTTCAGAGTCGCCCACGGCCACGGCCAAGTCTTCGCGCCAGATTTTGTCGGATTCTTCGTTGCCGTCGCCCGACGCCACCCGGTTGCGCAACAAATCGCGCAATGGTTTCAAGGTGGCATAGGGGTAGACCAGGTCAATGAAGCCTTTGCCACCAGAGGCTGTGGCCTCGGCTTCAAATCGGCTGAGCACGACCAGGTCGTTTTCATCGGCGATTTGGGCGAATTGCGGGTTGATTTCAGAGCTGACTTGCTCGCAATCGATCTCCATCACCGGTCCCCATGCGTCCTTCAAGGAGCGGAAGAACACTTCCAGGATGATGTGGATGATGCGGGTTTCGGTGGCGGTGAACAAACGGCCAGGCGGCAAATCGGACACGCCCTTGCCAAAACCACCAAAAAAGCTGTCCAAAGAACTGAACACCACATTGGGGTCGATGATGATCACCGAGTTGCCACGCATCGGGTTGATGCGAATCGTGTTCACCGACAAAGGCGCTTTGAGCATTTGCAGGTAATCACCGAACTTCATGATTTGCACACGCGTCGGATTGACCCGTGGCGTGGTGCGCAACACTTCAAGCAAACCCAAACGGAACATGCGGATGAAACGCTCGTTGATCATGTCGATCGACGAGACATTCACCCCCAGGCTGCTGTTTTCGCTGGCCAGGTCGTGCTTGCGCACACGCACTTTGGTGTTGAAGCCCGTGTCTGATTCGATAGAGCCGTCTTTCAGGCCCTCAGACAGGGCCGACAACTCTTCGGCGCTGAGTAAATTTTGACGTGTTGCCATGGACCTTACTGCATCACAAAGGAGGTGAACATGACTTCTTCAATGCCGCCAAAGTCTTCGTACTCTTCGAGCATGGCATTCATCACGTCTTTGAGTTTGACAGCCAATTCTTTGCGGAATTCGGGTTTGCTCACATCGGCCTCGGTGCTTTGACGCATGATGTCCAGCATGGCCGAGCGCAAAGCAAACTCATGCTTTTTGATGTTGTCAAACACACGGGTGTCGTAGTGGGTCATGACCGCGAGTTGAACCACCATGACTTTTTTCGAGCCGGTGATGTTGGTCATCAACTCTTTGTCGATTTGGAAGTAGTTTTTCTCAAAACGGGTGGCTTCGGGCGCTTCTTTTTTCAGCTTGGAAGGGGCTTCGTCCTTGGCTTTGGTGGCCGCGGCTTCCAGTTCTTCTAGCTTGTCCATGGCGGCGAGTTCGGCCTTTTTCTCGTAATAACCCGAGAAATACAAGGTACCAAAGGCCACACCCACCATGACCACGATGGCACCCACGACGCCACCGAGGATCAAGAGAATCGGTTTTTTCTTTTTCGGCTCTTCCGAGCCTTCTTCAGGTGCTGCTGGTGCTTCTGATGCCATGGGGTACTCCTCGTTTTTTCAGGGTTCAAGCGTAATTGTCAAATTGCAAGCTGTTGCTGTGCCGCGGTTTTGTTGATGTTGTCAATTCAGGGGCATTGTCATCGGCCAGTTTGACACGATTGTCGTCGTGTCGGGCTGGGGAGCCAGACTGACCGGATTGACCTTGCTGTTGGGTTTGACCTTGGCCTACCAAAACTGATGCATTGTTCATGCCAAGTTGACCCAGCGCCTCTTTCAGGCGCTGGCTGCCGTTTTGAATCAAATCTTGGGTCAAAGCGGTGTCGGCGTTGAATTGGGCGGTCAAACGACCATCGCGCATTTCAAGCTGAACATCCACCAGGCCCAAACTGGCTGGTTTCAGAGCGAATTTCATTTTCCATTCGCCGGCATTGAGCTGGTCGTTCATGCGGCTGGCCAATTCGGTGGCCAGTTTCTCGCTCAATTGGTCGTAGGTCTGGGCCATGTTGGGCTGGTTGGCCAAAGCAGCGGCGGCTTTGCCTGCGGCGGGTGCATGGCTGGCGGGGCTGTTCAGGCCGCGTTCGCCCAAACCGGAAACACCGGCGTCTGTGGCTGACAGGGCATCGAATTCCGTTTTCAAAGCGTCGATGTCTTCCGCACGAAGTTCGGTGTCCATCATGGACAACACCGCCAAGGTGCTGATCGGCATGGCGTTGGCTGGGGCCGGGTTCATCGGGCCGGTGGCGAGCTGAATATTCAGGTTTTGCAAGGCGTTCAAAGGCATGGCGTCGCCAGATGGCGCGTCAGTGGTGCTGAGCAAGGCCTGGAAATCGGCGGTGGCCACAGGGGCCTCTGTGTTTGGCGCGGCCAAGGGCTGGCTGGTCAAAGCGGCGGTGGCTGCGGGGTTCAGCAGTCCTGCATCAAAGCTGGGCAGGCTGTTCATGGCCAACACCTGCTGTGTGGAGGGATTTTGAACAGTCGTTTTGGTCAGGGCAGCCTCGCCAAACAGAGCTTTGACTTGGCTGGGGTCCAGGCCCATGGCCAGTGCAAAGTCGGCCACGCTTTGTTCATCAGGCTGGCTTTGCGCCGTGGTGATGATGTTGATGTTCGAGCTCAGCGGGATGGTGGTGAGTTCAGTGCCAGGCACTGGCGCGGCGTCTGCCGCCAAGCCAGGCTCTGCAACCGTTGGTTCCGTGTCGGTCTTGGCCGTGACTGTGGCCTCGGCAGTGGCCATTGGCTGGTCAGCACTTGTGAGGCTGCGCACGTCGTCCTGTGTGCCGACCTGTTTCTTATCGACGGGCTGTTCACCTTGCACTTCAGGTGCTGCTTGGGTGCTGCCGGCGTCTTCTGACCTGGTTTGGCTGGCGTTCGACTTGTCTTTGGCTTGATCGGCCCGCACCGGTTGGTGGGGTTCGCGTTCGTCTCGCGCCTGCGCCTCACGCACGGGGCGGTAAGGTGTCAGCCGCTCTGGCCGAGGCGCAGCGGCGGGGGGCAGGGGGGGAGCGGCCATTTCTTGCCGCTCTTGGTGTTTCAAAGCATTGATCTGGTTGCGCAAAAAGGCCGCGAAATCCTCACCCGACAGCGTGCCTGCAGGGGCGCGCTGCGAACCCGCCATAGAAGGAAGTCCCTCTGTCGCGGTGGGCAATGGGGCCTGGGTCAGGCCGGTGTTCAAGGCATTCAGGTTCATATCCGTTCAGTGCTTTTCATCCATGACATCGACTGTTAAGCAAGATTCGTGACTGGTCATCCTTTGCCGCTGACTTGCCATGCGGTCGCGATGCCCCTCGCAGGTCCAAGGTGTGGCAGCGCATTCTTATTTCAAGCTGGCACATCGATTGCTTGATCCCTGAGACGGCGCTGAAAAGCGTCACCAAATGAAACCTTAACGTCACAAAAAACGCGATAAAACAACCATGAGCACCTTAACCCTGTCAACGATTCGACAGAACTTGGCAAAGTTTGACTACACCGGCCTGGGCATTCCAGTCCTGGTGTTGTTGATCATGGCCATGTTGGTGCTGCCGTTGCCCCCGCTTTTGTTGGACTTTTTGTTTACTTTCAACATCGTGGCCAGCTTGGTGATCATCATGATTTCCATCAGCACCCGCAAACCACTGGACTTTTCATCATTCCCCACGGTCTTGCTGTTTGCCACCATGTTGCGCTTGGCCCTGAACGTGGCGTCCACCCGCATCATCTTGGTGGAAGGCCACACCGGGCACGAAGCCGCTGGCAAAGTGGTGGCTGCCTTTGGCGAGTTTGTGATCGCTGGTAACTATGTGGTGGGTTTCATCATCTTTGCGATTTTGATGATCATCAACTTCATCGTGGTGACCAAAGGTGCGGGCCGCGTGTCTGAAGTGAACGCCCGTTTCACCTTGGACGCCATGCCTGGCAAACAAATGTCGATCGACGCGGATTTGAACGCCGGCGTGATCGATCAGGCCACCGCCAAAAAACGCCGTGAAGAACTGGCGCAAGAGTCAGATTTCTTCGGTGCCATGGACGGTGCCTCCAAATTCGTGAGCGGCGACGCGATCGCTGGCTTGTTGATTTTGATGATCAACTTGGTCGGTGGTTTGGCCATCGGCGTGATCCAACACGACTTGTCGGTCTCTGACGCGGGCAAGATTTACACCCTGCTGACCATCGGCGACGGCTTGGTGGCGCAAATTCCTTCGCTGTTGTTGTCGCTGGCCACCGCCATCATCGTGACACGCGTCACCACCTCTGAATCCATTTCAGAGCAAGCGGGCACCCAGCTGGCCAACCCGTCAGCGCTTTTCATTTCAGCCATCATCTTGACCGCGCTGGGCCTGGTGCCCGGCATGCCCCATTTGATGTTCATCACCTTGGCAGCTGCCACAGCCGGTTTGGGGCTGTTGATCATTCGCAGCGAAGTCGAGGAAGAAGCCACACAAGAAGCCAAGGCCCAAGAAGTGGCGACCACCGAGGCCAATAAAGACCTGGATTGGGACGATGTCGACCAGGTGGACTTGATTGGTTTGGAAATTGGTTATGGACTGATCCCTTTGGTCAACCAAGAAACCGGTGGCGAATTGATGAGCCGCGTCAAAGGCGTGCGCAAAAAACTCTCGGCCGAACTCGGCTTTTTGGTGCAACCCGTGCGCATCCGCGACGACTTGAACATCGACCCCGATACCTACAACATCGTGCTCAAAGGCGTGGTGCGTGGCAAAGGTGAAATCAAAGTGGGCCGCGAATTGGCGATCAACCCCGGTCAGGTGTATGGCGAGTTGCAAGGCATTCCCACCCGCGAACCTGCGTTTGGACTGGAAGCTGTTTGGATTGAATCCTCACAACGCGATGTGGCCCGCACCTTGGGTTACACCGTGGTCGATGCGTCTACCGCCATCGCCACCCACTTGAACAAAGTGCTGCGTGAAAACTCAGCCGACTTGCTCAGCCACGACGAAGTTCAGCAGTTGCTCGACAAGTTGTCAGCCAAGTCGCCCAAATTGGTCGAAGAATTGGTGCCTGGCAAGCTGCCACTGGGCGTGGTCACCCGCGTGCTGCAGCAGTTGTTGGGCGAAGGCGTGTCGATCCGCGACATGCGCTCGATTGTCGAAACACTCACCGAAGCCAGTGCCCGCAGCACCGACCCCGAACAACTCGCCGCCTCTGTGCGTCCCAAACTGGGCCGCATGATCATGCAAAGCCTGGTCGACGATTCCAGCAATTTGTCGGTCATGACCCTGGAGCCCAGCTTGGAACAATTGCTGCACAACGTGTTGCAGCAAAGCCAGCCCGGCCAGCCCGTTGTGCTGGAACCCAGCTTGGCCGAAAACTTGTTCAATTCATTGCGCATGGGCGCCCGAGAGATGGAAGAAGAAGGACACGCTGCCGTGTTGGTGGTGTCGCCTTTGATTCGCGGTTGGTTGTCCAAAGCGGTGCGATTCCGCGTGAACGACTTGACTGTGCTGTCCTACAGCGAAATTCCCGATGACCAAGCCGTCAAGGTGATTCACACTGTGAATGCCATGAACCGCTCCTGACAACCACAACGATTTTTGACCTGCGAGAAACAACATGGAACTCAAACGAATCATTGCACGTGACACACGCGCCGCCAACGAAAAAGCGGTGGCCCTGTACGGTCCTGACGTGCTCGTCATCTCCAGCAGCAAAGTGCGCGGTCAAACCGAATTGATTGTGGCCGTGGACATTCCACCCATGAGCGTCGAAGCCGCTGTGGCCGAGGCCTTTGTGCCCACCGACAAAACCTATGCCTTGCCAGAAACTGGAGCCAGTGAAACGCCAGCCAGTTTTGGTCAAGTGCTCGATCAAACCATGGCGCGTCAAAAACGTCCCGCCAAAACCGCCAAGACTGAAATGACCGAAGGTTTCGTGCCGGCCTCCACGCTCAAGGCCCAGGCAGTGATCGAACCAGAACCCGAAGTCCAGGTGGCTGCCCCAACAGTGGCAGCAGCACCTGTGGTTGCGCCCGTTGCTGCGCCTGTGGTGGCCGCACCCGCCATCGCTTCATCTGCCGTCCAAGCCGCGCAAGAAGAACGCGACATGGTGCGTGGCAAAGAAATCGTCGACATGGTGCGCGAAGAACTCGCCAGCCTGCGCAAAGAATTCAAGCTCAGCCAGCAATTGGCTTGGCAAGGCGCTGGTTTGTCACGCAGTTTGTTGCCTTTGCACAATGCCTTGCAAGAAGCAGCGATTCCCGCAGCCTTGCGCGCCTTGTTGGTGGACAGCATCCAAAGTTTTGAAGATGTCGATCCTGCGCTGGAAGAAATCCGCCGCCAACTGTGTCATTCGATGCAGCAAAGCAACGTGGCCATTCCCGAGCAAGGTGTGCATGCGATTGCAGGCCCTTCGGGTGCCGGCAAATCCCTCATGGTGGCGCGTTTGGCGCAACACGCCAGTGTCACTTTGGGCAGCGAGCAAGTGGCGGTCATCAGTTACAGCGATCAACGGGCTGGCGCTTGGAACCAAACCCAGTTGTTGAGTGCCCAATCTGGCGTGGATTGCTTCCGTGCAACCAATGCCACGACCTTGAAGTTGCTGCTGGAAGAACACAGCCAACGCAAATTCATCATCATTGACACCCCTGGGGTGCAAATGGCCGAGCGCGTTGCCGACATTGTCAACATCGCACCCGAAGTGCAATGCCACATCGTGGTCCCCGCCGACGCTTCACAGTCGTCTTTGCGCCGACTGCTCTCGACACCGCAGATCCAATGGCAAAGCCTGATGATCAGCAAACTCGACGAAGCCTCGCAGCCTTGGTCTCTCATCCAAGTGTTGACCGAGGGCCATGTCGGTGTGAGCGCGGCCAGCCGCGGCGAGCGATTTGGTGAATGGAGCCAGCAGTTGCAAGTGGACGAACTGGTCACCGTGGCTTTGGGCAACCTGTCTTTGAGTGCGGTCGAACCCGCCCACGAAGACATGCGCAGCACCATGGCCATGGCATCAGCCAGAATCACCCGTTTGGCAACACAACAAGCAGGGGCAACGCATGACTAACCGCAAATCCACCGAAGTGATCGGCATCGCCAGTGGCAAGGGCGGCGTGGGCAAAACCACGGTGTCGATCAACCTCGCGGTCGCATTGGCCCAGCGTGGCCACGATGTGATGCTGTTTGACGCCGACTTGGGCTTGGCCAATGCACAGATCGCCTTGGGCGCGCGCGCTGAATACAACCTCAGCCATTTCTTGGCTGGCCAAAAAACCCTGGAAGAAATCACCTTGACCACGCGCCAAGGGATTCAGCTGATCCCGGGTGCATCGGGCATGCAAGAACTGGCGGCATTGAGCCAAGTGCAAGCGGCCAGCATCGTGCAAGCCTTCAGCAACTTGGGTAAAGACATTGACTATTTGATTGTGGACGTGGCTGCAGGCATTTCGCCCTCGGTGCTGGCGTTCCTGGGCGCCTGTCAGCGCCGATTCATCGTGGTGCAAGACGATCCCTCGTCGATTGCCGATGCTTACGGCACCATCAAAGTGCTGTCGCAAGAACTGCAACTCGATGAAATCTACCTCTTGCCCAACATGGTGGACACCCAAACCCAGGGCTGGAAGCTTTACCAGCGCTTGAACGATGTGTGTGTGCGCTTTTTGAACGAATCCATCCACTACCTGACCGCCATCGAGCGCGATGAAATGGTGTTGGCTGCTTTGAAGAAATACCAATCCGTCATGGAATTGGCCCCTGGCACGGCTGCGGCACGCGACTTCCGTCGTTTGGCCGAGTTGTGCACCCAGTTGCGACCCATCGACCACCCGTCGGGTGGGTTGCAGTTTTTCATGGAGCGCTTGCTGCAAAGCAATGCGGATGAATCATGAGACCGATGTCCCCGATGAAGATGTACCAACAAGCCCGCCCGCAAGGCGAGGAGTTGGTGTTGGCCCACTTGGGCTTGGTCAAACGCGTGGCCTTGCATTTGAAAGCCCGTGTTCCGGCCTACATGGAATTGGATGAACTCATTCAGGTAGGCATGATGGGCCTGCTCGAAGCGTCTCGTGTGTTTGACGCCAGCAAGGGTGTGGATTTCGAAAACTTCGCCCACAGCCGTGTGCGCGGTGCCATGCTCGACGAGGTGCGTCGCTTGTCTTTCTTGCCACGTTCTGCGGTGGCGTTCAACAAAACCCACAACGAAACCTTGCACGCTTTGTCTTCCGAGTTGGGTCGTGCGCCCACCCAGGCCGAAATGGCCGAGCACATGGGCAAAGACCTGGATGATTTCCAAAAAGAACGCGGCAAAGCCCGACGTTTTGAAACCTATTCACTCGAAGTGGTCACCGAAGAGGTGATGAGCATTGCCGATGATTCCTCGCGCCAACCCGATGTGATGGTGGAAGAGGCCGAGTTCATGCAGGCGGTCACCGAAGCCATTGGACAACTGCCCGAGCGTGAACAACTGGTGATGCAGCTTTACTATGTGGAAGAGCTCAACCTCAAAGAAATCGGTGAGGTGTTGGAGGTGAGCGAATCGCGCGTCAGTCAGATCTTGTCGTCGGTGGTCAAAAAACTCCGTGGTGAATTGCAAGTGAGTCAGGAGCCCGTGGCCAAGTCCAACAGGAGAACCGCATGAGCAGCTTCTTCCAATTGTTTTTGGCCTGGGGTTTGTTGTTGGTTTTTGTCTTGGTGCTCTACATCGTCGACAAAGTCAACGTCATTTACCAAGGCTATGCCAAACCCGATTTGCCGCAAACCTACAACGATGGTTTGTTTGGCGAGTTGGTCGGCAAAACCTTGTGGGACGCCATGAGTGGCATTCCGGTGCCCGGCGTGGACGCCAAGTTTGTCTCCAGCCTCAAGCCCCATTACGAACCTGTGTTGCGCCAACACATTGAACAAGTGTTCATGGAAGGCTACAGCCACGGCAAAGCAGGCACCGCTGGTGTGCCCACCAACAACCGCATCATTCCCACCCCGCGCGGCTCGATTGAATCGTGGTTGCCCATGCACCACTTGGCCAGCATTTACCAAGCAGGCGTCGATTTCTCTGCCAAAAAGCCCGAGGATGTGTTGCGCATTCAGCAGTCCTTGGACCAAGTGACCGCCATGATTTACGCCCGCATCGGTGTGGGTTTGACCGAGGCTTACTCGGCCACATTGCTGATCCACCCTGAAGGCGAAGAAGAGAGCGGCCAAGATTTGCCGCCCCCTGAAGCCGAAGAAACGCCCGCAGCGGCACAACTCACACACCAAGAAACAGGTGAGGTGTTGCAGCCTGATTTGTCCGGCTTGAATCAAACACCCGTGAGCACCGCAGCGCCTGCGCCAGTCTTGAACAACCCCGACATGAACTTGGCTGAAGAAGCCAAGCCCATGCCTGCTTGATGACTGAGGTCGCGATATGCATTCTCAAGTTCAAGCTCGACAAGCCGATTCAGCCATGGTCAACGAAATAAAACAGGAGTCTTTGATCATGCGAGCCAACAACCGAGCCATTGAGAGCTATGGACAAGTCAAAGTCAGCACAGGCGTTTCCAAATCCAACAACGTCGAACTGATTCAAATGTTGTTTGACGGACTGATTGAAAGTCTGGCAACTGCCAAAGGCCATATTCAGCACAACAACATCGGTGAAAAATCCAAAGCCATCGCGCGTGCCAGCCGCATCGTGTTGGGCCTGCAAGGTGCATTGGATTTCGACAAAGGTGGTGAACTCGCCACCAACTTGAATGAACTTTATAACTACATCACACGTCGTTTGTTGCACGTAAATGCACGCAATGACATTGCGGCCTTGGACGAAATCCATGGCTTGATGACTGAAATTCGCAGTGCATGGGAAACTGTGCCTGCATTGATCCCCAGGTCTGCCCCCACGGGCGTGACCATGAATTGAAGCCGGATGCCTGGATCAGGTATTCGTTTCAGTTAGGCTTGCGGGGAAGATTTGAAAGGCATGCAGTGTTGATCAACACCGCATGCTTTAACACTTGGAGTGAGACATGGCAGCAGTCGGTTTGGTTGTTTTGATGGTCGCGGTTTTCGGGGTGTTCGTCGCCCACGGTGGTGACATGACCCCTGTGATCAAAGCTGCGCCATGGGAATTTGCACAAATTTTCGGCGCGGCTGTGGCGGCCGCCATGATCAGTAACAGCAAGGCCGGCGTTGGCGCTGGTTTCAGCGCAGTCGGCAAAGTGTTCAAAGGTCCCAAGTACCACAAGGAAGATTACCTCGCGGTGATTTTGGTGGTGTCCAAGATATTGAAAACACTCAAGGCCGAAGGCGCGGTGGCCCTGGAGCCACACATCGAAAACCCCGAGTCCAGCGCGATCTTTGCCGAATACCCCCCCATCTTGCAAGACCATGCCTTGCTCGACATGATTTGTGACACCGTTCGTTTGATGGTGGTGTCCTCAGGTAACTTGAGTCCTTATGCGGTGGAAGACGTGATGACCGCCTCCATCAAAAACCACCACCACCATGAAATGATGAACCAGGCTTTCTGGGCCGGTATGGAAGGTGCGTTGCCAGCGCTGGGCATTGTGGCCTGTGTGTTGGGTGTGGTGAAGACCATGGGCGCGATTGACCAACCCCCTCCTGTGCTGGGTGCCTTGATTGGTTCAGCGCTGGTGGGTACGTTCATGGGCGTGTTGTTGGCGTACGGTTTGGCCGGTCCTTTCTCGGTTCGCATCGGACAGGTGATTGATGAAGACGGCGAAATGCTCAAATGTGTCCAACAATTGATCGTGGCCAATTTGCATGGCCACCCCATGCCTTTGGTGATTGAAGCGGCTCGCTCGGTGATCAACCACCACAACAAGCCGTCGTTTGGTGAAATTTTTGACGGCATGCGAGGCAAGTAAACATGGCTGACGAACAAGCCGCCGCCGCCACAGAAGAAGCCGCTGCAGCTGCCGCCGACGCGGCACCTGATGCGGCGCCTGAAGCGCCACCTGCTGCCGATGCCCCACCCGCAGCGGAGGGCTTGGCGCCGGTCATCATCATCAAGAAAATTGAAGATGGCCACGGTGGTGCCCACGGTGGTGCTTGGAAGATTGCGCTGGCCGACATGATGACCGCCATGATGGCGTTCTTCTTGTTGATGTGGTTGTTGGGTGCCTCCAATGCCGACCAACGCAAAAGCATTGCAGACTATTTCAAACCCACTTCTCACAGCTTGGTGCCCGTGGGTCAATTGGCCGGTTCCAACGGTGTGTTGGGTGGTCGCTCGATCATCGACCCGGATGCATTTCCTTATGCCGCTCGCCAAACAGGTTTGCTCGAGCGCTTGACGCCCAAGTCCGAAGGCGGTCCCAATCCCGACACCGATCCCGGTCCTGAAAATGAAAACGAAGCCAAAGACCCGTCCAAGGGCGGCAAAGGCGAGGGCATGGGTTCAGGTGAAGGCGGTCAAGGCGAAGGGGGCAGCGACCCCGACAAGCTGAGCAAGGCCGAGCGCAAAGCCATTGCCGAACAACAAGACAAAGAAAACTTTGAAAAACTTGAAAAAGAACTCAAAGAAAAACTGGCTGAGAACAAGAAATTCGAATCCTTGAAAGACAAGGTGGCGATCAGCCGTGACAAAGACGGTTTGCGCATTGAGATCATCGACAACGCCGACTTTGCCATGTTCCCCAGTGGAGCCGCCGGCATGCAAGGCAAAGCGGCTGCATTGATTGGTGAAGTGGCAGGCTCCTTGGCGGGCATGCCCAACCAAGTGGCCATTCGAGGTCATACCGATGCCGTGCCGTTCCAAAACCCGGATGGCAAAAACAACTGGTCCTTGTCCGCAGAACGTGCCGAGGCGACCCGTCAAGTGCTGCAGAAAAAAGGCATCAAGGAAGAGCGATTCAAGCGCATTGAGGGCGTGGCGGACACCGATCCGTTCAACCCGAAAGACAAATTTGATCCGCGCAACCGCCGCATGAGCATCACGGTGCTCAACCAAGACCCGCAATAAATATCAGGCGGTTCGCAACTCGTACTTGTTGATCTTCTCGATCAAGGTGGTGCGTTGCAGGTTGAGCAACTTGGCGGTGCGCGACACATTGCCCTGTGAGCGCTCCAAGGCCTGTTCGATGATGTTGCGCTCGATTTCCGCCAAACGGTCTTTCAGCGACAAGCCCTCGGGTGGCAAATGAGGCATGCCCTGGGCCAACATGATGATGCTTTCAATCTCGTTGTCTTGCGGTTGCGGCTGATCGGTCAAAGGCTCCAAATGGTGTTGATTGGCAGCCCCCATTTCAGCCAGCACCTCGGGTGGTGGCGTCATTTCTTGGGTATTCACCACGGGACCATTGCGTTGCAACATCTCGGCTTGGATGGGCACCAAACCTTTGGGCAACAAATTGGCAGGGATGGCGCGCAAATCAAGCAACTGACCGGCATACAAGGTGCTGAATCGGTCCATCAAATTGCACAACTCGCGCACATTGCCCGGCCAAGGATAGGCCACCAAGGCTTCCAGAAAGTCGGGGGCAAAACGCACCGATGGGCCATGCGGGAGTTTGTAATGGTCGGCGTAAAACCGAATCAGCTCGGCGATGTCCTCGGGACGTTCGCGCAACGGGGGCGTGACCACGGGCAGCACGTTAAGCCGATAGTACAAATCCTCGCGAAAACGACCGGCTTGAATTTCGGCTTCTAAATCACGGTGTGTGGCGGCAATGACACGAACATCGATCGGGATTTGGCGGGTGGAGCCGACCGGGTCAATCACCCGCTCTTGCAACACGCGCAGCAACTTGACCTGCATGTCCAAAGACATGTCACCGATTTCATCCAAAAAGATGGTGCCCCCATGGGCCAACTCGAAGCGGCCGATGCGGTCGGCCACGGCACCCGTGAAAGATCCTTTGCGGTGACCGAAAAGCTCACTTTCGAGTAATTCTTTGGGGATGGCTGAGCAATTTATAGGTACAAAAGCACCACCTGCACGATCCGATTGTTCGTGCAATGAACGCGCCAATAACTCTTTGCCCGTGCCACTTTCGCCTGTGATCAGGACGGTGGCATTCGAGTTGGAGATGGTGCTGACCAAGCGCCGCAAAGCTTGAGCGATGGGGCTGGTGCCAATGAAAAATGCAGGTTGCTTCATGCTTGATGCATTGTCTCTCATGGGCTGTTCAAGGCAAGCCGTCAAAAGTATTCGGCCACTTTGCAAATGGTCTTAAAGAAGTTGGCGCAGTGGTCGATTCTTCGCATGTACCCCATGAAACAAGTGTGTCTGGATGAGCCAGATCCCACAGTTTCAAACTGAGAGGAAATCACCATGATCTACCGTTTTGTTTTGACCGCAGTGGCATTGTCTTCATTGACAGCTTGCGAAGCCATTCGTCCTTATGCCGCCTCGCCTGGCCCGGCGGTGTCTGTGACCTCGTCTGCACCTGCTGCCGTCAACAAGGCTGCACCGAGCAACGCCACCGAAGCACAACCTGCTTCCATGATCACCCCCATGATGGACAAGCGCGAGACTTATGTGGCCACAGGCTATGCGGTCATCAGCGTGCAAAACCACAAGAACCCAGCACAGCAACGCCTGTTGGCTATTCGCGCGTCCAAGCTCGACGCTTACCGCGCATTGACCGAACAGGTGTATGGCCAACAACTGGACGCCAACACCACGGTGGCTGACATGACCGTGTTGAACGACACCTTCCGCACCCGTGTGGAAGGCGTGATTTACGGTGCGCAGTTGGTCAGCATCACCCCTGTGGGTGACGACACTTACGAAACCACCCTATCTTTGGACCGCAACTCGGTGCAAGACTTGCGCATGCTGTACTTGACACAAATCGCTGCACGCACCACCCGCTGATCGCTGGACACACACCATGTTTGCCCCGATGCGTTTGGCCCTATTCATGCTCGCTCTGGCACTGTCCAGTGGCTGGCATGTCCACGCCGACCCCTTGAGTGCCGAGGACCGCTTGCAAGCGATCCGCGAATCTCTGGTCAAGCGTGCCATGGAGGGACCAACCGAGGTGCGCTCTGCCGCTTTCATCGACGGATCGGGCGTGTTGCGTGAAGCCAGCAGTTTTGTCACGGGCATGGAAGTGCGTGGCATCCGGGTGATGGCCTATGGCCGCGATCTGGACCAGGTGGAGATGAACAGCAAGCCGTTGCCTGCTGGCACCTGCAAAACACCCGCCAAATTGGCCGCGTGGCACCAGATGGTGTGGGAGATGCAGTACGGGTCCAACATCCCGGTGAACCAGCAATTTGAAGCGCAGCAAGTCGCCCTTCAACTCAAGCAAGAGGTTTTCAAGGCCGCTCAACAAGCCAGCCAATGGCGGGTGGTTGAACGCGCGGTGGTCAACAGCAGTTACGAACAACTGTTGGTGGGCCAAGGCGATCACCATATTCCCTATGTGCTGAAAATCACCCTCACACCCAGCATGGCCGCTGGCATGCCCCAGGTGTCTGCATATGACTTGCGTTGGGAGTTGTTGGTCAAATCCAATGGCGAGCGTGTCTATGTGGCAGAGCAACAAATCAACATCGATCAACCCCGCCAAGTGCCCACATCCAGCAGGCCTTTGAGCCCGGTGGTGGTGGCCCAAATCCAGGCGGCCTTGGATGGTTTTGTCAAAGGCATGGAACGCACCTTGTCTTGCAGAGTGCCCCAGTTTGACATCGTCAAGGTCCGCAGTGACTCGGTGCGCATCGCAGGCGGAGCCACCAGTGGCTTGAAAATGGGTGCCCACATGGTGCTGACAGACCGCCAACAATTGCCCGCCCGCACCTTGGAACCCAAGGCGCTCGAGAGCCTGGCCTTGGCCGAGGTGGTGTCGTTGGGTCCTCATCACGCTGAGCTCAAATTGAAATCAGCCCATAAATTTGCTGGCAACACCCAATGGGTGGCCATTCCCCACACGCCCTGAAAGATTCCAAGGAGTTCACCCATGAAAATCCGTCACGCTGTTTATGCATGGCCTGTCGCGTTGATCCTCAACGGTTTGGTCTTGCAAGCATGGGCCCAAGAGCCTACAAAGCAAGCGCCTTTGGAAGTGCCTAAATCACTCATTCAGTTGGATGGTCCCGCCAAAGCACCCGCATCTGAAGAGAATGACAAACCCAAAGCGGTGGCGAAGAAAGCCAAACCTGCGGCAGCACCTGCAGCACCTGCGTCTTCATCGGCTGATGCGCCCAAGGAAGCCGCCGCTGTCGCTGAAATCGGCAGCTACAAGGTCAAAGCGGGTGACACCATCGACCGCATCATTCAAAAGTTTTATGCCAGCAGCCCTTTGCGCGTGGATGTGTTGCGAGAAGCCTTGGTGCAAAACAACCCCAAGTCGTTTGTCAAAGGCAACCCCAAGAGTTTGCTGGCCGGCACCACCTTGTCCTTGCCTGATCAAACCGAGTTGGTCAAAAAATTGATGCCCAGCCTGGCTGCTGCCCCTGCGCCTGCCCCAGTTGTCGAAGCGCCCACGACGGCCGTGGCCCAAGCCAATGTGGTGACCCCTGTCAATGTGCCGCCTGTCGGTGGCGCGGCAGCACACCAATCAGGGCACAATCCAGGCATGCCCGATCCCAAGCGCAACTGGGTTCGTTACCCCTGAGATTGCTGCTGCTTGAGCAGCACCCCAAGGACCCCTGTCCATGTTCGGTCCCGACGCTATCTCTGCTGCCACCCGCGTTCCTCAGGTCCAACTCGAGGCGCGCAGTTTGTGGGTGCAAACCCCGGTGGCGCAGCAATTGGGTTTACGCGACGGTCAAATCGTCCAAGCCATTGCCGAGGTGCGCGACCAACGGGTGCGCTTGTGGCTGAAAGATTTCTTCTTTGAATTGCCCAATGGTTGGGTGCTCAAAGATGGCGACAAGCCTTTTTTAAGAGTCAACCACACACCAGGTGGCTGGGGTTTTTTGATCCAGGCCTATCCCACCGGCCAAGGCTCCACCGCCACGCCTGCATCCGCCGGTTTTGGCCACACCAAAGCCCTGGATGTGCACGGCCCACAGCAGCTCAACACCGCGATTGGTTTGTTGCTCACCCAGCCTTCGGGCTTTGCCAGTTTCTCCAAACTCATGAATGACATGGACTTGGGCCTTTGGCGCGGACAGGGCGAAATGGCCGCGCTGGTTCAACGGCTGTTGCAGCAACGCAGCGCCATGGCGCAAATGAACCCCACCATGCTCAAACGCGCGGTGATGGGACAAGCCCGCAGTTTGGAAAATGTGTTGTCGCAAGCCCAAACACCCGAAGACGACCTCAAAGGCATCCTCAAACAACTGCTGGCGATGTCCCAAGAAGGCGCGGCCAGCGGTGTGGACAAAGAGCGCAGCCGAGAGCTCGAAGCCGCCACCCGTGAATTGGAAGCGGCGCAAACCCAGGGCGCTCAAAAATGGCTGAATGGCGATCTGTCCTTGCATGTGGTGTTGCCGTTCATCGACGCCGACCCGGTCGAGCTGCATTTTCAAAAACCAGCGCGCAAACCCGGTCAGGAAGAAACCCCCTTGAGTGTGGACATCCATTCGCGCAGTCGCTTGTTGGGTGAAATTTGGCTCAACACGGTCATTTCCCAAAGCACCAGTGTGGATTTGGTGATGTGGGCTTTGCGCAGCGATGTGGCCGGGATGGCAAGGCAACGCGCTGGAGAACTCGGTTTGGAGTTGGGCGCGGCGGGCTTGAAACTGCATTCATTTCAAATCTTCAATGCGCCAAGGCCCTTGGTGCGCGCGGGGGAAGCCTCGGGCACGCGTGGCTCGGTGATTGACACCACCGCCTGAAAGAACAAGATGCACAAACCCCATTTGGAAGCCGTGGCACTGGAATACGGCATGCAAAAAACCCCGCGGGTGGTGGCCAAGGGGCAAGCCGAGTTGGCCTTGCGAATCTTGCAAGAAGCCAAAAAACAAGGGGTGTATGTGGCGGAAGACCCGCAGCTGCTGGCGCTGCTCAGCAAATTGGATGTGGGGGATGAGATCACGCAAGACATGTACACCGCGGTGGCGGTGATTTTGTCTTGGGTTTATTGGCTCAAAGGCATGCAGCCTGGCGACGAAAAGAAAGGGCGAGAAGCCTGAGTGACCGGCCTCAGGCTTCGGTGAAGCCACGCATGCGACGCAGTCGCTTGATTTGACCCAAACGGTCGTACACCTCCACCGGGCTGGTGGGGTCGGTCACGTTCAAACTCTCCAAAGCGCCGCGAATGGCGTCGAGTTTGCGCATGATCAAGATTTCATTGCGTCGGTGCAAATCGCGACACGCCATCATGCGTGAGCGGAATTCATTCCAGTGGGCACCGAGCTTGTCCGCGTCTTCGGGTTGACGCACACCGGTCAAGCGGCCGAGTTCGGCCAACAGGTGGTTTTTTTCTTCCAACAGCACTTCAAACTGATCCAGATCTTGCACCTTGAGCGCGTTGAACTCTTGCTCCAGCAAGGCTTCCAAACGGTCAACCAAGGCATGTGCCTGGTCGACAGATTGGTGTTGTTCGATTGTGGCGGTGTCAGACATGGCAGCAGCCTTTAGCCTTGGATCATTTTCTCGATGGACACAAAGTTTTGCGCGATGCGGCCAGGGTTGATCGGGTAGTTGCCGCCTTGAATGGCGGCTTTGATCGCTTCAATCTTGGTGCGATCGAAATCGGGCTGGTCATTGATGCGCTGCTGCACATTGCTGAGGTTCACAGAGTCACCGCCTTGAGCTTGGGCAGGGGCCTTGGCCGCGGGTGCTGATGATGTTTTGTCAGCAGCAGATTTTTTGTCCAATTTTTCCAAGGAACGGGCAGCCGTGTTGGCTGTCGAAATCCGAGGATTGTTGGCGGAGATAGGGTCAGTCATGATGATTCCTTTGAAACAGGTGGTAAACACTTTGAAGTTGACTCGACATCGACAGTATCGGTCTCAAATCTAAAGACTTGAGAGCCAAGGGCTTGAATAGATCAGATTTTGTGTAAAGAATCATTTGGTATTCATTTCACATGCCGCGAGCCATGTTCACGCCAGTGACCACCGCACTCAATGATCGGCCTGACTCGGGGTTTTTCAAGCGAATTTGTTCGCCCAGCAATCCATCTTGCTGCGCTTCGGCCCTGACCGTGATCAGGAAACCCTTGCCTTCGCCCACAGCCACGGTCACTTGCTGACCGCGTTTGACCATGGTGGCGGCTTTCATGTCCTGCAATTTCAGCGGTGTGTTGGCGGGTAGGTCACGCAACAACTCCATGTTAGTGAGCTCTCGCTCATCGCTAACCAGCCGTGTTTCATGAGATGGAACGGTTTGTTCGACTGCTTTGAACAAACCCGCTTGGATCGGGGTGCCGCGCTTCAAAGCCTGTGTCGAAACCCAGACCATGCGGGTCACCGTGTTGTTGGGGGCGCTCGGCGCGAACTGCGCGCCCAGACCCGAGCGCATTTGCACCATGACGAAATGCTGCCAAACCGGCTCTGCACAGCGGGCGCGCACGCTTTGTTTGTTGCCAAAAGGCTGGTCAAACACGATGTCTTGGGTGCAGGCCTCGAATTTGATCCGGTGGTCCATCGGCATGATGTGGACCGAAGGTGCCTCCACCTTGTAAGTGTTCACCACATATTGTTTGGCACCTTGCTCAAGCGCAGCCCAGCCTGGATTGGCAGCTGCGTTTTGGGCGCCAGCAGGCGCCCAAGCGCCACCGATCAGCACGCCTGCGGCCACCAGGCTTTTGACGCCCGGGTTTTGCAAGGTTTGAAAAGTTCGGCACAGCATTTGCAAGATGTTCTCCAAGGGTGTGGTTGTTTTGACGTTTTCAGGCGTCACGCCCAACACCGATGCAAATTTGATGCCAACCTTTTTTGACCCACACCGAGCGCAAAATGAACTTCAATATTGATTCCAAGGCACTCGTCAAAACCGCATTTGTCAATCCAAATGACGCGAATGCCGCTGTTCGTCCACCATCATCTTCATCGCCTGGTCGGGTGGGTTTCGCCCAAACCTTGGCGCAGTTGCAAACCAAACAAGGTGTCAATTCATCGACGATTTTGAACCCGAGGGTGCCCAGTGTGGCTGTCCAAGAAGGCGACACCCTGAGCAGCATTGTGAAAAATCACATGGAAGCCATGGGTCGGCCTGTGAGCAATGCGCAGGCTTTGAGCTTGTCGCAAGACCTCGCCAAAGCCAACGGCATCACCAATCCGGACCGCATCTTTCCAGGGCAGCGCCTGAACATGGCGGCCTTGAACCAGGCGGTGGCCCTCAACAACGGCACTGTGGCCAGCAGCCAACCCCCGGTGGCCAACAATGCTTTGGCCATGAATGCGGCGTCGCAAACCAAAGCCCTGCCCCACAAAACCCAGGTCGCCGCAGGCAGCCACCCGGTGTTGGAAAAGACCCTGGACCGCGCCGTGGCCAAAGGATTCATCCCGCCGCAAGATCGCCAACAGGTGTTCGACAAGATCTTGAACATGTCGCGCACTTACCAGTTCGCGCCTGACGACTTCGCCCGCATGACCTTGATGGAAAGCGACGGCATGAATCCCAAGGCCAGCAACAACCGCTGCCACGGCATCATTCAATTTTGTGACGGCCCAGACCGGGGCGCTGCCAGCGCGGGTTTTGGCAGCAACCCCAAAGAGATCTTGAACCACAGTGTGTTGCAACAGCTGGACATGGTGTCCAAGTATTTCGATGAAACCGGGCTGAAAAAAATGGGCCCCACCAGCCTGGACGACTTGTATTTGACTGTGCTCACACCAGCCGCACGCAGCATCAAAGCGCCAGACGCGGATCTGAACATCGCGGGTTCGCAAGCCAAGCAACTGTATGTGAACAACGACAAATCAGCGCCCATCACGCGCAACTCCATCATGCAAGGGCTGTATCAAAACGCGATTCAACGCCTGAGCAAGCATGAGCATGCGCAAACCCTGGCCCAAGCCAACACCACACAGGCCAATCCGAATGCCTCACTCAACCGCGCCCAAGCCCTTCGGGTGAGCGCTTATTTGAACCAAGACTTTTTGCGCTGAGCGGCAAAAACTTGCCATCTGGGGGGAGGGGGCGGTGAACCATTGCCGCCCGATTCAGTTTCTATTCAGCGCTTAGTTCTCAGCTTTTGGTGGCACACAACTTGCAAGTATCGACCGGAGGCTCCTCAACTTGAGGGCCAGGTGTCGTGAAAACGGCGGTGACAACAACTGAGGAGGTGTGTGATGGACTTATTGGCTGGTGCATTTGGCATCCATGAGCGCGCCCTCGGCGTGCGCAGTCAACGCTTGGAAGTGTTGTCGCGCAACATCGCCAACGCGGACACCCCGAATTACAAAGCAGAGGACCTGGATTTCAAGGCCATGCTGAAAGAAACCAGTCGCGAATACCTGGCAGCCACGAATGCCAAGCATTACGCCGCATTGGAAGAACAACCCGATGACGGCAAGCGATTCCGCGTGCCATTCAACAGCTCATTTGATGGCAACACTGTGGAAATCAGCGTTGAACAAGCGCAGTTTGGTAAGGCTGCAGCCGACTACCAAACCACCCTGAACTTCTTGGAGAACCGCATTGGCGGTCTTCGCAAAGCATTGAAAGGGGAATAACCGATGAGAACCCTTGACAGCGTCTTTGGCATTGCCGGCACGGCGCTCAACTCCCAAATGGTGCGCATGAACACCACCGCCTCCAACTTGGCCAATGCCACCACGGTGGCGAAGTCCGAAGGTGAGGCCTTCCGCGCCAAGCGCACCGTGTTCAAAGCCTTGGTCAAAGAAGAAATGACCAACGCAGGCTTTCAGTACCAAGGCGGCGTCAAAGTGGACCAGGTGGTGGACGACCCCACACCCATTCGCAGCTTGTTCGATCCGGGCAACCCATCCGCCGATGAAAACGGCTATGTGTATTTGTCCAACGTGAATGAAATGCAAGAGATGGTCGAAATGATGGCCGCTTCACGCTCTTACCAAAACAACGTGGAAGTGGTGAACACCGCTCGTCAATTGATGATGCGCACCATTGAAATCACCAAATCCTGAACCTTGAAAGATTGACATGGCCACCGCAACACCTGCCAAAGCACCTTTGCCCAGCGGCATCGTCAGCTACGAGGATTACATCGCGAAAAACAAAGTCAAAGCGCCCTCCAACACCATGGACCAAGGCGCATTTTTGACGTTGTTCACCACCCAATTGAAAAACCAAAACCCGTTAGACCCGGTGAAGAACGAGGCCTTCGTCGCACAGCTGGCGCAGTTCTCTCAATTGGAAGCCACCACCGCCATGAAAACCAGCATGGAAGCCATGGTGCAGAGTTTGCAAGGCGACAAGATGTTGGCCGGTGCATCCATGATTGGTCGCAAAGTTGCAGTACCCAATGGCCCCTTGGTCTTGCTCGGTGGTCAACCCATCGAAGCCACCGTCGATCTGCCCACAGGGGCTGAAGGTGTGCAGATGCAAATCATGGACGAAAAAGGCCAAGTGGTTCGCAAGCAAATTTTCGGTGCCCAGGCTGTGGGCGCCATGAAGCTCACTTGGGACGGCATGAACGATGGCGGCGCCACCATGCCCGATGGCACCTACACCATGCAGGTGTTGGCCAATGCACAAGGCAAGGCGATTCAGCCAGTGGTGAACACCTTGGCCACGGTTCGCAGTGTCAGCAATGCGGGCACTGGTGACAACACTTGGCTGCTGGAAGTTGATGGTGGCAAATCAGTCAGCATGGCTGAAGTCAAACGCATCGCTTACTGATCGAACGAAAAAAATACAAACGGAGTAACTAGACCATGTCCTTTTTTACCTCACTCACTGGTTTGAACGCTGCGACCGCTCAATTGGGCGTCACATCCAACAACATTGCCAACGCGAGTACCGTTGGTTTCAAACGCAGTCGTGCCGACTTTGGTGACATTTTTGCCACCTCGCCATTGCAAAAAGCCACCTCGACGATTGGTCAAGGTGTGTCTTTGAAGCGCGTGACGCAAGAGTTTGGACAGGGCAATATGAACTTCTCGTCCAACACCTTGGACTTGGCGATTTCAGGTGACGGTTTCTTCCCCTTGAAATCAGCCGACGGATTCCAGGACATCTTCACGCGCAACGGCTCGTTCATGATGAACGACCAGTACAACGTGGTGAACTCTGCAGGCCAACGATTGATGGCGGCGTCAGTGGACTCGACCGGTAAAGCCAATTTGAGCGACATGAACGTGTTGACCATTCCGCAAAAAACCACTGGCATGGCCAAAGAAACATCTTTGGTGCAGCTGGGTTTGAACTTTCCTGCGGATGCGCAGTTGGTGACCAAAGCCTTCAACCGCAACGATCCCGCCACCTACAACAAGAGCACCGCCTTGACCGTGTATGACAAAGGTGGCAATGGTTACTTGGCCACGGTCTATTACGCCAAAACACAAAACGCGAGCCAGGCAGACCCCAACAACAAATGGCAAACCTATGTGTATGTGGGTGACACGCTGGTGGCCGCTGCTTTGCAACAAGCCACTGACCCGATCAGCGGCGAAAACATGTATGTGAACAAATACGGTCAGCTCAAACCCGAGAGTGAAGTGAGTGACTTGCTGGTCAACACCAAGACCCAGAAGTTTTCCTTGAATCAATTGACCGACAAGCGCATTTCAGAGCCTGCCCAAATTGCCGGTGACAAAGCCACAGGCTTGGGTTCCTTGCAAGGCATTGATTTCTCTAAATTGAGCGCCAAAGACTTGACCGATTTGTTCCAAATCGACATTGATGATTCTGGTGTCCCCGTGTCCATTGGTTTGGAGCACTTGGCAGGCAAGCCTGTGACGCTGTCTGGCGTTCAAATCGCCAAAGAATTGACCAATGTGATCAACCGCAAGTTTGGCGACGAGCACTATTTCAACTTCTCAGACTCGCAGACATTCACCTTGTCGGTGTTGAAGTCAGACACCAACACCTACGAAAACAAAACCATCCAACTCGATTCCACGCCCATGACTTACGAGCAGGTGGTGGCCAAGATCAATGCCCAACTCAATGGCAGCAGCAGTGTGCTCTCCAACATCGGTTTTGACTCCACCAACCCCAGTGTGGACGAGTTCAAAAACTACAGCTTGACCATCGATGGCAAAAAAATCAACGGTACTTTGAACCTGGCCGAACCCCTGCCCAACACCGAATCCAAACGCATGGATTATTTGGCCAGTGAACTCGAAGCTTCCATTCGCTCTCGCTTGGATTCCAGTTACTCGGATGAAGACAAGAAAAGTTTGACGGTCAACATTCAAAATGGCAACGAGGTGCGCGTCACTTTTGGCGGTACCAAAACCATTTCCGATTTTTCACTCAGCACATTCGCCACCGGCGTGACCGCTGACAACTCGGCCACCGCCACTCTGCCCAGCAGAGCCATGGGCACAGAAACCGATTTCCTGGCTGAATATGCGACCAATAGCGGCACCTTGAAATTCAGCATCACTGTGGGTGACTTTT